>JBDWTN010000007.1:0-352500 GCA_039984955.1 Marinobacter alexandrii
GGGCGTCAAGTACCAAATCGCCCAATAGGTCAACGTAACATCGTTACCTGGTTAGCGCGTGGTTCTCACTTGACGTCCTTATCTTTAAGTTATTAAATTCAGCTTCTTTAAATAGTTATAGGAAGGGAAGCTAAAGGTTAATAGCTATTATCTGGTGGGCCTAATTACTTGCTCAAAAAGAAAGGCAAAAAATAGAATAGAAGCGAGGGATATTGAAAAATAGTACGTCCAAACAACTAAACGTATGTTTAAAATAAACCTTGTAGTAAATGAGACACTTAACATTTCTATTCATCGCCTTAATGAGTACCACTATTGTGCTCACCTCTTGTGGAGAAGATGATACAACATCAACTGGAGTTGCTACACCTGTATCTGCTTTTGACGAGTTTAATCCAGATGCCGTAACTGTCTCTTTTGATGGCGATGAAATTACCATTGAAACAAATGGTTTGCCCAATCATACATCTCCTTACTGGGAAGAGACGGATCCATTATATATTGAACCTGTAGTTGCTACACGTCAAACACCCGGTCGCATTGGTGGCGATCGAAGTTTAACTGTTACTGTTTCTGCTGCGCCAGAAATAGCCGCTTCCAGTTCAGCTACCGGATTAGGCCCTATTGGTATTTCTGTGACTGGTGTTCCTATTTTCAATGACACGGAAGGTCCTAATCGTCCCATAGAAGAAGAAATTGTCCAAACGTTTGATTATGCGGGAGCTCACAATGGTCCTAGTGGTTATCACTACCATATTGAGTCGTATGATGTTCCTGAAAATACCGTACTCTCTCATGATGATGAAGAACTGGTCGGTATCATGGCAGATGGATTCCTTATTTATGGAAGAAAGTGTAATTCTCTGGGAGATCACCCAGCAGACCTGGACGTTTCAGGTGGTCACACTTCATCCACACAACATGGCGATGAAGCATTTTATCATTACCACATCATCAACGAGTTTTATTTAGGAAATATCATCGCACTTTTTGCTTTTGATCTCCAGGGTACTCCTAGCAGTATCATGTAGCCACAGCTTAAATTATTGATTGAGAAGAAGCCGTCATTCATCTTTATGACAGATGGCTTCTTTGTTGGTTGAATTATGGAAGTTCTAAACATTAAAATGAAAATTATTTTTTGGATGTCTTTGCTGGCTAGCTTTCTACTGATTGGCTGTTCCGCAGAAAAAGCACAATCTCCAGAAAGCGATAGTGCTGAAATCTTTCTGGAAGTGCCAAATATTACCACCGTAAAGTCCACCTTGCATTATGATCATCAAATATCGTTATGGCTATTAAATGGGCAACCCTATTCAGGATTTGCTGTCAGCTATTATCCAGACAGTACTTTGATGGAAAGAATTGGAATTTTAGATGGAAAAAAGCAGAACGAGGCTATTAAATGGTATCCCGATGGGCATTTTAAAAATGTTTCTAATTACCATCAAGGAAAACAACACGGGGAGAAAAAAATATGGGCTAATGATTCAACACATGTGTTAATTGCTCACTACAATTTTCGCAAAGGCAAAGCACATGGGGAACAAAAGAAATGGTATCCAACTGGAGAGCTTTTTAACGTTTTAAACCTCAATATGGGAAAAGAGGAAGGCCTGCAAAAAGCGTTTAGGAAAAATGGTGCCCTATATGCCAACTATGAAGCTCGGGAAGGAAGAATTTTTGGGTTAAAAAAAGCGGCTCTTTGCTATGGGTTAGAGGATGAAACCGTACGAACTAAAAAAGAATAAAGAGAAAAGATGATGCAGGATGAATTGAATTATCACTGCTAATTTTATTTCTCTGCTAGGAAATGGATGATGAAGCCTTATGGATTGATGAAAGACTATATCGAAACGCTTAATATCCATTCCACCGCCTCTGTTGAACAGATCAGAAATGAGATATTGAAAATAGAATCCGCGAAACTTGAGTATACCTATAAACACTTCGAAGAATTAAAATCGATTTTAAATGAACAGCAAAAATCTCGTTTTGGACTGATTATCAAGGATATCACAATCATTCTAATTGGCGAAGAAAGAGAGCACCCCGTCCTCCGAGGGATTAGGAAACGCAATCACGTCTATAGTTGAAATAGAAACTATGGAAGTACGAAAATATCTTTTAACTATTACTTCCAATATTCTGATAGCCATATGACTAAATACATATTCATCCTTCTTGCTCTTACCGCAATAGATTGTAGCTCACCTGGCAGGGAAACCAGTCGAGTGGGTCAATTGCCCTATTACAATGAGGCCACATTTACGCCAAAGTGGTTTGCTTCATCAAAGGAAGTTCCGGAGGATTTTCATCAAATCCCATCGTTTTCTTTGATCAATCAACTAGGAGATACATTGACACAAAAAGACGTAGATGGAAAAATATTTGTAACTGATTTTTTCTTCACTACCTGTCCAGGTATCTGTCCAAAAATGACCTCTAACATGCTAATGGTCCAGAAAGCTTTTTTGGAAGATGAGGCTATCATTATTCTCTCACATTCGGTGACACCTGGGTATGACAGTGTGGCTATACTCAGGGACTATGCGGACATGAAGGGTGTAGTAGACGGAAAATGGCATTTACTCACGGGGGATCGCAATGAAATCTATGACTTAGGTAGAAATCAATACTTTGTGGAAGAAGATCTGGGTTTAGAAAAAGAACCTGAAGATTTTATACATACTGAAAATTTCATTCTGATTGATCATGAAAGACGTATTCGTGGCATTTATAATGGACTTAACAAAGCGGCAATCAATCAATTGATTGCCGACATCAAAACTTTAAAAAATTCAAATTCACTTTAAAATGTACAACAGATGAAAAAAATTACTTTAACACTCTCATTGATGATTTTAGTTATGCTTGCTTGGTCACAAGGGCCTAAAGAGGGAGGTCATAGACCAGAAAGACCCTCTGCTGAGGAAATGATAAAACGTGCTACCAGAGAGCTCAGTTTAACAGATGAACAAGCTCAACAATGGACTGAGATACATGAAAAATATGAATCAGATATGAAGAGTCAGTCCAAAACACGAGCGACGAAGGAAGCAATGAGAAAGGAATTAACAGTAAATCGAGAGCTAGACAATAATCAACCTTAATCTTAGTTTTGTCGTAAAGAAGTAGAGTTTCTAACTCTATATCCAAATGAGAATCCAATTGTCTAAAAAAGCACCTCCTATAAAAGAATTAACAGAAATCTTGAAACAAAGATTTTCAAATCAATACTCCATTAAGACATTTGGTTTAGGCAATAAAAACATTTTAATTACTAAGTCAACTTTAGTGGGTGCTGAAATATCAGTGAATGAAAATGAAATATCAGTTGATTCGCATTCAACTTTTGAAAAGGTTTCACGAACACTTGGTTACATAACAGGATTTATTCTTTTCTTTTTACCCTTTATGATCAGAGAAGGCTCAAATTCAGAAGCAAGATATAGAGAACTTGAATTAGAAATCGGTTATTTCTTAAAACGAAAGTTCGCCTAAACTACTCCTCAAGATCTGCATTGGTTCTTAACCGTGAGTCTTCCGCCAAGAAACTGAGGTTCATTCTATTGTTTTCAGTTCGATAGAGTTTTTCACTTCATCATGAACTGCCTTCTACAAACTTTGGAGGCACTAGCAGACTTCACTATTTTACAAGTATTAAATCCAGTGTCAGCACACAGCCTTTTACCAGAAATATATGAAAAATAAATTCACCTATCTTATCTTAACAGTGATTGGGATATTTTGCTTCTCTTGTAATCATCAAAGTGGAACAACAGATAATAGCGGTGTTGACAAAGAGACACCAGCAGTGACTGAAGAAGTCGTTTCTCAGCAATTAGAAATTCCAGAAGACACCATCTCGGATGAAGCATTAATGAATGAATCCACACTAACTAAAGCCATAATATTATCTGTAGGCGAAGAGCTGATTATGCCAAGTGACTATTTAACAACAGCTATGACGGTTAAAACGGTCACAAATGACACGTTAGTTTTCTTGGATATGTTTGGTTTTGAAGAATTGGTGAATCAAGAAATTACTATCCAATATAAACTAACCCCAGGAACTAAATTATTAGTTTGCTTTGATTGTACTTCTTACTCAGAAAAAATTCAACTACACGATATAACATCATTTCTTTCAGATGTTGTGTTTGAAAATTTGAAATTAAAAGAATATGTTCCAGACCCTTATATTGTACCAGCTGCAACTTTCAGCATGATTAAAAATGATGGAACTGTTGAGGAGTTTTATAGCAACGATAGTGATTTGATTTCTGACAGCCTCAGAATGAAAGCTGAATTTTATAGTTACGGGATAGTAACAAAGTTGTACCCCGAACTGGAAAACAGAGAAGAATTGGAACAACTGGTGAAATAAGTCACTTAACAAAAAATAAATTCGTAGGTCAAGGAAAACAAGGAGCTATTCAATCTCTACGTTTTTTATCAAGTCGTTGATGATCATTGAAAAAAAGCATACGAAATGACAGACATAATTAAGAAAAATAGAGTCTTAGCCATATTGACAATACTTGTCGTATTAGGTGTGTTGATTTTTAATATTTTCCACTATTCTTCGAGCTTTGGAATCGTAGAAATCAATAATATAAACTCACTATTTTTAGTTCCATTTATAACTTTAGTCTGCTGGCTTGGAATGACACTTGGAACAAATAAGAAAAATGAAGACTTTGAAATAGCATACCATAATCAAATTTCAGAGCGAGAGAAACAAGTCATTGAGCTAGTTTCCTTGGGTAAAAGGAACCAACAAATTGCAGACGAGTTGTTCGTTGACATTTCTACTGTCAAAACACATATCAACAACATTTATAAAAAAACAGGAATTAAGAATAGGAGAGAACTTGGTTTTTTGAGTAATAAGGTTTTAGAAAAGTAGTAAATCACTAATTCCACCTTTTTTTCCACCCCTTTTCAATTGGAATACTATGATACTGCAATGAATTTTGTCGAAACAAAAAGATTAAAGAAGATGATAAAATTCAAAGCACCTATCATTTACGGATTCGTAGTTGCATTTTCAGGAAGTGCATTAATGCTCACACTCATTTGGCTAAAACTGCTTGGCCCTAAGGCTATTTCATTAGATAATGAAATGGTTGGAGGTACAATTCTGTTTTTAATGCTTTATCTCTTTTTACTGTTTGGTATTTATTTCGCTATCAGAAAGAGGAAAGAACTGAATAGTCAAATCATATCATACAAAGAAGCACTTTTACAAGGGCTTGTTTTAAGCTTATCAACAGCTGCGTTTAGTATCGTATTTACCTATGTGTTTTATGAATTGCTTTATCCCGACTATGTTTCTGAGACGCTTAACGCCACGAAAATGAAAATGCAAGAAGCAAATGTTTCAGCAGAAAAACTGGAAATAAAACTACTAGAGAAGAAAAAATATTACAGCACTTCTGTGCAAAGTTTTTACTCCTTCGTAGGTAATCTTATTACTGGCTTAGCTTTCACACTACTTTTAAGTTTCTTTTTAAAATCGAATAAGAAATGAACCGCTAACAAAAGATAAATAAACATAAGGTTATCCACGATCTGGAAGTTTATCGGATTTCTGGAAAGTCCAACAAGTATATTTAATTTTATAAACTGGTCTTGGCTTGTACATTATGGGAGCAAGGTGCTATGAAAGCCCTTCTTTTTTATCAAGTCATTAATATCTCGCTTGTCACTTTAAACTTTGAGTATCATGGTAAACTTGAAACAAAAAAATATTGACATCATAAAAATCAATTTGATTAAGAACATACGGCTAGTTTGTATTTTTTCAATTGTATTTATCATCAATAGTTGCAAAACGGATAGCAGCCTAGAACAGGAAGAGAAAGTCGAATACGAAAAGACATCAATTGTCAAAGAAAAATGGCATTGGGACAACCCTGCTAAACAAAGCGAAAGCGCAGGATATGCACAGGTTGTGAAGGTTGGCAATACCATATATGTATCAGGAGTTCCGACAAGTGACTTAAGTCTAGATGGTATCACGAGGCTTTATCAAACATTAGAAGAATGTTTGAAGTCGTTTGGAGCCACTCCTAAAGATGTAGTGAAAGAAACCCTCTATACTACGGACATAGAAACAATGAAAAAATACAATGATGCAAGAAAAGAGTTTTATCAAGGCGACTATCCTGCTGCTAGTTGGGTGCAGGTGAGTAGATTGTATGAACCCAGCGCAAAGTTAGAAGTCGATTTGATTGCAGAAATCACAGACGGTGATTGACACTATTCGAGCGTCTAAAAGCATTAATTTAAAAAAATATTCAACTCACCAGAAACTCTTTAAACTGCTCATAATTAGTTTCCATCTCAATGAATATCTTCTCCTTCTCAAGGAGTGGTTGTGCAACATCTGGAATGGACAGCTCAGTTCCCAATGTATCATTCATCGTTGGGAGAAACTTACAATAATGAGCTGTCCCCAAGAAAACCCCCTTTTCTCCTTCCTTCAGTGAGTCTTGAAGTGCCTGATAGCCTATAGCACTATGAGGATCCATGATGTATTCATTTCTCTCAAAGCATTTCTTTATTGCAAGCTTTGTTTCCTCATCGTCCATACTAAAACCTGTAATATCCCTTCGAATAGCGGCAATATCATTATCATACAATGTTTGTAGTCTGGTAAAATTGCTAGGCATACTTACATCCATTGCATTAGAAATGGTTGGAACTGTTTCTTTGGGTCGATACTCTCCCTCTATAAGGTACCTAGGAACAACATCATTAGCATTGGAAGCGGCAATAAACCGGTGAATAGGGAGCCCCATTTTCTTGGCTAAAATTCCTGACGTAATGTTTCCATAATTTCCACTAGGTACACTGAAGACTAACTGCTCCTCTAACCCCATATTTATATACGGAACATAATAGTAAACCGACTGTGGAAGCCACCGAGCTATATTAATGGAGTTAGCAGAAGATAAATTCATTTGACTACTTAAATGCTTATCTAGAAACGCTTGCTTCACCAATGCCTGACAGTCATCAAAATCTCCATTTACCTTTATTGCTTGAATGTTTCCTCCCAAAGTAGTCATCTGATGCTCTTGCAGTGCTGTCACTTTACTTTGTGGATATAGAATCACGACATTGATTCCGGGCTGATTGTAGAATCCGGAAGCTACTGCTCCTCCTGTATCTCCTGAGGTTGCAACGAGAATGGTTGTTTCACTATTCTCTGACTCCTTAAAAAAGCCCATTACCCTGGCAAGAAACCGAGCACCAACATCTTTGAAAGCCATCGTAGGTCCATGAAATAACTCAAGACAATGCGTATTCTCTCCTACCTGAGTCAAAGGAATATCGAAGGTAAACGTATCTTGTAAAATGGATATAAGCTTATCTTCTGGAACATCCTTTTTACAGAAATGCTTCAACACTTCTAATGCAATATCCGGCAATCTTTTATCCCCAAGAGTGTTCAAGAATTCTTTTTGAAGCTTCGGAATTTCTGTAGGAAAATACAAGCCAGTATCTCCTGGTAAACTATTCAAAACAGCTTCTCTGAAGGAAGCAGTATTTGTTCTATCCTTGGTACTATAAAATTCCATTTTATATTATTCTACATCCTTGAAGGTCAATACTCGTACGATACAAGCTGAAATCGAAATCACTATTGAGATATAAATTTTCAATCTTATCTATAGCCGTTTCAACTCCACCATCATCCCTAAACAAAGCAAACATACTAGGGCCTGACCCTGAGATATTAAAACCGACCGAGCCAGCTTCATCAACAATTTGCTTTACATCATCATAAAATGGAATGAACTGGCTTCTAACTGGCTCTGCAATAAAGTCTTCTATCGATCTCTTCAACAATGAATAATCTTTATCATGTAAAGCATGGATCAAGGCTGCAACATTGCCCCATTGATTCCTGGCTAACGAAACCGAAACTTCTGATGGTAGCATCTTCTTTGACTCTGCTGTTTTTATCTGCACGTGAGGAAAAATGATAAGCACTTTTAACTCAATGTCAGTGCTTATCTGAAAAAGATCCAATGGTTCATAGCTCCTGACCACCTGAAATCCACCCAATAGAGAGGGGGCAACATTATCCGCATGATAGCATTTTGAGGCAAATGCCTCTCCTTCCAAAGCAAACGGCAGGAGTTCGTTTCTCGAAAAAGGATTTCCAAGTAATTCATTAGCGGCAAACACAGCGCCTGAAGCACTGCTTGCACTCGACCCTAAACCACTCCCTGGTTTAAAAAATTTTTGAATTGAAATATCAAATCCTTGATCAGAAGCTAATTGGGAGAGTAATGCTTTTATCGCAATTGTTGCTACATTCTGATCTGGGTCTTTACTCAAATCCGCGCCTAAGATTTCGTCAATCACCAATTTAGAATCATTTCTTTTTGTAAGCGTCAACTCTTCTCCAATGGACTCGACAGCAAATCCAATGGTATCGTATCCGCATCCTAAATTAGCTACTGATGCCGGAGCAAAGACTTTTATCTTTTCCATATCAATTAGTCTGACTGAACAATTCGTAATACATCTGCAAAAATGCCGGAGGCCGTCACCTCAGCCCCTGCTCCTGCCCCTTTAATCACCAACGGCTGCTCATTGTAGCGATTGGTATAAAAAAGTACAACATTGTCTTTTCCTTCCAGGTGATAGAAAGGATGTGAGGATGACACTTCTCGTAAACTTACACTTCCTTTATTGTTTTCATATGAAGCTATGAATTTCAACTTTGTCCCATTGTCAACTGAGGCTTTATAAAGCGATCTAAAGTATTCTTCCTCTTTCTCTACCAACTCATAAAACTCTTCTAAGCTCGCGCTTTTTAAACAAGACTCAGGAAGAAATGAAGTTGAACCTAATTCCTTCATTTCCATCGAATACCCACTTTCTCTAATCAGAATAAGCAGTTTTCGCATTACATCTTCGCCCGATATATCTAACCTAGGATCTGGTTCTGTATAGCCTAATTCTTTTGCATACCTAATCACCTCAGCAAAAGACCTGCTGCCATCGTATTCATTAAACAAGAAATTCAATGTGCCAGACAAGACTGCTTCTAGCTTTATTACCTGATCACCACTTCGTACAAGGTCGTTCAAAGTAGAGAGCACAGGGAGTCCAGCACATACGTTTGTCTCTATCAAAAACTGACTTCTGTATTTCTTTGCTGAAGACTTGAGCTCCAGATAATCTTTGTATGATCTTGTAGCCGCAATCTTATTGGGAGTCACTACCGAGATACTCTTCCTTAGTATTTCTTGATACAATTCAGAAATGGCTGATGAAGCAGTAATATCAATAAAAATACTGTTTCGATAATTTAGATCGGTCATGGACTTAATAAATCCCTCTTTAGAAAATTTTTCACCTTCAGGTAAAAGACCCTCCCACTTGGAAAATGGAATACCATCTTTTTGAAAGATCATTTTCCGTGAATTCGCTATGCCAATCACTTTGATATTGAGATGATGATGTTCTTTCAGGTAAGAAAACTGCTTAGTGATCTGATTCAAGAATGCCTTACCAACATTCCCTGTTCCAATAATAAACAGATTGATTCTTTTCATTTCTGAAAGGAAAAAACTCTCATGTAAAACATTTAATGCTTTACTAAGATCAGATTTAGGAAGAATAGCTGAGATATTTCGCTCAGAAGAACCCTGTGCGATTGCCTTTATGCTTACGCCATTTTTTCCCAATACATTAAACATATTTCCACTCACCCCTACCTGATTCTTCATGTTTTCTCCTACCAATGCCAGTAATGAATACCCTTCTTCCATCACGGAAGATTGAAGTGATTCATCAACATTTCGAAACTCAGCTTGTACAACCTTCAATGCTTTTTTTGCCTCTGAAGATTTAAGTCCCAAGGTTACTGTGTATTCTGCATTTGCATAGGTGGTGAAAACCACTTGTATGTTGTTGTCTGCGAGTACTCTAAAAAGTCTGGCAAAAAAGTTTGCACTTTCCTTTAAGTAGTTACCACTTACAGATAAAACCGAAATATCATCCGTACTGGCTATGCCTTTTATCAAATCGGGATCACCTTTTTCATTGGATATGAGTGTTCCTTCAGATTCAGGAGAAAATGTGTTTTTAACTCTAACTGGTATGCCTTCCTTGAACACAGGAAGTATGCTTTGAAAATAGATCACTTTTGCTCCAAAGTGAGACAATTCCAACGCTTCCTTATAAGAAACGTGATTCAACGTATGCGATCTCTTTACCAGTCTTGGATCTGCTGTCATGATACCGTCTACATCTGTCCATATCTCCAGCACATCAGCTTTAAGAATACCTGCCAAAATAGAAGCTGTATAATCTGACCCACCCCTCCCAAGAGTCGTCATAAGACCTGTATCTGTAGATGCAACGAATCCAGGAAATACATTTACATCCACAAATTGGTTTTTCAATTCATCAAGTATTTCTTTTGTTCTATCAAGGTTTACCGTTGCGTTTCCAAAAGAATCGTCTGTCTTTATTACTTCTCGTGAATCAAAAAAAGCAGAAGCTACTCCTTCCTCCTTCAGATAAGAATTTATTACACTAGCTGAAAGTAGTTCCCCCGCACCAAGAATAAAATCCTTACTTCTATCAGTGAGCTCCTTGAGAAGGTAAACTCCTTTGCAAACTTGCCTAAGCTGATCAAAAACAGCTGTTACTTCATTGCTTTCATCTTTTTGCACCAAGTCATGGTACATTTTCTGATGCCTTTCTTCCATGGTAAGCAATAGGCTTAAATAAGACAGATCTCCACTACAAGCCAAATGCCCAACACGTTGGAGATCATCTGTAGTACTTCCTGTTGCAGAAACGACAACTATCATTGGAGAATCGCTTGATGCAATAATGTTTTTCGCCTTTCTTATTGACTCGCTAGAACCAAGAGATGTACCTCCAAATTTTAATACTTTCATAACTGTACAATAAAAAAGCGCCATCCTTTTTAAGAATGGCGCTTCGGTTGTTTATTTAATAAGCCGCAACTACCATTCACCCGCTCGGGTAATCCCGATGGTGTCTGTGATAATCGTTGTGCTTGTATTTCTCATTATAACTTAAATGTAGTCGTGAGATTCAATAATCAAAACAAATGCCTATAAATAATTTGAAATAAGTACATTTTTTTATTTTAGACATATGAAGAAAAAAGCACTCACACAAATTGCCTTTGAATTCTTGTCCGTAGTATTCGCAGTGCTTCTAGCCTTAGGTCTTAACTCATTCAAGCAAAACATGGATCTTGAAAGTGAAGGTGAGTTTCTTCAAGAAAAAATCATTAAAGAAACAAAAAGAAATCTTTTAGAACTCGACTCAGTATTAATCACTAACAAGGCATTTTTTATCCAGTTAGACTCTCTCAGAAAGACTGATAAGCTTATAAGTGATCAACTTAACATTAGTATCGCAAGTGAATTATTGACTCGAAGTGCTTGGGATTTCACTAAAGCATCAAGATCGTTTTCCTACATAGACGAAGAATTTCTAAGTGAAGCAGCTTTTTTATACGAAAGCCAAGATTATTATATGACCATCTCCAATCAAATGTTTGAAAAGTTGGGGGATATGTTACTGACAGATCCAGATATGGAAAAGGTGATAAAACTAACTCACTACTACATATCAAACCTTAATGTTACAGCCGAAAATTTAATAAAAACCTATCAGGAATTTTTAGATAGATATACCCAGTCTATCTCTGAAGAAATGATCTGAATTAATCATTATCTTGGCGTCCCAATTTTAAGAAAACAGCATGACCTACCTCATTGTAACCATTGGCTACATCCTCTTACTAGCATGTATTATTATTTACAAAAGCCGCTCTGTAAAAAGTGAAGAAGACTTTGTTGTAGCAGGTAGGAATGTTCCTGTATATCTACTCGTGGGAACACTCGTTACCACATGGATAGGATCTGGTAGCTTGTTTGGAACTGCTGGTCTTACATTTCAAGTTGGCTTCTCGGAATTATGGTTCTCACTTGGTGCTTGGATAGGTATTTTAGCGGTCTATTTTATAGCAGCACGTGTCAGGAGAATTTCGCAATATACCCTCACTGACATCTTGGAAAAGCGATACTCACCTATCGCAAGACTTCTGGGTACTATTACCATCATAGTGGCCTACTTGATTATCGCTGGATATCAATTCAAAGGCGGAGGGAAATTTCTATCTATATTAACTGAAGGTGGGATTACTGAAGGTCAAGGAACATTGATCACTTTTCTAATCATTATTGCATTTACAGCACTAGCAGGAATGGTATCTATCGTTTCAATAGATATTTTTAATGGTATCATCATGATAGCAGCCATTATTCTTGCTGTACCATTTGCCATCAATGGTTTTGGTGGATGGGATAATGTGGTAAACACCATTAACGAAGTAAGTCCAGACCATTTATCCATCACCGAAGGACACGAACCAATGTGGTATATAGGCATCATGCTGCCAACATTGATTCTTTTGCTAAGTGAAAGTAGTGTTTACCAAAAATTTTCATCCGCAAAGGATGCCAAGTCAGCTAAGAAAGCGGTGATGGGAATGTTTATAGGTGTTGTAGGTATTGAATTTCTAATGTGCCTATTAGCTGTTGTCGGTTTTGCTATCTACGCACACGATCCTCGTTTCTTTGCGGCAGATGGCTCTATAATTGCAGAAAAGTCAGAAGAGATTATTTTACTAATCGGTTTTGAACAGCTACCAACTTTTGTTGGATCATTACTATTTGCCGGTGGTGCAGCAATCATTCTCTCTACAGGCAACACCTTTTTGATGGTTACATCTACGAACTTCTCACGAGATATTATGGAAAAGTACTTCATTAAAAACCCCACAGAAAAAACGAAACTGATTATTCAAAGAAGTGCGATCGTCATTCTTGGGTTTGTAGCGTACTTGATCATGACTCAATTTGAAGAAATATTATCAATGGCCTTTATCTCTTACACTATGATTGGAGCTGCATTGGCACCCTCCCTTTTAGCAACATTCTTTTGGAAGAGAGTTACCAAACAAGGAGGTATTGCTTCTATCCTCTCAGGAATGCTTTCTGTCGTTATTATTGAAGTTTTCACACGTTCAACGGCCGAAAACCCGATAGACCTTGGATGGTTTTCATTTATCTACGATTCTAAAATGATTGCCATACCTGCTCTAATTACTTCATTACTGGCCCTGATCATAGTCAGCCTGCTTACTAAGCCTACTCCAAAAGAAATAGTCGATCCTTTTTTCGAGAAAGAGTGAGTTAAAGTAACTTCGCGCAAACGTTTGAGGAGCTTGATAGTTAAACCTATTTATTGGGTATCATTGAGCTACTCACATTTTCATTTTATTTGAAACCTCACAATATAAAAATGCAAGAATACGGCGTAAAATCAACAAAAAGCGACCTTTCTAATTTAGGAATCAAAGTAAAAGAAGCTCACTGGAATTTAAGTCAATCGGAACTTATAGAGGAGACACTTAAATCTGGTGAAGGTGTACTTACTTCTACAGGTGCTCTAATGTGTGATACTGGAAAGTTCACAGGGAGATCCCCAAAAGACAGGTTTGTCGTAGAAGACGCCAAAACCAAAGATTCTGTTTGGTGGGGTAACATTAATATTCCATTCTCAGAGGAGAACTTTGATAAGCTTTTCCAAAAAATGACAAAGTTCGTCGAGGATAAAAAAGTTTACGTGCGCGAAGCTTATGCTGGAGCGGATAAAACACATCGTCTTAGGGTGAGAGTCATTAATACAATGGCTTGGCATAATCTTTTTGCTTACAATATGTTTCTACGTCCTGATGCGTATAAGCTAAAAGATTTTGATCCAAACTTTACCATTCTATGTGTACCGGAATTTCAGGCCAATCCTGAAGAAGATGGAACAAGACAATCAAACTTCGCGATAATCAATTTCACCAAACGGATGATCCTTATAGGAGGCACAGCATATTCTGGTGAAATGAAAAAAGGTATTTTTTCCGTACTTAACTACATTCTTCCTCATGACGAAAGTGTTTTAAGTATGCATTGTTCTGCGAATATGGGTATCGAAGAAAAAGATACAGCGATATTCTTTGGTCTTTCAGGGACAGGGAAAACAACTCTCTCTGCTGACCCCAATAGATTATTGATTGGAGATGATGAGCATGGATGGACGGAGAAAAACGTATTCAACTTTGAAGGAGGATGCTATGCGAAAGTGATAGATCTAACGGAAGAGAAAGAGCCAGACATCTATAAGGCTATTCAGTATGGGGCAATACTCGAAAATACTAGATTCAAAGAGGGTACTCGAGAAGTGGACTATGAAAATGCAAGTGTAACTGAGAACACCAGAGCCTCCTATCCCATCCACCATATTAGGAATGCAATGGAACCATCTATTGGTGGTATTCCAAAAAATATTTTCTTCCTAACATGTGATGCTTTTGGCGTAATTCCTCCAATTCAACGCTTATCTAAAGGCCAAGCTATGTATCACTTCATTTCCGGATATACTTCAAAAGTTGCTGGAACAGAAGCTGGGGTAACAGAGCCAGAGCCTGTATTTTCAGCCTGTTTCGGAGCTCCGTTTCTTCCGCTTCACCCTACAAAATATGCAGAAATGCTGGGTGAAAAGATGGATAAGCATGAGGTAAATGTTTGGCTTATTAATACTGGCTGGACAGGTGGTCCATACGGAGTAGGCAATAGAATAAGCCTTAAATACACTCGAGCAATGATTACAGCTGCTTTGAATGGACAGCTTGATAATGTTGGTTACCGCACCCACTCTATCTTTGGTGCCGAAATACCAATGACATGCCCAGGTGTACCAAGTGAGATTTTAAGCCCTAGAGAAACTTGGAAAGATGATGAAGCTTTCTATCAGAAAGCGAATGATCTGGCTTCTCGCTTTGTAGACAATTTCAAAAAATTTGAAGAATATGCTAATGATGATATCATGAACGGTGCTCCTAAGCAAAATACCAATCATTAATTAGAAAAGTCCTAATTTCCAAGCCTGACCTTCGAAAAAAGGTCAGGCTTTTTTTTTAACTTTAGTCTTAAACCTAACTATTATGAAGAAGATTAAAGTACTTACCTTACTATTACTGTGGGCAGTAACTCCTGCTCTTTCCCAAATAAATTGGGTAAAAGATTTAAAAATAGCACAAGCTAGTGCGTTGACTACCGACAAATTTATTGTTATGGATTTTTGGGCTACCTGGTGTGGTCCTTGCAAAAAAATGGATAGCGATATGTGGAACACCGAGGAGATGGCGAAATACAAAGACAAATTCGTATTCCTCAAAATTGATGTTGATAACAACAAGGCATTAGCCATGGGCTATCAAGCCAACTCAATTCCCAAAGTAATTGTTATCGACGCTTCAGGAAACGTGCTTTGGAATCAGGTGGGATATCAAAATGCCATTCCATATTTTAAAATCCTTGAAGGATTGCCCTTCGATAAACTTCCATCAAATGATTTAAAAGCTTATCTCAATGACACAAACAAAGAATCTGCTGCTCTAAACATTGGGCTTTGGTATCAGTCAGTCAGTGCTAATCTTGAAAATCAAAAGCTTGCTATGAGTTTTCTTAACATGAGTGACCAATATTTAAAAACAGCAACAAAATCTAAAAATGAAAATGTTGCGATTGAAGCTGATTTTAGTTTAGTCCTAAATCAAGCCTATAAAGGCAATACAAAAAAAGCTATAAAGAAGGTTGCAAAGATGGATGAAACGGAGATGAAAAATTTTATCCTTGCCTATTGCTATAAATGTGAAGGACAAAACGAGTTGATGAACAAGTTCACAGAAAAAATCAAATCAGAAGAACTTCTAGCCAGGCTAGATAACTAGACTAAAAAATCTAACGCTACTAAAAAGCCCTCCTAATCGAGGGCTTTTTAAATTTATAAGAATTTGTACAACCATTTTGAAATACAACCATCCTATTATTGAAAACACTTATTATCTGTGACTGAAACACAAATTGCATGGATTAACCAACTTAAAAAAGGGAATGAATTGGCGGCTTTCAATTTATACAACAGCTATTCAAATGCCATGTATAGTACACTAACTAGGATGACAAACGATGCTGAAATTGCTAAGGACATATTACAGGAATCCTTTGTTAAGGCTTTTAGGAAAATACATGATCTAGATGACCCTTTAGCTTTTGGTGGATGGCTTAAAAGGATTGTGGTAAATGCCGGACTTGAGCACCTCAGAAAAAAGAAGTTTGATTTTGAAGACATTCATGAACAAAATCAAATCGAGTCAGAGGAAGTTGATGAGCAGTTGATAGATGATAAGAGCCTTCATGATGCGATCAAGGAATTACCTGATGGATGTCGAACGGTACTCTGTTTATACCTATTAGAAGGATATAAACATAAGGAAATAGCTGAACAGCTTGGTATATCTGAATCCACCTCCAAAACGCAGTTCCGTCACGCTAAGCAATTATTAAAAACTAAACTTCAGCATTATTATGAATATTGAAGAGCTAATAAAAAGAAGAAAAGATAAGTTAGACGTAGAAAACACTCCCCCTGAAGTTTGGGGTGACATCCAAAAAGAATGGAAGAAAGAATCACCTAGAAAGCATCTCTTGTGGCAAGTAGCGGCTGTCATCTTTATCGTCACATCTATAGGTCTTCTTAGTCAGAATATCATACTTCAAAACAAGGTAGAAGATTTAGCTTCTTTAGGAGATATCTCTGAGAAATATTCGGAAATAGAAAAAAATTATCAAAAAGAAATTGATCAAATAGAGTCTTCCATTTCTATTATTCAAGTAAAAAAACAGGAAGATTTTTCCTGGATTTTTAATGAATTAACAGCACTAGATGAAGTTAATGAGATTTATCGGCAAGATATTGGAAAAGCAAATGAAGAGCAATTGGTGAGTGTTCTGATAGACTATTATGAAAAAAAATTAAGGCTTTTGAAAAAGCTTGAATTTGAAATAAAACGGACTAATAAACTGAAAAATGATGAAAAAATTAATACTGATAGCATTAGCATATAGTATCTCATTATCATTAATTGCTAGTAATGAAGGTGAGACAAGAACCACAACAGTAAAAAGGGAAATTGCATCTTCAGATGTAATCGTAATCGAAGCTAAAAACACAGAATTGGCTATAGAAACATGGAATAAGTCTGAAGTGGAAATAGAAGCAACTGTTCGATTCGATGGTAAACTCACCGATAAGATGCAAGACTTTCTAAATGACTTTGAAACTAGGGTACGCGAAAATATATCTTCTTCAGAAGGAGAATTTAAAATTGATTCAGATCTTGATCTTCCTAATAAAATTCAAATAGGTAGCAAAAGTGTAGGAATCAACATTTCATTCGGAGATGACGAGTTAAAAATCATCTATCGTATCAAAGCGCCAGGAACCAATAAGTATGTTATATCTAATTCATATGAAGATGTGAGGCTTGTGGGCTCCTTTGATAATATGGAACTCAAACAATATTCTGGTGAGCTGGAAGCAGAAAAAATAGATCAGGCTAAATTGAATCTTAAATATGGCTCAGCCACGATCAAAGAAATAGGGATAGGAGACATAGAACTGTATGAGCAAGAATTAAATATATCAGATATTAATAAACTCACATTGAATGCTAAATATTCTGATCTTGAACTTGAGCGTGTTAACGAAATTGATGCGATTTCTTATGAAACAGATTTTCAGGTTTCTACCATAGAGACTCTTACGGGTAATTATAAATACGGTGAGATCAACATTGGCAGAAAATTGGATCAATCAGAATTGGTTTTGTACGAAATGGAGATTGAAGCAGAAGAAATAGGTTCTTTGAGATTAGAAAACAGCAAATACAGCAAAATATTTATAGACAAAATAGGTTCTCTTGTATTTGATCAGTCTTACGAAGATGAAGTAGAAATCGGAGTTTTGGGATCTTTCCAAAGTCTTGAATCAAAGTATGGAAATCATTCTATTGATCTTCTGGAAGGAAAATTAGAATTGAATGCGTATGAAAATGATATTGAAATAGACAGATTGGCATCTACAGTAACGGAGGTGACTATAGATGGAAAGTACATAGAATCATCTATTGGTATCGGAGATATCTCTTACATACTTAAGACAAACATCAAATATGGAGAGCTAGATTATGATGAGTCAGCCATGGATGTTAGGAGATACATTAAGGAAAGTGATCGACTTGAGGTTGAAGCTCATTCAAAAAATATGTCAGGAAATCCGGTGAAGATTTCTATTAAGGGATACGAGGTAGATGTAAAGCTGTATTGAATATAAAGAACAAGAAAGACTTTTGATAAAGTCTTTCTTGTTCTTTATCAATCTAGCTATTTAACCTCCAAGAGTTCAATTTCGAAGACCAATATTGTATTTGGAGGAATGGTTTGATTGCCTGAAGGGCCATATCCATATATCGAAGGAGTGTATATTTTAATCTTTCCTCCCTCACTCATCGTTGGTATCATAATTTGCCAGGCCTCTATCAAATTTGTTAACGCAAACTGAACTCCTACATCATTCGAATCAAAAACAGCTCCCGACAAAACCGTTCCTTCATACTTCACAACTACCTCATCTTCGGATGCTGGAGTACCCCCCGTCCCCTCAACTTCAGTAACAAACCGGATACCTGAAGAGTGTGTTTCTGCTTCAATACCACTTTCTGAAAGAAATTCATCAATGATAGCTTCATCCACGCTTTGTTGTTCTTCTACATCATCTATTATTGATATCACCTCAATGGTATAGATCAGATTTGCATTTGGAGGAATAGGTCCATTACCTACAGATCCGAAACAATAGATTGATGGAGCATAGATTGTGATAGATCCTCCTTCTTTTATTTCAGGTATCATTAGTCTCCATGCTTCTATTAACTGAGAACCAAAATCAAGAGTAAAACCAATTGTGTCTCTGCCTATTACTCCACCATCCAAATAAAACCCTTCAAATTTTAGTGCTATTTTATCACCAATGGAAGGTCCATCTCCAGTTCCCTCCACATTCATCACATATCTTATACCAGATTCATGCTCTTCTGTATCTATATTATTTTCATCTAAATGGTTATCGATGACCGCTAAATCAATAGATAACTGTTTTTCTCGGCTAACAGGCTCATCATCGTTTCCACAACTAGTCATCCATATTGATGATAGTATCACTGAAGTATAAAATAACTTTTTCATCTTTCTCGTTTTAATATTAACTGAATAAAGCCCCAGCAATTGTAGCCGTCATCATTGTAGCTAAAGTAGCAGCAACAAGGGCTCTCAACCCTAGCTTTGAAAGATCAGCTTGTCTATTGGGTGCCATTCCGCCAATTCCTCCTATTTGAATAGCTATTGAACTAAAGTTTGCAAACCCACAAAGAGCATAAGTAGATATGATTATAGACTTTTCATTTAATAGTCCAGCCGACTTCATATCAGCAAGGCTGAGATATGCTACAAATTCATTTATGACTGTTTTCTGCCCTAATAAACTCCCCACTTTAATAGTTTCAGCCCAATCAACTCCCATGATAAATGCAAAAACTCTAAAAACCTGTCCCAATATGTACTGCAATGAAAACCCATCAAACGCACCATCGGTAGTTCGTACGACAAATTCATTCAGTCCCGTCCATTCGCCAATACCATCGACGAGAATCCAGTTCAATGCAAAGATGACTGCTATAAAAGCAAGTAGCATTCCTGCAATATTCAATGCAAGTTTGACTCCATCAGAAGCTCCTCTCGCTAAAGCATCCACTAGATTCACTCCAATATTTTCTTTATTTACGCTGAGGCTACTGTCAATTTTTTCAGGTTCATTTTCAGGTAAAAATATTTTAGCCATCACTATTGCCGCCGGTGCATTCATGATTGAAGCACTTAATAGATAGGTAGCAAAAATTTGTTGTTGGACTGGGTCTCCTCCGCCCAAAAAAGAGACATACGCTCCTAATACACTACCTGCAATGGTTGCCATACCTCCTGTCATGAGGCAATTAAGCTCAGAGTTAGTCATCTTAGAGATGAAGGGGCGAACAAGAAGAGGTGCTTCCGTTTGGCCTAGAAAAATGTTTCCAGCTGCTGAAAGACTTTCAGCTCCTGAGAGTCTCATAGTTTTTGCCATAAGCCACGCAAATCCATAAACTATCTTCTGTAATAGTCCGAGGTAATATAGTCCTGCCGTGACGGCTGAAAAGAATATGACTGTAGGAAGGGCTTGAAAAATAAATAGAAATCCCAGATTATGTTTTGCATCTCTTACCGCTTCGCTATTTTTTGCTAAGTCTCCGTATAAAAATTCAGCGCCTTTTAATCCGAAATTGAGGAATTTTACAAATCCAGCACTTGCCCACGAAAAAAGTTGATTTACAAAATCAACGTTCGCTATCATTAAGCCTATGATTACTTGAATGGTAATCCCGATACCAACTAATCTGAAGTCTACATTTTTACGGTTACCTGATAGTAACCAAGCAATACCTATGAGTCCTATAAGTCCGACAATTCCTCTTAGGTAATCCATACTAGTTTCGCTTATTCAACACATCTCTAATATGGGCAGCTTTTTCATAATCTTCTTTATCTAGCGCCTCATTGAGAAGTTTTTCAAGCTCACTTGATGACAGATCCTCTATGTTTTTATTTTCTGATTTACCTACTTCTCTCTCTACAATCTCATCCTCAAATTCATCTGTGAGAACTATACCTGCTTCAGTTAGAATGCTTTCGTTAGTAAAGAAATCAACATTGAATCTTAATCCTATGGCTATTGCATCAGAAGGTCTTGAGTCGATTTCAAATACTTTACCTTCATGCTCACAGATAATTCTGGCAAAGAATACCCCTTCCTTTAAATCTGAGATGTATATTTCTTTGATTTCAATTTCGAAATTATGAGAAAAAGTTTTGAAAAGATCATGCGTCATAGGTCGATTTGGAACAATCTTCTCTATTTCAATCGCAATTGCCTGAGCTTCAAACATACCTATGATGATTGGAAGTCGTCTATTTCCTCCAGTCTCTCCTAGAACTAATGCAAAGGAGCCTGATTGGGATTGGCTAGAAGACAATCCTAAAATCTCCAATTTTATCTTATCATTGGCCATTAACCCTGTGCCTTCTTAATTGCTTCAGTAAGTTTTGGAAGTACATCGAAGGCATCACCAACAACTCCATAGTCAGCCGCTTTGAAAAATGGAGCTTCTGAATCCTTGTTGATTACCAAAATGTACTTTGAGGAGTTTACACCAGCTAAGTGCTGAATAGCTCCTGAAATCCCTACAGCTATGTATAGTGAAGGACTTACTTTAATACCTGTCTGTCCCACATGCTCGTGATGAGGCCTCCAATCCATATCCGATACAGGTTTACTACAGCCAGTAGCAGCTCCAAGTGTCTTTGCCAGATCTTCTATCATTCCCCAGTTCTCTGGGCCTTTGAGTCCTCTACCTCCTGAAACAACTAAATCCGCTTCTGGTAAAAGAATATCTCCTTCCGCTTTTTCTACCTTGGTCGTTTTTACTGTAAAATCACCATCACTTATGTTTGGTGAAAATCCAACTACTTCTGCAGATCCGCCATCTTCTTTAATAGCGATCGCATTTTTCTTGATAATGATAATTTTCTTATCTCCCTCAAGGTTGGTATTCGCGAATGCCTTTCCTGTATAAATACTTTTCTTAACTGCATACCCACTTGATGTGTCAGGTAAATCGGACACATTTGAAGCCAACGCAGCATCTACTTTAATGGATACTCTTGCTGAAACTGGATCTCCCAAAGAGCTTTTAGCTAAGACCAAGAGGTCTGCGTTTTCCTGATTCATAGCCTCTGCTATAGCCGACGCATAAGCCATAATGTTAGGTGAAGATAATTTCTCATCTGTCACATTCAATACCTTCCCAGCTCCTGCTTTTCCTATTTCATCAATGTCTGAAACATTGCCAAAAACTATAGCAGTGACATCACCTGCCACTGCGTGAGCATAACTTACAGCTTCAAGTGATGATTTCTTTACTTTTCCTTCGTCCGTTTCTACAAATGCTAATGCTGCCATATTATATCACTTTTGCTTCGTTCTTCAATAAATTCACCAATTCATCCATATTATCTGGATCTACCAATTTAACGTCTCCTTTTGCTGGAGGTAGTTCAAACTTACTAACCTTAGTCTTAGCTGAATCTCCAGTTGGGTCTTTCACCTCTAGGGGCTTAGTTCTTGCGCTCATAATTCCTCTCATATTTGGAATCTTCCATTCAGCTATTGGCTCTTGGCACCCAGCCACGAAAGGTAGTGGCAATTCCATATATTCTTTTCCTCCTTCTATCTCTCTCGATATTTTAGCTGTGGTTCCTTCAATATCTAACGTCATAACTGGTGACAAGGAAGGTATTCCTAGAAGCTCACCTACCATACTATGAACCTGACCCCCATTGAAATCGATAGATTCTCTTCCCATCAGGATTAAATCATATCCGCCATCCTTTGCTATGGAGGCAATCTGTTTTGCTACGAACAAAGCATCTTCTGGAAATGCATTAACTCTGATAGCATCATCCGCTCCTATAGCCAACGCCTTTCTTATAGTCGGTTCTGTTTCTGCCTCTCCTACATTCAGGACTGTAATACTTCCTCCGCTTTGCTCTTTCAACTCTACAGCCCTTGCAAGAGCATAATCATCATAGGGTCCGATGATAAATTGAACACCATTTTTGTCAAACTTCGTATCATCATCGGTAAATCCTATACGAGATGTAGTATCAGGCACATGCGTTATACAAACTAATATTTTCATTTATTAAATCGAGTGTTTTTAGAAGAAACAAGCGAGAAGCGAAACAGTTCAACCCCTCTGATTTTCGAACCTCGAAGTTAGCAATTATGTCGAATTTGGGAAGACTGAATCTATGCTTTTCATAAAATCAGCAAATGATTTATTACGAAACATGAAATACTTAATCAAAAACGCTCAATACAATTATTATTCCTGATAATGGTTTTATAATTCCAAATTATATTTTAAATTCATTATTAAGAACCAAATATTAATTATTATGAGAAGATTAAAAACGCTGGGCTTCTATGCCCTAGCTATGATCATACTATGGTCATGTCAAGAAAGTGAAACACAAACTCCGGAGTTAGATGATGTTCCTCCTGAGGTATTGGCTAAAATTTCTGCATTAGGATTTAATGCAGATGAAGTAAAAATGTATGACGATCAGTTGTTTATTGAAGGTGATATTTTAATCTCCCTTGAGCAATTGAATCAAATGTCTCCAAGTGATGGGCTTCTTATTGAAGAGCATTACCACACAGACAATCTAGTGACTGCAACTCCAAGAACAATCAATGTTTACGTTCAGAATATGCCCGCTAACTATGCGCAAGCAACAGACATTGCTATTTCAAGGTATAATTCGGAAAGCCTGAATTTGACTTTTCAGCGAGTGACGAGTGCCGGTCAAGCGGATATCACAATAAGGGCATCTCCTTGGTACTACTATTTCTTTGGAATTTTGGGTTCAGCTGGCTTTCCAGAAAATGGGAACCCGCACGGAACAATTCTGATGACCAGAGCCTTTTATGACAATGTCTCAAACATTAATGGGTTAGCCACAACCATAGCTCATGAAATGGGTCATTGCATAGGGTTTCGTCATACAGACTATATGGACAGAAGCTACAGTTGTGGCGGGGCTCCTGACAATGAAGGTGATGGTGGTATAGGAGCTAATTATATTCCTGGTACACCATCAGGTCCTAGTGCAAACTCCTGGATGCTGGCATGTGGATCCCCGGAAGGAGATAGACCATTTACTACCGATGATCAAACAGCTCTAGAATATGTGTATTAAATAGGAAAACACCATATCGATTGATTTTAGGGTGCAGAGTTTTCTGCACCTTTTTTCATTCTCAATTTATAATACTAATTCCCATATTGAGAAATTGTTAATACCCTTAATTGCAACTCATAAGCTCTAACAGTATTGGCACAACTTTCGAAGCTCTTACTCGGAAATGATAACTATGAAAAATACATTTTCGATACTCGTCTTAATATTCAGTCCCCTTTTCGCCTTACCACAATCTCAAATTGTGAATGAAGAAATTGAATTGATTGAGACATTCCACAGCGTCAATCTAAACTCCCGATATAATGTTTATTTGAAACAATCGAATGAGACGAAAATTGAAGTCAAAGCATTAAAAGAATTTTTGGATATCTCCGAATTCACTGTAGAAGATGGCGTACTAAATATTGATATTGAACGTGACGAAAAAGATAAAAGCATCTGGGAACAAATCGATGATATCAAAATAGCTCCCAAACTTGATGTTTACCTTTCCATGCAAGAAGTAAAGGCTATATCGGTGAATGGAAATGGTAAACTAGTATCTAAAAATTCCATCTCCTCGAATACATTGACATTAAATATTTCAGGATCAGGAACTTTAGAACTAGATATTAAAGGAAAAGATCTGTCTATAAACAATTCAGGAAATGGTTTGATTAAACTTAAAGGCTATGCAAATCATGTAAATCTGGAACAGTCAGGTTACGGGAAAATAGAAGCTTTCGATTTAGACTTAAAAACAGCAATTGCCAAATCTACCGGTTCAGGTGACGTTGAAATTAGTGTTTCTCAAGACTTAAAGGCCTACGTTTATGGAGATAGTACTATTAAGTTCAAAGGGAATACAAAGGAAGTAAAGAAGAAAGAATATGGATCCGGTAAAGTAGAGCGCACTTACTAGAAATACGAATTTCATTTTTCTTAAAACTCTGGCACTACCATCCATCCTATGGATGGTTTTTTAGATCAAAGGCAGCTTCATTTAAATTGACGGGCAAATGACGGGTATATTGCAAGTTATTTATTTGGCAAGAAATCCAAGTCGAGATAGAATTGCAAAAACAATTACAAAAATGAAACAGCCCGAACTTGGAATACGATTGGCAGATCTTCGACAGCAGAAGAATCTCACACAGGAAGAGTTGGTAGATGCTTGCAATGTAAGTGTACGAACAATTCAACGAATAGAGTCTGGTGATGTAACACCTCGAATTTCTACCGTTAGAATACTCCTTTCTGCCCTCGGTGAAGATTTCGAAATTTTTAAAGAAGAGGTCAAAATCACTAAGCCTAAACGCTACCTTTCTTCATTAGAATCTTGGCTCACGGTAGCATGGATTTCAGGGATTATCTATTTTATCGTTGGGTTTATTGATGCTGCATATGATTTCGCCAGATATGAAAACCTAGGGTTTGAGACTATTCAACTTGACTCATCACCACAATTTTACATACCTATTAAGATCATTTATTTCATATCATACGTTTTCTTCTTCTACGGCTTCATTCGGCTTTCAGACTACTTCGACAACTATCTATTGAAAATTACTTGCTATATAATGATTGGTCTTTTTGCTCTATCGACATCTTTAGACATTGCTTCACTTTACATTAAAATCAGTGAGGGGAACCTAATCATGTTTGGGGTAGGTGAATCTATTTCTGTAGGTGCGGTAGGGATTATTCTGGGCATAGGTTTTATGAGACTTCAGGATGGAATGGGAGTACTCGCAAGAGCAGCTGGAATAACTGAAATTATTGCAGGAGCATGCTTTGTATTAGTCATTCTATTCTTTTTGGGTTTTGTTGTATTGGTGCCAGCAATCATTCTAGAGATTATCCTGTTATTCAAGGGATATGAGTTCATCAAAGCAGAACGTCTCAAAGCCTAATCATCATGAAAAAAACGTTTTTATGCTTCGGGCTGATTGGTCTGATATCAATAACCTATTGCCTCTTCCAAAATATCATAGAATGGAATTTTGGATGGAATGATATTCCAAAACAAATTGATCAAGAGGGTTTTACAGGAATCCAAGATTCTTCTTATCTAGCTGCTATTTCTCTAGCAGAAAAATCTGCGCGAAAAGTTCAGAAAGAAAGCTCATCTCCATCTATTTCAATTGCAGCAATGATCGATGGGAAGATGGTTTGGACATACGCTGCGGGCATGCAATCAATCGAAGATAAAACTCCTGCAGATACGAGTACCCTGTATCGCATTGGAAGCGTCTCCAAGGCTATAACATCTATGGGATTAGGGAAGCTTATTGATGATGAGAAAATCAGTCTGGACTCATCTATTCAATATTATACCGACGCATTCATCGATAAACCTAAAATTACACTTCGACAACTAGCTTCACATCAATCAGGTATTCGAAACTATGGTGTATGTTTTTGCTTTCCTATTTGGGAATATTATCGAAACAAGGAGTTTTCCAGTGTAAAAGAGAGTGTCGATGAATTTTCTAATGATCCGCTACTATTCAAACCTGGAACTGATTTTTCATATAGTTCATATAACTACACTGCTTTAAGCTTCGCTATAGAGAAAGTTGCTAACAAGAGTTTTATTCAATACATGAAAAATGATGTATTTGAAGTACTTGATATGAAGTATACACAGCCTGACATAAAAGAATCAGAAATATCAAATAGATCAGTCCCTTATGAGATTGATAGAGGGATATTCAAGCAATCTTTTTCCGTGAACCTGAGCAACAAATGGGCCGGTGGCGGACTTCTTTCTACACCATCTGATTTAGTTAAAGTCGGTAATGTATTATTGGATAGTACATTTCTCAATCACAGAACCATAAAAGAGCTAACTACTCCACAAGTACTTTCAGACGGAACCATCAATGAGCAGAACTATGCATTGGGGTGGCGTCATGGTTTTTCAAAACGATACTTTGATGGAGCAAAGCAAATTGAAGTGATTCATCATGGAGGAATGGCTGTAGGTGGACTCGCTCTTTTAATCGTATATCCAGAATATAATTTAGTAATGGCACTTACCATGAATAGATCCGGTCAGCATGGGCGCTTTGAGTTATTTGAGTACATACGACCCATTGCTGAAATATTCATGAAGGAAATAGATAGATAAGTTTAGTCTAGACTATTTTTGAAAAAAAAGTTATGAAAGCTTTAAAACTCTCCTTTGTCTCATTAGCATTTTCTGTTTTTCTACCTGCTTGTGGAGATGATGATTCAGATTCAGGCCCCTCATTTGACTTTATAGACCAAGACCTTCAAGGTAGCATTGATGGTATCAGTTTTACAAGTAAAGGAGGTTTTTTTGATGAAGGCTTTGATGAGGGGACAATCAGTATCAGATTATACGACGTTTCTGAAGAAGGTGATATATGTGAGATTTTTGGCAATGAATCTGTTTCAGCTTCCGCGATACTGCCTGATGAGATTGGAATACATGAATTGTTCTTCGATATTAGTTCTTTTAGTGGGATTGTAGTTAATCTGGTCAATCCAAATGGCGAAGATGGAATTCCTCAAAACAATTTAGCTTTTATAGGAGCTGTTGAAATTTTAAGCATTTCAGAAACACAAATAACTGGTAGAATGGATGCAACACTAGACAGTGATAATACCGTAAACGGAAATTTTACAGTGATTTCATGTGACGCAAACTAAATCCTTGTGATCTTTTGTCATTAAAGTGACTTAAGCAAATAGATAGTAGTGATAAAATTATCTAGCAAACTACCTTCGTCCTATGAGTGAAGAAGTTGATATTTTAATCGTAGGAGCTGGCCCTATTGGATTGGCATGTGGAATAGAAGCGCAAAAAGCTAACCTTTCTTATATAATTGTAGATAAAGGATGCTTAGTGAACTCCCTCTACAATTACCCTAAAAATATGACCTTCTTCTCTACCTCTGATCGCTTAGAAATTGGCAAGGTTCCTTTCATTTCCCATAACCCTAAACCTACTAGAGCGGAAGCATTGGAATACTATCGTAGAGTAGCCTCCTCCTGGAAACTACAAACACGATTGTATGAAGAAGTGGAAGAGGTGAAAAAAAAGGGTAAAGGCTTTATAGTCAAATCCAATAAACGAAATTATACTGCAAAAAATTTAATTATAGCAACTGGTTTTTATGATCTGCCTTACTTATTGAATGTACCCGGAGAGGATTTATCAAAGGTTAAGCATTATTACGATGAACCTCACCCCTACTATGACATGGATGTCGTGATAGTTGGAGCTGCTAACTCCTCTGTCGATGTGGCACTTGAGGTGTATCGTAAAGGAGCTAAAAGCGTTACTATGGTGATTCGGGAGGAGGAAATTAATCCTAGAGTAAAATATTGGGTAAGACCTGATATTGATAATCGCATAAAGGAAGGATCAATCAAAGCTTACTTTCAGAGCAACATTACAAAGATTTCAGAGCAATCTGTCGATATAAAAACTCCTAAGGAAAACATTACTATTCCAAATGATTTTGTCCTTGCCATGACTGGTTACCAACCAAATTTTTCATTTCTTAAAAGCATAGGTGTTGAAATTGGAAAAGATGAATTTAAAACTCCCTTCTATAATGCTAAAACCATGGAAACAAATGTAGATGGAGTTTATTTAGCAGGTGTGATCTGTGGTGGGCTGAAAACCAATACATGGTTTATTGAAAACTCCAGAGAGCATGCAGAACTAATTATCAGTCACCTTTCTAAGAATTAATACATTGGAACAATACATTGGCCTCATTGCCGCCTTTCTTACAACTGTATCGTTTGCGCCTCAGGCGATCAAAACTATCCGAACTCGAAACACCGAGAGTATCTCTCTAGGTATGTATGTCTTATTTACAACCGGCGTTGGTTGCTGGCTGGTGTATGGCTTATACTTAAACAATTTGCCTATTATTCTAGCGAATTCAATAACGTTGATTCTTACAGGAATCATATTGATAATGAAAGTGAAACATGGCTAAAGTTAGCCCTTCACCTTACCACTGAGCACACTAATATTCTGATTGTATGGGTTTCCATTCGTCCGTCTCAATGAAATAATTTGCCCCACATGATTGATTGCATCTGCAATAGGACCATTTAGTAAATTCCAAAAAGGGTATTCAGTTCCTGATGAAAATATCATGTCATATTTCATCAAGTCATCAGGAGTTGATTCTTTTAAGCGTTCACTTGACATTCGTATACTACTGAGGGTCAGCTTTCTTTTGTCCTCATAGGACATCCCTTCTATATCGATACCATTGAATGGCTTCTGATCAACTGCATTGGAAAGAATTCCTACCAATACAACTATATGATTTATTGTTTCTTCAATCGTTCGAGCCTCCTCGCTAGGCTTAAATGCAAGGTCTTCAGCTCTCAGCCCTTCAGTGGCCCAATAGTATCTAAACCCTAATCCATCCACTACACGGGCCGCTACAGTTCCTGCAGTATACTTCTTCGGAGAATCCGGTATTTCATAGTAATGGTCATTTCTATTTCCCTGGCCGATAACCGAACCAAGTAGTGTAATAAACAAAGCAGTTGAACATATTGATTTCATTCGATAAACTTAAGCTAAATCCTAACAAATAATGATCTACCTAATTTGATACTGATTTAAGCTCTTTTCATTGACTAGATTCGCTCCATGAATGCTGAAAGAATCAAATTATTAAAGCAATTCATAGACGAAGAGCCTTCCAACCCTTTCAATAGGTATGCATTGGCCATGGAATACTATGATGTAGACGCTGAAGAATCATTGGAATTGTTAAGGAAACTACTTTTAGAATATCCTGATTACTTGCCTTCTTATTTCAAAGCCGCCCACTTGCTATGGGATAATGAAGAATGGGAGGAAGCAAATAAGGTTTTTCAAGAAGGTATTGAATTGGCAGGTAAGCAAGAGAATCAAAAAGCACTTGCTGAGTTAAAAGCAGCTCATCAAAATTTCGAATTTGATAGAGAATAGATACAAGAAGAAAAATCTAAACAATCTGTACCTAAGGCTGTTTGTAAAATAAGATTGAAATAATATAGATTAACATGAACATTATCACGATAGCATTCATAATTATTTTAATAGCTCTAATTGTTTGGGTCATAAGTTCATTTACACAATTCAAAAAAATGGATGACCAACCCGATGATTACACAAGTAGAAGAACTTTCAAGTCATTGAGTGATGGCTCAGATGAGATCTGAAAACTAGACATAGATTTCGTATGACTTAAATTTGGTCTATGAAAATGGCCAAGACTACTCAAGAATATTTCGATTCGAATCCCAGCTATCTCTCCATTCTTGAAAAACTCCAGCATATCATTCTTCAGACAGAACTAGATGAAAGAATGAAATGGGGAATACCTACTTACTGTCTTGGGAATAAAAACATAGTCAGCATTGGCGCTTTCAAAAGCTATGCTGGCCTCTGGTTTTTCAATGGGGCTTTCCTGAAAGATTCCGCATGTGTATTAGTCAATGCACAAGAAGAAAAAACGAAAGGTCTGAGACAATGGCGATTTACATCTTCTGATGATATTGATGAAAAACTGGTTTTGAAATACGTGCAAGAAGCCATACAAAATCAGAAAGACGGTAAAGAAATAAAGTCAGAGAAAAAGCCATTGATTATTCCAGACGAACTGAAAGAAGCACTGGCTTCTAATAGTCCACTTTCGGAAGCATTCGAAAATTTATCGCTTTCTTACAAAAGAGAATATGCTGAATACATAGCCACAGCAAAGCGAGACGAAACAAAGCAAAAGCGACTTCAAAAAATCATTCCAATGATTCTTGACCAAGTTGGCTTGAATGATAAGTACAAATAATCTTATCTATTTAGCTTCTAAAATCAATCACAATCTTTCCCACAGAGTCTGGGTCTTTGAATCTGTCAAATGCCTGAATGTAGTCTTCTAAATCAAATGTTTTATCTATAGTTGGAAAGATTTGATATTCATTAACCCACTCCAACATTTCCTTAAACTCATCATCACTACCCATAGTAGATCCCATAATCTGTGCTTGGGACCAGAATAGTCTGAATACATCTAATTTTTCCGGATGTCCAGTAGTACTTCCATACATGACTATTCGACCAGCAGGTTTTATCATTTTCAGGTAATTATTTAGCTGATTACCTCCTGCACTATCAATAATCGCATCAAACCCTCCATGTTTACTTGCCTCCCTCTCCCATTTTTCATTTTTATAATTAAAACCCTCCTTCACTCCCATCTCCTTTAATCGATCAATCTTCTCCTCGCTACCGCTCGTGACATAAACTTGCGCTCCAGAGGCTATGGCAAAAGCAATTGCAAACTGACTCACTCCACCTCCTGCTCCCGTAACAAGCACTCTTTTTCCTTGATTTGAGAGTCCTTTCTTTATCGTAGCTCTGAAGGCGGTAAGCGCTGCAAGGGGCAATGCCGCTGCTTCTGCATCACTCAAATGAGCTGGTTTTTCATGTAATCTGTGAATTGGTACTTTGATGTATTCAGCAAGTGTTCCATTGGTAGGCATGCCAAGAACTGAGTAACTAGCAGATTGAACATCTGGATTATTCCCCCAATCTACATTTGGATTGATAATAATTTTTTTTCCTTTCCACTCAGCAGGGCCTTCTTCTACAATTCCGCATCCATCTGATCCCAGTATTGTGCCAAATTGGATACCTGGATACATACCTTCCCTTATCCATTGATCTCGGCGATTAAGTGCAGAGGCAGACAACTTAATCAAGCACTGGTCTTCTGAAATTTCAGGCTTGTCAACCTCAACTAATTGTAATGGTTCCGATTCTTCGGTAATCGTAATCGCTTTCATTTCCTTAATAGCAAAATTCTAAAAGTTCTAAATTGTCAGCATCATAGCTTTCGAAGCTGGCCTCTATCCTTTTCTAGAAAGGAGCATCGTCTTCCTGCTGATCACCACCATTTGCTTTACTTGGCAAAGTAATTGTGAAGTCAGAATTGGTTGGACCTGAAGTTGGAAAACCTCCAAAACCATCGCCCTGATCTCCATCCCAGTCCGTAAACTTGGTAAATTTGCCTATGAACTTAAGATTGACAGTATCCAATGAACCATTTCTGTGTTTGGCAATAATCACTTCACCTAACCCTTGCAAAGGCATACCCGATTCATCCGTATCTAAACCATAATATTCTGGACGGTAAAGGAACATTACCATATCTGCATCTTGCTCAATAGATCCTGACTCCCTCAAATCAGAAAGTTGAGGTCGCTTATCTCCTCCTCTTGTTTCCACGGCTCTACTCAATTGAGATAGTGCAAGTACTGGCACATTCAGCTCTTTAGCAATTCCCTTCAATGCTCTTGAAATTGAAGCAATCTCCTGCTCACGATTTCCCATGCCTTTGCTGCTATCACCACTCATCAGTTGTAAGTAGTCAATGATGATCAGCTTCACTCCATGCTGAGCAGCTAGTCTTCTACACTTAGCTCTTAGCTCGAGGATACTCAGTGCAGGTGTATCATCAATAAAAATTGGAGCTTCAGATAATTTTCTCGTTTTGTGAATCATCTGCTCCCACTCATAGTCTGCAAGGTCTCCCTTTTTAATTTTTTCACTAGGCAGCTCAGCTTCAGCAGAAATCAATCGATTGACTAACTGAACTGAGGACATCTCAAGAGAAAAAATAGCCACTGGATGATTAAAGTCAATAGCTGCGTTACGAAGTGCTGATACGACAAATGCAGTTTTACCCATACCTGGTCTTGCTGCAATAATGACTAAATCTGACGGCTGCCATCCTGATGTAACGCGATCTAATGCAGAGAATCCACTAGGCACTCCCGTCAATCCATCTTTACGATCTTTTCTAATTTGAATCTCATCAATGGCTTGATGCATCAATGCACTCATCTTATCATAGTTCTTTCTTATGTGAGATTCAGAAACGTCAAATAGTGATTGCTCTGCCCTGTCCAACAATTTGAATACATCAGTCGTATCCTCATAGGCATCTTTTTGGATCTCTGAAGAAATACGTATCAACTCACGCTTGATTGACTGCTCGGCAATGATACGAGCATGATACTCAATGTTTGCAGCAGAGTTTACTTTAGTGGTAAGTTCAGCTACATAATGCGCTCCGCCTACAATGTCTAGCTTGGCCACTTTACGAAGCTGATGAGTGACTGTCTTGATGTCAATAGGCTGGCTATCATTGAATAGCACTACTATTGCTGCATAAATTTCGCGATGAGCATCTTTGTAAAAACTTTCTGAATGCAGAATATCAATAACGTTGGAAAGTGCATCACGCTCCAACATGAGTGCCCCTAAAACTGCTTCTTCTATCTCAACTGCTTGTGGTGGTAATTTCCCTAAATGCTCTTGAACTGTGGAAAGGCCGATTCTACGGCTTTTTGCTTGTGTTGTTGACGGTTTTTGAGCTCCTTCCATTAAGAATTTTTTCAAAGTTGAGATTGGTCCTGCAAACTTAGCTTTTGCTTGACCATGATCCGCTAATTTTTAAGTTGACTTACTAACACTTTTCCACCGTACTTATCCACAACGATTAATTAGTCTCTTTGGTGCTTTATATTATCTTTGATCCATACCTATTTAATAGCAACATTTTGTTCAAACTCAATCTTAAAAACCCCCTTGTCGTTTTTGATCTCGAAACGACAGGAACCAATATTTCTCAGGACCGCATAGTCGAGATGGCAATGGTCAAAGTAATGCCTGATGGTACTATTGAAGAGAAGTCCAGAAAGATCAATCCCACCATTCCAATACCCACAGAAACCAGCATGATTCATGGGATATATGATGAGGATGTAAAAGATGAGCCTACATTTAATCAAATAGCTAAATCACTGGCTCAATACCTTGAGGGGTGTGATTTATCTGGATTTAATGTACTGGGATTTGATGTTCCCATGCTTGCTGAAGAGTTTTTACGTGCCAATGTCGATTTTGACACAGAACAAAGAAAAATCGTTGACGCTCAAAAAATTTTCCATCTGATGGAAAAAAGAAACTTGACTGCTGCACTTAAATTCTATTGTGACAAAGACCTAGAGAATGCGCATAGTGCGCTGGCAGATACCAAAGCTACTTATGAAGTTTTGGTATCGCAGATTGAAAGATATGAAGGACAGGATGCATTCGACACACTCGGGAAGAAGCTAGCTACCATCGAAAATGATATGGGCATACTTCATGATCTTGCCATGTCTTCAAGAGTTGATTTTGCCGGACGCATGATTTATAAAGACGGAATAGAGGTATTCAATTTTGGAAAGCATCGAGGGAAGCCTGTCTCAGAAATTCTTCAAAAAGAACCCAGCTTCTATGACTGGGTAATGAAAGGAGATTTCCCACTTGATACTAAACGAAAGCTAACCAAAATCAAATTGAGAGGCTTTAATCGGTAAATATGTATGACAAACAATCCATAGTTGTTCACTTTAAAGGATGGATCAATAGTTTGGAACCCGTACATAGATTATCTGAACAATTAAGAGAAGTTCTAAATGATAACTCACTAGGAATTTTCGACGGTCACGAAATTGCGATGGATGGTAGTCATGGATCTTTATTTGTTTATGGTCTAGATTCAAAGGCTCTCTTTGAAATAGTAAAACCCTTTCTAGTTTCTGCTGATTTGCTGAAGTGTACACAAGCAATATTGAGATCTGGCACTTCAGAAAGGGAGAATAATGAAATAATTATCGATCTTTAGAAAAAGTAGATAAGTTATCGTATCTCTTCAACTCAAAGACATCTATAAATCGTACGGCCAAGTGCCTGTACTTGAAGGAGTTTCGCTAGCAATACAACCTTCAGAAACGATTGTATTGCTAGGCCCAAGTGGATGTGGAAAAACAACTCTTCTTAAGTTAATCAATCGACTCATTGAACCAGATAGCGGTGCAATACTGGTAGATGATCAAAACATCAACGTATTAGAAAAGCATACTCTTCGTAGAAACATTGGCTTTGTAATTCAAGATGTTGGCTTGTTACCTCACATAACCATTGAGGAAAATATTTCCCTGGTCAATAGGATTGACCGTAAACTTTTCACTCAAGAAAAGCTCAAAGAGCTCATTACTTTAGTTGATCTGAATGAAAGCCTACTTTTAAAATTCCCTTCTCAATTAAGCGGAGGACAACAGCAACGTGTTGGTATTGCTAGAGCTCTTGCAAATGATCCTGATCTTATTTTAATGGATGAGCCCTTCAGTGCGCTGGATAACATTACACGAAATCAACTTCAGGAGGATTTCCTAAACCTTTCTGTTTTACGTGAGAAGACCATCGTATTGGTAACACACGATGTTCAAGAAGCATTTAAGCTGGGCGATCGAATAGCTATTTTAAATAAGGGTCAAGTCCAACAATTTGCTACACCCACAGAAATTCTTTCAAATCCTGCTAATGATTTTGTGGCCTCTTTCATAGCTAAGGATAAAGTGTCGTTATTCCTTCACAGTGCACAAATAGATGGGGAATCTTTAATTGACTTCCTGAATAATGATTCAATTGACGAGAAGAATCGTAGATCTAAACTCAATGAAGTTTTAAACTCTTACAAACCATGAGTCTGTGGGAATTCATCATATCGCATTGGGATGAAATCGTTGATCAAACAGCGGAACACTTAAAACTCACGCTTGTTTCAATGATCATTGCAACGATTCTTGGAATTTCAATAGGGATTCTCATTACAAAAATCGAAAAAATAGCCTCAGTCACTTTAGGTTTTGTAGGTGTAATCCAAACTATTCCTAGCCTTGCCTTACTCGGATTTTTGCTACCTCTTGTTGGTATTGGTACCACTCCTGCCATCATTGCCCTCTTCCTTTATGCACTACTACCGATTGTGCGAAATACTTACACTGGTATCAAAGAGATAGACCCAGCAATCAAAGAGGCTACAGTGGGTATGGGGATGACTAAAATCCAATTGCTTAGGTATGTTGAATTTCCCTTAGCATTTCCAGTTATCCTGGCAGGTATTCGTACATCTACCGTTATTAATGTAGGTATAGCTACACTTTGCGCATTAATCGCCGCAGGTGGCTTAGGTGAGTTTATTTTTAGAGGTATTTCGTTGAATAATTCTCAAATGATTCTCGCTGGAGCAATTCCAGCTTCTATTTTGGCAATTGGATTAGACTCCCTACTTGGGCTTATTCAAAAAAACTATAGAAGCAAATCAACGTGGATTCTAGTTGTGAGCCTCGTGGGTGGGATTCTTATTGCAAGCAGTTTTTCTCAATCAGAGATTGAAAGCAAATTAGTTGCGGGGTTTAATTCCGAATTCATTGAAAGAGAAGATGGCTACATGGGGCTTGATTCAATGTATGATCTCCCTATCGAAATAAAAGAAATGGAAATTGCTTTAATGTACCACGCACTGTACGAAGGAGATGTAGATGTAATAGATGGGTTTAGTACCGATGGTAGAATTCAGGAATTCAATTTGCAATCTTTAGTAGATGATAAAGATTACTTCCCTCCATACTATGCCGTGCCTCTTGTCAACAGCAATTCTTTGGCTAAACATCCCCAATTGAATGAATGCTTCGCTCTATTATCAAACGCTCTATCTGATTCCTTAATGGCAAGCTTAAACTATGAAGTAGATGGAAACAAAAGAGAGTTATCAACTGTAGCCAATGAGTTTTTAAAGACCTTGAATATCTACGCAAACCCAGAAGCTGGTTCTTGGCCGAATCCGGATCTAGTAATAGGTTCGAAAGCATTTTCAGAAAATTTCCTTTTGGCCTACATTTTCTCACAACTTATTGAAAATAAAACTTCCTTAAAAACCAAATTACAACTAGGTTTTGGGGGCACTAAGTTGGTTTTTGATGCATTGAGATTTGGCGAAATTGATATTTACCCAGAATATACTGGCACTGCCTATTTGGTACTTCTAAACAAGAAACCTGCAGACGTATCAGACTTCAATGATACAGAAATTGTGTTGGAAAGTGTTCGTTCTGAATTAGCTGAAAAGCATAGTATCACGGTAATGCCTCCGTTAGGTTTTAATAACACTTTTGCCTTAATGATGAGAAAAGCACATGCCGATTCTCTCCAAATCAAAACCATCAGTCAGTTATCCGACTATCTTAAAAAGTAACTCCCATCACAATAAACTAAATCAAAATTAAGCCTATATTATGTTATATTTGATTTTTACCTAGCCCTATGCCTAACACCTTTAAAAAGAACGCTAGCCTACGTTTATTTAGCCTTGTCTCCTTAGTCATTGTCATCTACTTGATATTGGTATGGCTATTGGTTTTCGTAGAAAAAGATAGTGATCAATCTGCACTTAACAATTACTCCAATGCATTTTGGTATTCTTTGGTAACGCTAACAACAGTGGGTTATGGAGATATATTTCCAGCTACGATTTGGGGTCGATATATATCTCTCATTTTCATACTTACCAGTATTGGTATTTTCGGAATTTTAATTGGAAAACTTACTACGCTTATGACAACTATTAAGGAAAATAAGAAGCTTGGATACGCCGGCACAAGTTTCACGAATCATGCTGTAATCATTGGATGGAATGACTTTGGGTGGCATGTAGTTGATCAACTGGTAGGTGTAGGTAGAAGAGTTTCTGTTGTCACCAATAAGAAAGATGATGTTGATCTCATTCGAGAAAAATATAACTCTAAGAATGTCTTCGTACTGTTCAGCGATTATAATAATCATGAACTCATCAAAAAGTCCAATATTGAGGAGGCTACTATTGTGTTTGTCAATATGATGGACGACACAGACAAATTGGTGTATGTCTTGAACTTGAAGAAAATCTTTCCTGAAACTGAGTTCGTAGTGACACTTGAAAATGGAGATTTGAAAAACACATTCCTATCTGCTGGTGTCAGTAACACTATCTCGACTCAAGAGATATCATCTAAATTACTAGCATCGTACATGTTTGAGCCTGACGTAGCTACTTACAGTGAATCTATCCTTTCTTATGCTAAGTCAGATAGCGATTATGATATCAAACAGCTTTTGATTACCCCTAACAATCCTTACAGTGGCAAAGCCTATCAGGATGTTTTCTTTGACCTCAAGAAACGATACAATTGTGTACTTATTGGTATCACCAAACGTGACAAGTTTGGCCAAAAAAAGCTAATTAAGAATCCTTTGGGTGATTTAAAGATCACATCTGGAGATTACTTAATCATCATTTTAAATGGAAAAGCTTTTAAACTGTTGAAGAAAATATTTGGTGTGGAAGAAGGTACTGTAAAGGATAGAAGAAAATGAAAAAGCTATTATCTCTCTCACTGCTGATTGCAGCATTAATTGGTTGTAAAAACAAAGACATTAATGAAGGTGAAGAGTTTAGGCCCAGAGCTGTCAAAGATAGTTTTGAGGATACGCACTTTACTAAAATATCCGTGGATGGTGTAGAATACATTTTGACTGAGAGAGACAATAACAATCCTCACGAAGGTTTTGGTTTTATGGCTTTTAGAGCCAATACTCTGATGGAAAAACAAGACACTATTTTATCTTATCTGAGAGCTTTACAGCATTTTCAAAATAAGATGTATTCAAGAATGTACAATATTTCTACTGACTCAGGTCAGTCAGAATTTGATACTAAATTAGTTGAGTTTCTATCCCTTGAAAAAGGGGAATTGGAAGAATTACGAAAAGAGGATCTGGTAACTAAAGAAAAAGAAGAGAACGAATAAAATCATTCTCTTCTCCTAATTGTATATGTTATGCGAAAAACGCTTTTAGTTGACTAAGCGCATCTGCTAGAGAAGCATCAACTCCAGAATTTGCAACAATATCTTTCCCAATTTTTTCCGCGTCTATCAACTCATCTCTATCCTTAAATACTTCACTAAGAATGTTACAATCATCAATGATTGAGTAAAGAATAGTAAATGCAGGCGAAGGCTTAGCGCTTTTGAAAACAATTGCCTTCAAGTTATTTCTAATTTCTTGTTCGAAGGCATAATTTGCATTGTCCATTCGATCTGAAAGAGGAATCCAAAGCAATTTTGTTTCTTCCTTCCTTAGAATACCTCTCTGTACTAAAAGCGCATTCAAATCTTCTTGAATGTCTTTAAACTTAGAAGACATTGCCTTTACTTGATCAATAAAAGATGGGCCTGTCTGAAGCTTCTTCAATACATTATCTAGAATACCATTACCTGTACCAATGGTGTCAATTACTGAAACATTTCCACCATCAAGCTTAATCTTTTTCAAAAGGTATAACTCCAGAATACATGCAGAAATCACTCCAGGAACTACGGTTTTTTCTGCAGCAGCCAAGATTCGACCTTCTTCGTCATCTAAAGCAATTAAATAAAATCCTTCAGCGATACTTAGTTTCATAGTTGGTTACTTTCTTTTATCTACAGTTTAGTCAGAACAGCGAAGTTCATAAATTTTAATTAAATGTGGGATGGTATTAATCTATTTTTTCAACAAAGCTCCAATTGTGAGTCCTTGAACTAAAATCGAAAACACCACAACACAATAAGTTGTGAATAGAATTGTATCTTTTATCGAGGTGTCGATCCACTCCAAATCAGTTAATGAAAGAGCTAGTGCCACCGAGATACCTCCTCTTAACCCTCCCCAAGTTAAAATTTGAATTGTTTTTGGTTCAAAAGTTCTAAATCGCTTCATCACTGTAATAGGAATACTTACACCTAAAAATCTTGCTGTCAATACAATAACAATACCTATACCTCCTATTGCAAGGTTGCCAAGTGTGAAGGATTCAGCTATTACCAACATCTCCAATCCAACCAATATAAAAAGAATCGCATTTAAGGCTTCATCAAGCAAATGCCAAAATTTAAAAACATATTCTCCCGTAGCATTGGCCAGATGCTCATCTCTTCCTTGGTTACCAATAAACAGTCCCATTACCACCATTGCAAGTGGTGCCGAAACATGAATCATCTCCGAAACACGACCGCCAACCATCACAAGAGTCAGAGTAACGAGCACTTCAAGCTCCACATGATCATTTTCAATAAAGTTCAGCAGCTTGAAGCCACAAAACCCAAACACAGCACCAAGTAGCAATCCTCCGAATACTTCAACACTGAATAGCATTGCAACACTAGCAGCCGTTATTTCGCCTGAACCATGTCCACCAGGCTCATGGATACCGGCCTGTGCTTTCGCTATTCCGAGGATAGTTAGGAATACAACAACACCAACTCCGTCATTGAAAAGTGATTCTCCAGCAATTTTAATTTCTAATTTCTTCGAAAGTCCTGCCTTTTTTGTCAATGCTAATACGGCTATCGGGTCCGTTGGTGAAATCAAAGCACCAAAAAGCAAGCAATAGATCAAATCGATTTCATAGCCCAAGAGCGGGAAGATATAAAAGATTAAGAAGCCTACTATAAAAGTTGACATTAACGTCCCAACCGTTGCAAGTATTACAACCGGAACACGTTCCTCCATCAACTTATTCAAATTGATAGAAAGTGCTCCTGCAAATAGAAGAAAGTTGAGCATCACATTCATCAGTACTTCTTCGAAATCGAATTCAGCGATTATATGCTCTGCTCCTTCGGTAACTGACGGCACAAAATAGCCCAAAATAAGTATTGCGAGAGACATGATCAAGGCAATCAACATCAACCCAATGGTCGAAGGCAGCTTTACTACGGTAATATTAATTAGCGTAAAAGCAGCGGCCATTAAAATCAGCAAGGTGATTAATTCTAATATACTCATCGGCGAAGTAGGTAGAAGTTTCTTTTGGTTTTAGATTAGTGAGCAAAATAAATAAATAAAGGGTATGAAAAAAATTGTACCCCGCGAATCACAAACCGTTCTAGCAACGAAAAATACGCAAAAATCAACTATGAAAATGACATTTCTTGGCACCAAAAACCCCTCACTATTGAAACTAAAAAACAGCTTCTTTGTGCCATTTTTTCTTGCTCTAATTGGGTGTTCTACAGTTAAAAAAATTGCCGTGGAACAAGATGTAACCCGTCAGCTAAATCAGTCGGAGGTTTTCTCAAATCAATTTACTGGGTTTAGCCTTTTTGATATTGAGAAAAATGAATTCGTTGCTGGGTATAATTCGACCCTTAAGTTCACTCCCGCATCAAATACAAAACTACTCACGATGTATGCAGTTCTTAAATCATTTTCTGATTCCATTCCCTCACTTATCTATCAAAGAAACGATTCTGATTTACATGTCCGACCGATTGGTGACCCCACTTTTCTTTATAAGCCTTTTAAGAGTCAAAAAACATTCGATTTATTGAATTCAGTTGATACCATTAAAATAGATTGGCCAAAAGAAGAGCTTGCTTCATTTGGAACTGGGTGGGCCTGGGACGATTACATTTACTCATTTCAAGCTCAGCGAAACTGGTGGCCCATCTACGGCAATACAATAAGTGTAAAAAAGGTTAATGACTCGCTCACTATAGCTCCCCCTTTTTTTAAAGATTATGTAGAAGTCTTGGAGCAAACCCGCCCTGGGGAATTAGTAGCTAGAGAACTGAGATTCAATGTATTCAAGGCTTATCTAGAAAGTGACACCTCTAATTTTGAACGAATTATTCCATTCGAATCTTCAAAAGATTTATTGAGTCAATTATTGTTGGATACTCTACAATCAGAAGTGCTATTTACAAATAATCAGGAGGTATTTCAAGATACTTTGTATTCACATGCTACAGATTCCGTATTGGCATATATGCTCAAGCCGAGCGATAATTTTCTAGCTGAGCAGCTTTTGATCATGGCCGCCTGGCAAAACGGATTCTCAGAAATAAAACCATTTATCAAGCAGGTCAATAATACTTGGCTAACAAACCTTACTGATATGGTGTGGGTCGATGGCTCTGGTCTTTCCCGATATAATTTAATTGCACCTGTAGACCAAGTAAGACTGCTCAAGAAATGTCATGATGAGTTTGGATGGCAAAGAATGACGTCAATTTTGCCAACAGGTGGTGAGGGTACGCTTGAGGAAAGCTTTCTTATGGAGGACGAGGAAACACCATTCATTTTTGCAAAAACAGGAACACTAAGCAACAATCATAATTTAAGTGGATACTTGATTACTCGATCAGGTAAGCGTATGATTTTCAGCTTTATGAATAACCATTATACCAAGCCAAGCGAAGACATAAAAAGAGCTATGGAGAAATTCTTGATTGACGTTAGAGACGCCTATTAATAGGGCTTGAAGCGAGTAAAACAGAGCGAATACCATTAACAGATGTTTATGGGTATTCGAAAGACTCCAAAGCTATAGTAGTGAATTATTGGAACGCCATTGAAATTGATGGTGAACGTACCGCTGGGAAATTTCAACGATTACAATTAATCTCTAACTCTATTGATATTCCCTTATCAATCCTCCGGTTAGTCTCATCAATTCTATCTTAGAGTTGACGAGGTTATAGGTGGCCTGTAGTTTCAATATAGATGAAGACAGGTAGTTATTTTGAACGTCTCTAAAATCAAAGGAATTGATACTACCGTTTTTAAATTTCTCTTCAGAAAGGTCAAGATTGGTCTTAGCAGCAGCTTCTCTCCTCGCATTAATACCATAGAGTTGTCGTCTTATATTGTATCTATCTAAAGCAGACAGCAGGTCTCTATCTAGTGAATTCTCTAACTGATCCACTCTAAGTTCTCCTACTCTTTCATTGACAATGGCATTTTTGATTGCTCTCTTAATTTTTCCGCCATTGAAGAGGGTAAATGACAATGTGAAATTGGCGAAATACGTATCAGTTACCGAACTCAAAGGATCATTGAAATTTGGTATAAAAACGGCATTAGGATTTCTACTTAATGAGTCTTGCTGAGATCTTCCTGCGCTTGTCCTTGACAAGTCATTCCGTCCTCTATTTTCAGAAAAACCTGCATTTACTATTAGACTAGGGTATTGAGAAGCTCTTGATAGTGTAGTTGCAGTCCCTAAAATTGACTGGGTTATATATTGCTTTTTTAAATCTACATTTTCCGTAAACATTCTGGATCGGAGAGTTTCAGCGGTGTATGTTTCATCGGGAATGTTCAACGAATCGGTAAACAGATATATTTTTGAAATATCATCCTCTGCTAAAAGAACATTTAAATCTCTAACAGCATTTCTGAAAGCTAGTTGTTGATTGATGTAATTAATTGAATCAGTTAGATAGTTTCCTTCTTCCAGAAGTATTTCAGTAGTAACAGCACTTCCCAAATCAGATTTTATCTTCATGTAATCATACTTATCTCTTGATAGAGAAAGTTGTTTCTCAAATTCTTCCAGTCGCTCACTTTCAAGAACTGCTAAGTAATACCCTAGTATTACACTTTGAAGCGTATTAGCGATAACTATGGAAGCATTTCCTTGCGTTTCAGCTTGCAACTGATCAAGTCTTCTTTTTGAAATGTTGGCTCTAAAGCCATCAAAAATTGTCCAGTTTAGATTGACCGCTGGCACCACACTATTTGATTGAATTTGTCCTTGAAGGGAAAAAGGGTTAGCTACTTTAACATTATCAGTAATACTATTATTTTGATTTACATTTAATGTAATAGTGGGCCACCTTCCTGCTTCTCCCCAGTTGTTGTTGTTCTGAGCAACCTCTACATTGCCTTTTTCTATAAGAATGCCATAGTTTCTTTGTAGACCTGTCTGAATTGCATCAGACAAAGAAAGTTGGTCCTGACTATTCGCCTGAAACAGGCATAATATTCCTAGTGAAAAAATTAGTTTCTTCATTTGTAGTTGAGTCTTGGGTGATTTAAGCTGATTCTTTGTACTCTTCGATTCGTTGTTCATCAATGAGTACTCGTTCTACTTCTTCTCGTGTAGGTTTTTCTCCTGTCCACAACCATTTGGCAGCTCTTCTAATATCATTGAATAAAACGATGAATACAGGGAAAAATAGTAAGATGATAAATGTACCTATCAGCACCCCATAAGCTACAGAAATAGCCATTGGAATCAAGAATTGTGCTTGAAAACTGGTCTCCTTAATCAATGGGTACAAACCTAAAACAGTTGTTAAAGACGTCAACATGATTGGTCTGAATCGTGATAATCCTGCATTATACGCAGCTTGATATACGGTCATTCCCTCATCCTTTACCAACATATTGAATTTGGAAAGGAACACAACAGCATCGTTGATAATCACTCCGGATAATGCCACCATTCCCCATACGCTTAATAAAGAAACGGGCAATTCCTTTCCTGGGGATATCCAATCTTCAATTCCATGTCCAAGTATAGCTCCAAACCACCCTAGCGGAATCATCATGATGATCAATACCGCCTGATAGTACGAACGGAACGTAATCATCAGAATGAAAAATATGAGTAAAAAAGCCCCTCCAAAGTACAGCCCTATCTCTTTCCCAGCTCGAGCGCTTTGCTGTGACTGACCTCCATAATCTACTATTACCGAAGGGTACTTAGTATTTAGTTCAGGGACAATTTCTTCTTTAATCTTCTTTAAGATCGGTGGTACCTCGCCAAATGGGTCAATCATCTCCGCCTCTACAGTAATAGCTCTGGATGTATTGTAATGCTTAATGCCGGACACTCCTCTTTCAATATTGTAATCTGCTAACTGCGTAAGAGGAAATTCTTCCCCATTCTGGGTTTTGATCTTGATATCTTCCAGCTGATTAATACTTTTTCTGCCAGATTCAGGGTACCTCACCCAAACTCTAAGTTCATCGTTTCCTTTCATGAACCGTTGAACTTCCTCTCCGAAGAAACCTTGTCTCATTTGCTTAGTAATATCATTGTGATTCAGGCCAAGAAAATACGCTTCAGGTCTTAAATCAAACAACATCTCTCTTCTTCCGACTGGTACATTGTCTTCAATTTCTTTCAAATCGGCAATGCCAGCAAGCTCATCTTTCAAAAACTGTTTTGCATCTCCAAGTTCAGCATAATTTTTACCCATTAATCGTATGGAAACAGGCTTCCCAAAACGGTTACCTCCACCAATAGCAAATTTCTCTGCTTCCGTAACTGGGCCAATCTCTGCTGTGATTTTATTGATTAAATCAAATTGATTAATACCATAATCATCTAACTCTTTGTAGAAGATGTTGATTGAGCCTGTATGTGACCCAGATTCCCATTGAGAGGAACCAACATTCGAAAATGTATTGTTTATGATATCATCCTCAATGCCAAATTCAGCCTTCAGATCATCATTCACTTTCCAAATGGCATCTTCAAATGTGCTTAGGTACTTTTCTACTTTCTGCTCTCTCTCACCAGGCTTAAAAGCAATGTTTACATTAAAGCTATTGAAAGGGATTTGCGGAAAAAATGTAGCCTTAATCTGCCCTCCAGCTAATAACCCCACGATGATGATTAGAAAGCCTGCCAGCATTGATAGAGAAACCCATCTATTTTGCATGGTGAATCTCAAACCTCTGCCATAAATTTTATCCCGAGAATAATCTATGACACCATTTAATGCTTTTCTAATTTTATAGCTTCTGGTATTTTCCTTTTTAACCTTCAAGACTCTCTTACTAGCCAGATGTGCTGGCAATACAAAAAATGCCTCAAGCAGCGAGAAACCTAAACTAAAGCAAACCACAAATGCCATATCTCTTAGGAATTCGAAACCACCTGTCAATAGCAATAGAGGTGTAAAAGCAACGATTGTAGTGGTTACGGATGTAAATACAGCCGGCAATACTTCTATGGTCCCATTTACTGCTGCTTTTATTGGGTTACCATGCTTCTCGAAATGTGCGTAAATATTTTCAGCGATAACAATCCCATCATCAACTAAAATACCGATGACCAGAATCATCCCAAAAAGTGAGATCATGTTGATGGTTAATCCCACAAATGCTCCCAAAATAAACATTCCTAAAAATGAAGAAGGAATCCCCCACGCAACCCAAAAAGAGAGTCTTAAGCTTAGAAATAATCCCAAAGAAACCAGAACAAGGATTAAACCCACAATTCCATTATTGGTAAGCAAATCAAGGCGCTGAGATAGCATGCTCATAAAGTCCCATGTCATGTGAAGCTCTACGGCATCATTGCGAGCATTAAACTCTTCCACATAGGCATTGACTACAACTGATATTTCTTCAAGATCTTCTGTTTCTAATTTCCTGACCTCAATGAATACAGCTTGTTTTCCACTTAACATTGCCTTTGAGGGCACATCTGCAAACTGCTCTTTTATAACTGCAATCTCTTTAAGGAGAACTTCACTCCCATCTTGATTACTTCGTACAACGATATTGGATATATCTGAAGCTTCCGTTTCTTTCGCCTTTGATCGGATTAATATCTCTTCTTCTGAGGATTTTACTGAACCTGCAGAAATATCTCTATTGTTTTGACGTACGGCATTAGCTACTTGGTCAAATGTGAGATTGTATCTTAAGAGATCTTGCTCACTTACTTCAATAGAAACTTCCAGTGCCGGGAAGCCACTCACATTTACTTGAGAAATTGCTTCCTCAGCTAACAGGTCATCTTCTATTTCTTCGGCAAACCGCTTCAACGTCTTTAGGTCTACATCCCCAGTCAAACCTAGCCATTGGGCTGTAGAGCGTTGTTTTTGTTTAAATACAATGGGCTTTTCTGCACCAGCAGGGAAAGAATTTATACCATCAACTGCGTTTTTAACTTCAGTGTAGATATCATCGATATCGAAATTATCAAAAGTAACTAATGTAATATTTGCAGAGTTTTCAGATGATGTTGATAGGATCTCATCTATTCCTGCAACTGAATTGATCGCTTCTTCTATTTTCAAAGTTACTCCTTCTTCCATCTCCTCCGGGGAAGCTCCAGGATAAGTTACCGTAATGTTGATATTTCGGTCACTCCTAGTCGGGAAGAAAGATTTCTTCGTGTTAACGATTGAAACAACACCTCCAATTAAGGTTAGTGCAATAATTATATTTGCCAGAATGGGAAACTTGACAAAGTATTCAACGAGATTTTTAATAAAAGTCATATCTCTCTGCTTTTAGTTTGATGCTGCTGGTGATTGTCCTTGACTAGCTTCCGGATCATTGCCCAATTCTAAATCAATGTCTTTTTTTTCTCGCTTTTCCACGATCATATTATTGAATGCTCCTATTAATGGTTCAATCACCAAGTCTTCACCTTTATTTAGGCCACTTATGATAGCCTCCTCGTTGGCCAACCGAATGACATTGATTCTTTTCACTTTGAGGAGTGTATCTTGAACTACAAATACCTCATTACCATTATATATTGCATTTCTTGGCATGATCATTCCATCTTGAATAGTTCTTGCAGGAATAGCCGCTTGAAAAAATTGACCATCGTAAATTTTCTTTCCTGCTGATTCTATGGTGATAAAGACATCTACTGATTGCGTGTTTTGATTTACAAAATCACTGATCCTTGTCACTTCTCCTCGCCAATATTGATCCATTTCGTCAGAGTAGATCTTCACAGGAGAATTAACCTGTATCCAAGGAATGTCTTTCGTCTCCACTGCTACCTTGAGCTCATGTACTCCAGCTCTCATTATTTTACCAATGCTTGTTCCAGAATTTAAGAATGATCCAGATTGGATATTGACTTGCATAATGCTACCAGCAAATGGTGCATAGTATCTGTGCTTATCTAACCTTGCTTCAGTACTTTTAATTGTATAGTAACTACTGTAGATACCCTTTGTCGCTAGAAAAATTTTCTCCTTTTCAGAACCTGCCTCAGGAAGTGGTGCAAACTTCTTATCAATATCTAATGCACTGAAATACGTATTCCATGCATCAAAATTATCATTGAAGTCTACCTTCAAATCAGGCAAAATACCAGCTAAATCTCTTAAAAAGTTACTTTTTGCAGATTTAAGATTTAGAGAAGGTTCTAAGTCATCAACATAGAACAAAAGATCGCCTCTTTTAAATCTCTGTCCTTCCTTAAGCCTTACGTTCCCTTGATACATTCTACCGGAAACCTCAGAAAGTAGATCCAACGTCTCAGCCGTTTGTACTCTACCATAAGAAACCACATCTGTTTGTAACGTCTGGTAGTTCACTTTTTTGGTTTCCACTGTTTTTTTAATAGCCACAGTAGTCTTATCCTTGGGATCTTCCTTTTGACCAGCAAATACTCCTGCCAGAACAAATGCCAGAACGAGGATTCCGACAGATGAAAGAATGATGATTAGTTTTCTCTTCATAATAAGTTAGTAGTGTCAAGTACTTAAAGGTGAAATCATCCTTTTAGTTACACGATTTTTTACATATGTGATAAGTGGGCATATCAGTATTTGAACTGTTTTATCTTCGTATTAGTTGGTATTACCCAGAACCTATAAAAACCGCAAAAGAAATGGAAAAAATCAATAAAGGTGAAGAAGAGTGGAAAAAAGAACTCTCGGATGAACAATATCACATCTTGAGAGAAAAGGGTACAGAAAGGCCTTGGACAGGAGCTCTATTAGAAAATAAAGACAAAGGAGTCTATGAATGTGCTGCGTGCGGAAATGAGCTATACTCCTCGGAAACCAAGTATGATTCAGGTTCGGGTTGGCCAAGTTTCTTTGATCCAATCACGGCTGACGCTGTTGATTTCGAAAAAGATAAATCTTTTGGAATGACGCGTACTGAAGTGAAATGCGGAAAATGTGGGAGTCACTTAGGTCATATATTCCCTGATGGCCCACAGCCAAGTGGTCAGCGATATTGCATGAATTCTGGCGCCTTAAGTTTTAAGAAAAAAGATTAAGCAACCGTATTCAGCTTTGTAATTCGGATGAAGTTTTCATCTATCATCCATAGAAAGTGTGGGGCTATGTTTACTACAGTACCATTCAGTGTGGACTTTACAAAAAAGTTTGTTTTGTTCAATTCGTTCTCATTCTCCAGATAATCATTTACCAACTCTCCTTTGATATTCCGAATGATCGGCACATCACCTATTACCTGAACTCCCAAAAAATCTGATAGTGCGGCGATAGACATATTTGCTATCAGGTTTTCAATCTCAGACATGAAGTCATGCTTCATCATTTTTGTATGAGAAGATCGTGATGTCGTGATGTCTGCTGGTAAGCAAACTTTATTTATCAGGTCCATTTCATGATTGTTAATCACGAAATAGAAAGCACCGTTGATCTCTCCACTAAAAGCAACCTTCATTAGGTTTACTTTGAACCTACCAAGCTCATCAAACTCTCTCAGCGGCATAAGTTGACCTTCGCCAAAATGTATGAGTTCAGGATCAACTCTTATCCTAAGCATTTGCGCCATAGATGCTGCTGCCTTCGTCAGTGACTCTGACAGCATTTCTTTTATGATCTCCTTATGTATGTCTGAAAGACTGCCTCTACTCACGGTTCAATTAAAAATGATATAATACGATTGATAAAATTAAAAATACTGAACGGAAAACATGTTCCATCTATACAAATTAAAGACCTCTTGTGTAGGCTGTACGATGAACTGCTCCTCTTTAATGATTAAATTCAGAATTTGATAACCTAAATGATATGAAGAAAGTTTTATTAACTCTATTAATTGTTGGATTTGTCTTATTTGAAGGACAAGCTCAGCGAAAGAAAAAGACATCATCTACCTCTCCTACTTTTAGTAGTAAGCTTTACGATGGCATGCAGTGGAGAAATATTGGCCCCTTTCGTGGCGGTAGATCTGCTGCTGTTACGGGGGTTCCCGGCAAACCCAATCTCTATTATATGGGAGCTACTGGAGGAGGTATCTGGCGTACAAAGGATGCTGGAAGTACATGGGAAAACATTTCTGATGGCTTCTTTGGAGGATCTATCGGAGCTGTCGCTGTAAGCGAATGGGATAATAATGTCATCTATGCCGGCGGTGGTGAAGTCACTGTCCGAGGAAATGTTTCCTCTGGATGGGGAATGTGGAAGTCTGTAGATGCTGGAACCACTTGGCAAGAAATTGGAATGAAGAATGCGCGGCATATACCAAGGGTACGCATACATCCAAAAAATCCCGATTTAGTTTATGCTGCAGTTATGGGAGATCTATACAAGTCGTCAAGTGAGAGAGGCGTGTATCGCAGTAAGAATGGCGGTCAAACTTGGGAGAGAATTTTATTTGCTAACGCTGATGCGGGAGCGGTTGATTTGACATTTGATCCGAATAACCCAAGAATTTTGTATGCATCTACCTGGAGAATTAGAAGAACACCATATAGTCTAGAGAGTGGAGGTGAAGGGTCTGCACTTTGGAAGAGTACAGATGGAGGAGACACTTGGACTAATATTTCTTCAAATGAAGGGCTTCCAAAAGGCACTTGGGGGATCTCTGGCGTGACAGTGTCTCCTGTTAACTCGAACAGAGTTTGGGCTATTATTGAAAACAATGCAGGAGGCGTCTATCGATCAGATGATGCAGGAAAAACCTGGAAGTTGATCAATAAGGAGAGAAAATTGAGACAAAGGGCATGGTATTACACAAGAATCTATGCAGACACGCAAGATGAAGATGGACTATATGTAATGAATGTTAGGTACCATAAATCAACTGACGGTGGAAAGACCTACGAAACGTACAATGCTCCACACGGAGATCACCATGATTTTTGGATAGCACCAGAAGACAATCAACGTATGGTTATCGGTGATGATGGTGGAGCGCAAGTGTCATTTGATGCTGGCGAAAATTGGTCGACCTACAATAATCAACCTACCGCTCAATTTTATCGAGTTACCACGGATGACTCATTCCCTTATCGAATTTATGGTGCGCAACAAGACAATTCAACAGTACGAATCGATCACCGCTCTGGGGGAAGATATATCGATGATGATAATTGGGAATCTACTGCTGGTGGTGAGAGTGCTCACATTGCTCCAAATCCTGAAAATAGCGATATCGTCTATGGCGGTAGTTATGATGGTTTCTTAACAAGGGTGGATCATCAGACAGAGCAAATACGTGCCATCAACGTTTGGCCAGATAATCCCATGGGACATGGTGCGGAAGGTTTCAAGTATCGATTTCAATGGAACTTCCCTATTTTCTTTTCTCCTCACAATGCTAACCGACTTTACACAGCCTCCAATCAGCTACATGTCACTACTGATGAAGGACAAACATGGGAGGTAATCAGTCCGGATCTAACCAGAAATGATGCCTCAAAATTAGGATCATCAGGAGGACCAATAACGAAAGATAATACGAGTGTCGAATATTATTGTACAATATTCGCTGCAGTAGAATCTTATCATGAGGAAGGTGTAATATGGACTGGATCTGATGATGGATTAGTTCATGTAACAAGAGACGGTGGAAAAAATTGGAATAATGTTACTCCAGCTGGCATGCCGGAATGGATGATGATCAACAGTGTTGAAATTGATCCTTTCAACAAAGGAGGGCTTTATATTGCAGGAACAAGATATAAACTGGGTGATTACACTCCATACCTTTACAAAACTGAAGATTACGGCCAGACTTGGACTAAAATCACTTCAGGTATTTCATCCGAACACTTTACAAGAGTATTAAGAGCTGATCCAAACAAAAAGGGGTTGTTATATGCAGGAACAGAGGCAGGTATGTATGTTTCATTCAATAATGGAGCAAACTGGCAGCCATTTCAAATGAACCTACCTATCGTTCCAATTACAGACTTGGCACTTAAAAATAATAACCTCATTGCAGCTACTCAAGGAAGGAGTTTTTGGATGATAGATGATTTAACTCCATTACATCAACTTTCAATGGCAAATGGAAAAACTCATTTCCTTTATAAACCATTGGATAGCTATCGAATGGGTGGAGGAAATGGACGAACTTCTAAAACCGCCGGAACAGATCATCCAGGAGGGGTTTTAGTTAACTATTTTGTGAAGGATACTGCAAGTACAGATACAATTGCTATCAGTTTTCATGAAAATGACGGTGATTTGATCAAGAAGTATTCTACCCATCCTGACAAAAAAGCCAAAGAAGGTCAATTAGAAATAAAGCCCGGCTTCAATACAATGAATTGGAACTTGAGATATGATGGAGCCAAGACTTTCGATGGTATGATCTTGTGGTGGGCAACTACTCAAGGGCCTATGGCGGTTCCTGGCGACTATAAAGTTCAAATGTCAGTGAATGGGAATGAGACTATGCAGAATTTCACACTTCTAGCGGACCCAAGAAGTGAGTCTACTCAAGTAGACTATCAAGCTCAGTTTGACTTTTTACTTAAGGTCAGAGACAAACTAACGGAGACGCATGAAGCCATCATCAATATACGAAAAGCTAAAAGCCAAATTAGTGATGTGATGAAGAAAGCGGATAATGATGAGATTAGTGAGCTCGGTAAAGGCATCATTAAGGAAATGTCTGAGATTGAAAAGGCCCTCTATCAAACGAAGAACGAAAGTGGGCAAGACCCTCTTAACTTTCCTATTCGTTTGAATAATAAGCTAGGGCATCTTGCTTCTTTATCTGGTATGGGTAATTTCAAACCAACTGATTCATCCCTTGCATTCTATGATGAAGTCACCGCAAATATTGATGAGCAATTGAAAGCACTTAGTGAAATATTTGATAGTCGAATCAAAGAATTCAATCAGGCCGTGAAAGATGCTGAAGTAGCTGCTGTGAAATTGGATGAGTAACGAATACTTTGAAAGGTTTATAAAGGGGGTGTAATAAACACCCCTTTTTTGTTTACTAACCTACCAAAACTGTTACTGCTATGACTTACTCTATTCATTTCAAAAAACTACTCCCGATAGTACCATTTATCATTCCTATTCTGTGTATCGTGGTAGCCAGTTCTTCTCTATTTGTAGAGAATACAGTACAGCTTTCTATGGCGATGACTTTTGATTTGCTAATCACAACTCCCGTCATATACTTTCTTATCATTAGAAAAAGAGCCATTCCAAAAACGACCATTGTTCCTGTATTTATTTTAGGAATAGTCACTGCTTCCGTCATTCTTCCTATTGAACATCAATATCACCTCTCCCTCGTTAAGAAATGGTTTCTTCCTCTTCTGGAAGTATCTATTGTTACCTATGTGATTTTTACAATTCGGAAGGCTTACAAGAGCATTAAAAAGAACGGCTCCAAGGGTTTGGATTTTTTTACTGCTGCAAAAGATGCAACAAGTAACATTCTTCCTAAAAGATTGGTGTCTCCATTCGCAACAGAGCTATCTGTATTCTACTATGGTTTTATAGCTTGGAAAAAACGTATTTTATCAGAAAATGAATATTCTTATCACAAAACAACAAGCACCTCTATGCTGCTCGGTGTTTTTGTTTTCTTGATTCTCATTGAGGCTTTTGCTGTTCATTTGTTATTACAAGAATGGAGTACACTTGCTGCTTGGATTCTAACTGTTTTAAGTGCATATGGAATTTTCCAGATTATTGGAATAGCTAGGTCATTAGCTAAAAGACCCATTGTTCTTCAAGATGATCAACTCATCTTACGATATGGTATTATGGGTGAGACAGCAATCCCTTACGAGCTTATTGAAACCGTGTCTGAATTCAAAAAATCAGTCGAAAAAAATGAGGGTTATGTTCATTTATCGCCGTTTAAAGACATGGAAGGACATAATACACTTATAGAAGTGAGAGAAGATGTTCAGTTTTTTGGGTTTTATGGATTCAAAAAAACATTCAGTAAACTATTGATTTATGTAGATGAGCCTGAAGGTTTTAGAGCTGCTATTGAGGAAAGGATCATTCCATCTGAGCAATCCACCTCCTGATGAGTTCTATACCTTCTTCATGAGGAACGGTTCTTCCTAATTCGGGCATCATTTCACCAGGTTCCAGAGACTCTATTCTATGGATTAGAATAGATTGATCAGGTTTTCCTGGTACAATACTGTATTTTAATCCCCCAGAACCTTTGCCTGCCGCAATAGGTGGTTTATTAACCCCAATCCGATATGGGTCTTTTTGAGATGCTAAAAGATACAATCCTGAATTTTTAGCCGGCCCCTCCTTTCTGTGGCAATGAGCACAGTTTACTTCCAGCCAGGCTCTTGCACGAAGGTCCAAAGCGACATTATCGTCTGAGTAGTTAGCCAATTTTGGAAATTGAACGTTAGCGTCCGTATTAAGCCAGCCCTTCTCTTTCCATTCACTCAACTGATTGTTTCTGTTGAGTTGCCGTGCTGATGGTCCAATAGGCGTCATTTTTCCACCTAAATCATGACAGCTTTTGCATTGAGGTTGAGAAGGTATTGCATAATTGATACGCTTCAGATCACCCCGAACGTCGGTCCATTCTACTGAATTTTTTTTTCCTAGAATCACTCTTTTAGCATCAATCTGCTTCTCATCCCATTGATAAACAATTGCTTTCCACTCCTTTTTCTCGTGAATTAACAATCTGGTTTCTATGATTTTTCGCTCTGACTCATCTTCTCTCAGGTCTTTTGAATAATAAAAATTCTTCACCAGAATTGTTCCTTTTGGGAAGTTTAGCACCTCCGTTTCTTCATAATTGATCTTACCCTCATCGGGAAGTTTTATAAACCGAGCTTTGAAAGCATAATCTGAAAAAAGTGCTGAATTGATTTCATATGGAAATATCCGATTTTCGCTTGGTACGAGATCCTTTAATGGCTCTTTGAAAAGGTTCCATTCGCTTAAGTATTTAGGATAATCAGCTATTTCGGAAACTCCTAAGCTTACCTGTTCTATTTCAAAATTTTTCTGCTCAGGTTTGGAACATGATATTGATACCAAAACGAGAAAAAATGTAAGATATCTCATTGAAAAATCGGCTCAATGGTTTCAGAATCGCATGCATACATTGTCCAATCGGTAGACCTATCGACAAATTCATTTGCAGCATCAATGTTGGCAAAGTTGAACTCACCATTATTACTTAAGCATAATTCAAAAGCTTGATCTTCTGGCAAGATTCCATCCATTGCAAAATCAGGTAAACTGAATGTGAAATATCTTAAAAACAACAAGCCAAAATCATTTTTTAGCGTCGGCAGCCAATGCTTGTTTTTGAATTCATTATCGTGGAAATAGATCTGATTTGGATATGGATCATAAACTTCATCAATGCGATTATTGGCTGACTCTAACTGTGAGCCTTCTTCTGCCCCAAGTGCCTCTACTAAAATATAACTTGCCAGAGCAGTGCCAACTGTCCTGTTATGATGAATCCGATTATTGAATACTTCAATTTTACGAGTAGCCATCATCATAATACCAGTCCCTGGAGGAACAACTGCTACTACGTTCCCCTCCGGAGCAAAATTTTGATGATTGTTACTAATCACATCGTTATCAAAAACTCTCGTGGTATGCCCACTCTGAGTAAGTCCTGGCATATCAAAAATGAGAATACCTCCTGTATTATCATGTGCATGGTTCTCGTATATTTCTACCCATCTACTGTTTTCACTTTCTATTCCAGCCACATTATGATATACCTCATTGTTTCTGATAATTACACTGTCTGACTGCCCTACATAGATACCTGCGTCTGAGGAACCAATAGCTAAGCAATTTTCCACGACAACTCGCTTACAGAGAACTGGATAAAAAGCATACGCTCCGTTCTCCTCACTGGGCTCTCCTGTCCATTGAGATCTTACATTTTTGAATGTAACTCCATCCGTATCAGTCACCTTAATGTTATCTCCAAGGGCATCTTGGACAGTAAAGTCTTGAAAAGTTAAATTGGTACAATTTGCAGCTCGAATCCCTTCCGCACCTCCCTCCTGAATTTCAAAAGATAGAATAGTTTCATCTATACCTGCTCCTTCAAAAACCACATCAGATAACCCATCTAAAATCAACGGATTCCTAAACATGAAATTACCAGAAGGTATTTTGATCGTATCACCATCATTCGCCTGAATTACTAAGCTTTGTAAGTCATTTTCAATTGATTGCCATTCAACAGAATCCTGCGAAGGTGAGCAGGAAATCCAAATTCCTAATGAGATGATTAAAAGGTATTTCATAGCTGTGAAATTCTACCTTAAAGATAACTGGTTTTAAGTCGGAATAAAACACCCTAGTTTTGCTAAAAAAATAAATGGAGAAGGTGAATCTGGACATCAAACCTGGCGAAGGCTTAGGTAACATCAAATTCGGGATGAATAGAGATGAGGTTGAAAGACTTTTGGGAAAACCTGATCATCAGGAAGTGACGCACTATGGTGAAGATGAATCTGACCAAAGCGATGCTTGGGAATACCATCCTCTTAGATTAGATCTTAGCTTTGAAGAAGTAGAGGGCTGGCGTCTGATGATCATATCTGTTTCATCTGAAGACTACCTCTTAAAAGGATCCTCACTAATCGGTCTAAATCAAGACGAGTTAATGGAGGAATTGGAAATGCTCAGCATCAAGGATTTAGAGATTGAAGATCTTTCTTCTGAAGATCATCCAAATCAAAAGCTTGTTTCTTCAGAAGAACTGGCTGTCAACTTTTGGCTGCATGATAACATACTCGAGGAAATTCAATGGGGGCCTCAATTTCTTGATGATGATACAATTAAGTGGCCTTAAAACATCATAGAAACCCCAATAGATCCGTCCGTTCTGGTACGGTTTCCTGACAAATATTTTTCCTCCTGAAACCCAACGGAGGCATTAAGCATGAATTTTTCTTTGAAAAGCGTATGGTAGCTTACCCTTACCGTGGTAGCCTCAAGTCTTGATATTTCAGAAAAATTGCTGACCTGAAGTGGTGTAGTTCCTCTACTTGCATTTATTTGAATGTAATGAAATCTGTTACTAAAATTTCGTCTTATCAAAAACGTATGTGTCAAATCGTTTGATCTATTGTCTAGCTGGGCCAAATATGCTTTATAATTCGCGTAGTAATCTCCTTTATAAATCCCCATTCCTGCCGTATGAATGAATATTTGATTTTCAGAAAATTTGAAACTCATGATTCTACTTCCAGCTCGAAATTCTAATTTCCTAACATCCGCAATCAACTCAGCTCCGGCTCGATATTCAGGGAAAATTTCGGAATCACTTCCTCCTAAGTCTATTACCGCTCTAAACGTTTTCCCAAAAGAAGGGTAAAAGGCTCCATCAAAAGACACTCCGTTTTGAGAAAACATATTTCCGTGACTCACACCCAAGCTCCACGAATGTTTGGCTTCATTATGATAAGATGCTCGTATTACTGACCAAGGTGAAAATGTATTGTTAAAATGCGAATAGATGAAGTCTATGCCTACCCGTTGATGATTGTAAAGTTTGGAGATCAAAGCAAGTCTTGTACTCAAACTGCTTGCCACATCAATAGTAGAAAAACGCTTACTTGCCTCTTTATATTCTTTCAATTCCCACAAAGCAATGATTTCTTTTTCTTGAAAAAATGGATCATTAGGATAATGAACCAATGAACTTCTAGAGGTCTCTTTTAGCCTAATCCAATTATTACTCCACCAATATGAAGTGGCCTTTAGTTGCAGCGTCTCATAATCATTTGGATAATCATTTAGAAGGCTCTCAATTTTATTATCTGCACGATCAAAATCTTTTTGCCAAAGCAATATTCTAATCTCGTAAGACTTCAAATCATGATCTTCTGGAAACTCTTCAAGTCCTTTACCTATTGCTTTTAGCGCTTGATCATAAAGCTTTACTTCTGACCATTTTTTTGCTTTTAGTAGGTGTTCCTCTGGCTTATTCTGAGCCATACCAGCTAAGAAAACCAACATTGTTAAAAGGAAAATAATCTTTTTCATGGCAATTCATAGGTTAATTTTGACGGCTCTTCGGCAAGTTTTGATGAATCTTCAAATCCATCTCTTTTCATTTCTCCCCAACTCTTCACTCCTTTTATTTCATCAATATTCCCTTTGATTGACCAATAGGTGACTCTTGGATGATAAATAATAGGCTCTATCAATGCTGTCACTAACAATTTCAATAAGTCGCTGATTTTATTGTACTTATGAAAAGAAATTTCTTCAGCGTAAATAGTAAAGCAGGATAGGAATATGGCGAAATTGTAAAACATAAAGAGTAACGCTCCGAAGTGATACCATGAAATGGTACCTGTAAGAATTTGGAAGATGAAATAGGACATCCCTACCACCTCCAATATTGGTGCAAACCATTCAAAGAGTGCCCAAAAAGTATAACTAAGTATACCGCCTATTTTATGCTTAGGGTTAAGGAACATATTACTGTGTTTCAAAAGCACTTCGATTGTTCCTCTTGCCCATCTATTTCGTTGTTTTCCAAGGACTTTATTGCTAGAAGGTCCTTCTGTCCAGCAAAGTGGATCCGGAATCATGTGAATCTTGAATTTTCTTTTTTTAGAAACCATTAGGCTTCTCATTCGCACCACGAGCTCCATATCCTCTCCAACTGTATTCGTACTATACCCACCTGCTTCCAGAATCAGCTTTCTATCAAACATTCCAAAAGCACCTGAAATTAACAGAAGGCCATTGAGTTTGGACCAAGCCATTCTACTTAGCAGAAATGCTCTTAAGTATTCAAGCACTTGAAATCGGGCCAATTGATTCTTAGGTAGGTTTACCTTGACCAATCTTCCATGTTCTACCTCGCATGAATTTGCTATTCTAACAGTACCACCAGAAGCGATAATTCTGGCATCTTCCATGAAAGGCTTTACCATGCGCTGTAATGCATCATTCTCTAAGATGCAGTCTACATCAATGCAGGTAACAAGCTTACTTGAAGAAATATTGATTCCGGCATTTAGTGCATCGGATTTGCCTCCATTATCCTTATCTACGAAAATCAGCTTCTTAAAAGCCTTGTTTTGAGATTTGTATACCCCTCTGACTTTTTTTGTCTCAACTTTTTCATTGATGAAGAGCGGTACTCGTACTAGGTCAAAAGCTTTGATAACTTTCGTTAGCGTATCATCCTTGCTTCCATCATTGACCACAATTACATTGTAATTATTGTATTCAAGTGAGAGCATGGATTTTATATTTTCTATGATGGTAGGTCCTTCATTGTACGCCGGAGCTATCAGTGAAACTGATGGTGCCAGCTTGTATCCCACCAATCTTCGGAAGGTTGTCAATGAATTTCTCTTCATATACCTACGGAGAGCAAAGAATGAAACGGTAGCCAATATGAGGTAGCAAGAGGCGATAGATATTGAAAAACTGATGAAAAATCCATCCAAGATTTCGCTGAATAAATTTAGTAGTCTCATGATATTAGTTCGTTTTGGTGGTGGAGTGTCATTTGTTTCAACTCATCAGTCAAATGGTTAAAGTCGAACCCTAATTTCAAGGCAGTATTCACAGCTTCCATCCTTACTTCTACATCTTCATGGATAATCATTTGATCCACGATACTCTTATCCTGATCACTCCCCATTTCACTGAGAAATTGTAAAGAAGCTATAAGAACTTCTTTGTTTGCATCTTTCGCAGAGAAAACAACCTTGTATATAGCTTCGGAAGCCTGAAAAGCACCCAACTCTGTTAATCCATGAATAATTTTTGATTGTAAGTCTGGGTTTGCGCTTTCAAGCAATGTGATTAGAAGAGGAATATGATCATAGCATCCAAACTGGATAGACATTTGAACACAGAAAGAAGCTACTGATGGTTGCGGATGGTAATAGTGCTGGCTAAAATCAGGCAGTTGGTCTTTATCTTTTCCTTTTAATCTGGTAGCAATATTCATTTGCTCCCATCCTGTTAATTCTTCTTTGAGATGATCTAGAAAAGATAGTGGTTGAGGCGCCAGAGCTGTTAATCCCATTCTAGCAGCCTTTCTCAAATCTTTGTTTCTCGCATTTAGAAATTTGTAGAAATACGTAAAAGAATCATGTTGTTTCATTTGCTCCAACTCTTGAATTCCCTTCGATATTTTATACCAATTTCTGCTTTTTAGTTTTTTCATGCTAAAAGATTTCAGATCCAGGTCGCTATAAATGCGCATTAATGTACTGTGCGCTTCCCCAGAGAGGTTTGATATCTGTTTAATCATCTCATCAAGAATCCATTGCTTGATTAATGATGATCGTCTGATGCTCTTTTTAAGTATGCGGAAGTCTCTACGGTACTCATCTTCAGATTGGTCATTCATTGCAGATTGAATCAATATATGAGCAAGGTGATCTTGAATTTTAACCCAGTATTTCGTTCGGATTAATTCTTCCTTGAATCGTACGATTTTTTTGAATACAATCAGAAGAAAAAACACAAATGAAAGTGAGAGAAATACACCAGTAAGTACTGATATTACTAGTGCAGATAAATCTCCTGTGTAGATAGTTTCCATCTTTATTTGGTTATGCTACTAGCAATCTCTTTGCTCGCATTGAAAGTTCTCCAGGACTAAATGGTTTTGTCAGAAAATCTGTAACGCCTAGATCAAAAGCATCTAAAACCGTTGATTCAAGTCCTTCAGAGGATAAAATGATGAAATTGGTTGTCTTCTTTTGGTCTTCTCTAACGAACTCCAGGAGTCGCATGCCGCTTATAAAAGGCATGTGAATGTCTGAAATGATAAGATCAAATTCTTCTTCCTGAAGTAGCTTCATCGCTTCTTTTCCATCATTTACTTTTACAACTTCTCCCAGGTTATCTTTCCCGAGTTTAAAGAGGATCATGCTGCTAAGCACTGCATCATCTTCACATATTAATATTCTCTTTTTCATGTTCTTTGGTATTTTGTTTGTTATGCTGCTTCGTTATTGGAGTTTACAATAACTTGGAGTTGAGATTGGATATATTGAGCTTGACTGATAATTCGTGAAACCTTAGATTTCTGGAAATTGCCAGCTTTCCATTCACTAGCAAGCTTATTGAGCTCGTCAATTAGTGTTAAATCGCCAAGCATTTGTATGGTCGGCTTAATCATGTGATTCAACTTATTAAGAGCGTCTATATTTTTTGAATTGTAAAGTTCAGGAAGTTGGTCTTCGAGGTTAACCATGTTGTGAAAAATATAGCCAGCAAATTCATTGATAAACTCAATATCGCCTTCCATATATTCTTCTAATTGAGCTCTCAAATCCGAAACCCTACTATAATTAGGTTTCCATGTATCACTCACGAATTCAACACATGAGTCGTACTGAGAGATATTACTCAAACTTTCATTCTGACTGTTGCTAAACGCTTCATCATAGTAATGATCAATGAGGGTGTGCGTGTTTTGTGATTGTTGATAACTCGTTTCCATGATTCAAATAATTTAATAGTTCACTAAATATTCCTTTTTGATTATTTAGTAAAGCTATGGGGAACGAGGAGTCGATTTCTACGTAAAATCCGTATTGTGAAAAATGCGTAATTCCCTCCAAAAGTTATTGGAGACACGTACAATCAAGCTACCGCTTCCTTGATTAAGTAGTTAAGAAAGCAGTAGCAATGTGTTTTGAGGAGCAGATCTATCCTCTATTATTAAGCAACCTTATCAAGTCTAGATGGTTCTTCTTTGATGATCATGACAAGTTCTGATTTAACCATCTTCGTTCGGTTGAGCACATCATCAATTAGAGATGCATTGAAGATTTGTGACACCCATTCATCTTTAATGTGATAGAGTGTTTCTACTAGATCATCACATCCTAATATTTCCAATGTTGGTTTTACCATATGGATCAATTCACCTAATTCCTCTACATCTTTTGACTCATAGTAGTCAGGAAGCTGTGCTTGGAGTGTGTCTATATTTTCAAGGATGTTGTTCACAAATTCTATCATAAAATCAACGTCCCCTTCCGTATACTCTTCCAATCTAGTCTTCAGACCAAGTTTATCTGAATTAGATCCAATTTGCTTTTCTTCCTTCGGATTACTGACTTCAACTTGACGAACACCATCCAGGTTATTTGAAGAATACTTCGATAAAACATTAAGGAAATCTTTTGGATTAAATGGTTTTGCCAGGTAATCGTCAAAGAAATAACCCGAACCTTCTTTTCGTAAATCCAAAATCGTAGAAGCAGTCAATGCAATGATGGGAAGAGTCTTAAAGTATTCATCTTCCATCTTTCTGATTGTTGCAGTTGCGGTAGGTCCGTCCATCACTGGCATGCGTATATCCATTAAGACTACATCAAACACTTTTTGTTTCACATAATCCAGTGCTTCTTTACCATTATTTGCAATTTTAAAAGAGACTCCCCACTTCTCAAGGAAGCTTGCTGCGATAAATTGATTAGCCGTATTATCTTCAACCAAAAGAACGTTCAAATTGAGGTTGGTTTTGCTAATATCTTCAGTCACATGATCAGAATTTTGAATATCTCCCTGTTCCATCTCTGTGCTAAAAAAGAATCTTGAACCAAATCCTTCGCTACTTTCTAACTGCAGCTTTGATCCCATCATTTGTAGCAATTTTTCACAAATTGGTAACCCCAATCCTGTTCCTCCTTTTTCAAGGGTATGCTCGTTGTTCACCTGCTGGAAGCTTTTAAAGACTGCCTCATGCATGTGTTTGGGTATACCAACACCTGTATCTTTGATTTCAAAATGAATACGATCAGCAGAGTTCTGATCAGAAGAAACCTTTAAATGAACAAATCCCTCATCTGTAAATTTTAGTGCATTATTGATAAGGTTATTCAGTATTTGAGAAAGCCTAACCCTATCTCCCAAAACAATCTCAGGCAGGTCCTGATCCCATTTTAACAATAATTCTACTTCTTTTTTATTGGCTATAGGCTTCCATGAATTGACCAGGTTTAGACAAAGGTCTCTCAGGTCAAAATCGTTTTCTTCCAGAATAATGTTTCCTGATTCTATTTTACTAAAATCCAGCACATTATTAATCAGAGATAGCAGGTTATTACTACTAAATTTTAAAAGCTTGAATTTTTCGTCTTCTTTCAAAAATGGATTCTCGTCTAGGAGCAAATCGGTTGTTCCAATTATAGCATTGAGAGGTGTCCGTATTTCATGGCTCATGTTTGATAAGAACTCCTCTTTGATTTTACCCATTGCCAGCGCCTCTTCTTTTGCTTTCTTCAATTCCCTTTCATGCTCTACAATTTGAGTTACATCATCAGCATAGACAATGATTCCTCCTATTGATCCATCAGTGGTATTATTCCAGGGTGTTGCCACCCACTTGATCCATTTTCTATTGCCCTCCTCATCTAAGATTAGATCACTATCGCTATCAATTGCCTCGCCCTCGAGTACTCTTTTTCTTAAAGAATCAAGAAGCTCTTTTCTTTCAGCACTTACAGAAGTATCCCCTAGCCCTATTGTTTGTTCATTCACCGATTTATCGGCCATCCATTTTTCACTAAAAGCCAAATAATTGAGATCTTTACTAAACATCGCAATTGCCGCAGGAGATGAAAACACCATTGTTTTCAATAAGGTTTTCTCTGCAAGGATTTGCTCTTCGGTTTCTTTTAACCTCATCCGAGTATCTACCAATTCGGTGATGTCCTTTGCAATTGCATAGGCTTTCATTATCCTACCATCCACAACCGTATAGTCTACACTTTGCCCAAGCCAGATACGTTTTCCAGACTTGGTTTGAATTGGAAATTCATGATAAATAGATTCTATTCCTTCTTTTACTTTCGCTAAGTAATAATTTTTTGCCTTTGACCTTTCAGTCAATTCTATCAGATCCCAACATGTCATTTTATGAAGCTCTTCTCTTGTATATCCTGTTTTACAAATAGTAGAACTATTGGCGAAAGTGAATTTCCCCTTGGCATCCAATTCGTAAATTAAATCATGACTTGACTCTACAAGAGTTTGATAGGTTAGTTCACTACTTTTCAGAGCTTGCATATTATCCACTTGCTTAGCTAATAATTCGAGTCCCTTCTTTTGTTTACTAGAGAGTTTAGCTTTTTCATTATCCAGCACACAAAGTATCCCGATGATTTCACCTTTCTTATTATAAAGAGGAACTCCTCCAAATAATGATACCGTATTTTCATTGACAGTATTCAATGCCAAATAGCTTTTTGAAGCTTTTTCCTGAAAAGTCTTAAAGACAGAAGAAATGTTATTTAATAAGCCACTGGAGATTCTTCCAGACGTACTTTTGATATTGATGCCTTTTTGATCTATAAGACCTATAAAGGCATTACTCACATCACATATCTGCTTTGCTAGCATGACTATGTTATCATAGACCTCATTAGATTCTGAATCTGGTAGCTTGCAGCTATTTATTGAAGCAGCTTTATTACTATTCTTTAATTCTTGACTTACACTTTTCATAGTTTCTAGTTTTAAACTCGATGAGCTATCTAAATACATTTGTAAAACTATAAGTGTCTATTCCTGATTTTCTACGTAAAAGCCGTATTCTGAAAAATGCGTAAATCCCCCTCACAGGCCTATCAGGGTAATTCTACTTTTGGATTATGAAAAAATTAATAAAAACAATAGAATACATTAAATGGAAAAATTTAATGTTAGTTGCTAGCATTTTAGTACTAGCATCTTGTACAACTGATGATGCAGAAGAAATTCAAACTGATCTTGATGTCATCAATGATGAGACGCTGCTTAACGCACGGATGCTTAAAACGGATGAGGTTATTAATATCTCATCTACTGGACAAGGTAGAAAAAAGGCTGATTTTGAACTTAAATTAAAGGGAGAGTTAACCCCGCCTACTATAGATGACTTGCCTCTTCAGGCCACTTCTGTCTCTCAAAAAGGGAAATTCTTAGCTATCAGTTATAACTATGCAGGGGCCGTTTATGCTGGAGCGATCGATTTAGTAACAGAAGAACTGGAAGTTACTTCTCAGCTATTAGCATATGCAGATATTAATGAACTGGAATTCTATGCAAATAGCCTCTATTTTGTTGGTGGATCTGATAGACTTGAAAAGCCTGCATTTGCTGCTAAAATAGATTTTGATTCTGGCAAAGGTCAATTCAAGAGTGGTGGGACTGTATTTGAAGAAGTAGGTAGTTTCACAGCAAATAGCGTTACAGAGTTTGGAGGAGTTATTTATGTAACTACAGGCGATGATATGAGTACCGGTGGTGGAATCTACAGATTTAATTCATCTATGAACTTGGACAATTATGAAGCTATTGAAGATGCTCGCTGGGTTGAAGGTTCTGGTAGTAAAATATACTGTGTTTCTGGAGATCCTTCTACTATTTCAGTATTCGATAGAAACAACCTGGAGATCAAAGAAAAAATTGAACATAGTGCTAAAACGCTTCCAGAGTCTAAGCAGACCATCGATATAGACGATAAGAAAATTTTCGTAGCAGGTGGTGAGCAAGGTGTATTAGTTTATGATATGGATGGAAAATTGATTTCCAATCTAAAATTCGATGATAACTCAATTACCAATGCAGTTTCTGCTGAAAAAGGGAGGCTATTTATCAGTAATGGTGAAGGCGGTGTGTATGTGGCTACTTATGATGATGATGACGTTGAAATAATTGGAAAACTAGAACTTGGAAACAACGAATCAGTCAACCATATCTTGCTACATGATGATTATTTATATGTTGCTTCTGGTCTAGGTGGAGTAAAAATGATAGAAATTGACGATTAAATAACCAAAAAAGCGAAAACGACCAATAGAGGTGCCTTTATGGCACCTTTTTTTATGAAAGTCACCGTACCAGCTTGTGCATGATTTCAAACCTATTCATCTTTGCGAAGCACGGGTAAAATAGGAATATGTATAATGTTGTTGTGATTGGTGGAGGTATCGTTGGGCTTGCTTCCGCTCTAAAAATCAAAGAAAAAAATCCTAACTATAAAGTTGCTGTGATTGAAAAGGAGCGAAATATAGCTCAGCATCAAACTGGTCACAACAGTGGCGTCATTCATTCTGGTCTTTATTATAAGCCGGGAAGTTTTAAAGCTAAAAACTGTGTCGATGGATATAACATGCTTTTGGACTTCTGCAACGAAGAGGGAATACCTTATGAGCTATGCGGTAAAATAGTCGTTGCGACCAATGAATCACAACTCAGTTCTCTCCATACACTTCAGGAACGAGGAGAAGCAAATGGGCTGAAGAATATTAAAAAACTGAGCGCTGACGAGCTCAAAGAATACGAACCACACGTTGCTGGAGTTAGTGGACTTTATGTACCTCAGACTGGAATCATTGATTATAAACTTGTCGCGGATAAGTACGCGGATAAGTTTAAGCACTTTGGAGGCGAAATCTTTTCTTCCAATAAACTCATGAGTTTCAAAGAGGAAAGAGGATTCATACATGTTCATACCGAAAATGAACGGCTTACTACACGATTGGTGGTCAACTGCTCCGGGCTCTATTCCGATAAGGTGGCCAAATTAACGGGCGCAAAAATTGATTTTAAAATTGTCCCATTTAGGGGCGAATATTACAAGATAAAACCTGCCAAAGAGCACTTAGTCAAGAATTTAATCTACCCAGTTCCTGACCCAAATTTTCCATTTTTAGGTGTTCACTTCACTCGACACATTGATGGAGGGATTGAAGCGGGACCCAATGCTGTTTTAGCTTTTGCCAGAGAAGGGTACTCAAAAAATCAGGTCAATATGAAAGAACTACTAGGTACGCTCTTTTATCCTGGATTTATGAGAGTAGCCTATAAATATTGGAGAACAGGCATAGGTGAAATGTATCGATCTTATTCTAAAGGAGCATTTACCAAAGCACTACGAGAGTTGATACCTGAAATCGAGAAGAAAGATTTAATCAAAGGTGGTGCGGGTGTAAGGGCACAAGCTTGTGATCGCAAAGGTGGATTGATCGATGACTTTCTTGTTGTCGAACACGACAAGTTTATCAATGTTGGAAATGCCCCGTCCCCTGCTGCAACATCCTCTTTAGCAATAGGTGAAAGGGTAGCACAAATGGCGATAGAAAAACTTAGTTAGAAAACAAGCTGATTGAGTTGGCATTCAATACCTTTATTAGATGCAATTTGACTTAAACAAATCCTTAGAAATACTCGAACGAACTCCTGTTGTTATCAAAGGTCTACTCTCTGGAATATCTACCGACTGGACCTCAAGCAACGAAGGAGAAAACACATGGAGTCCCTTCGATATAGTGGGTCACCTAGTTCATGGAGAGGAAGTAGACTGGTTGCCCAGAACTAAAATCATCCTACAACATGGAAATTCCCAGCCATTTGAACCTTTTGATAGGTTTGCTCAATTTGAAAAGAGCAAAGGCAAAAGTTTAAATCAACTACTAGATGAATTTGAGCAATTGCGCACAGCAAACCTTAAAGAATTAAGAGTGCTAAATATCATGGATGACGATCTAAGCAAAACAGGAATGCATCCTGGTCTTGGTAAAATTACACTTCAAAACCTTTTATCCAGTTGGACGGTTCATGATTTGGGGCATATTGTTCAGATATCAAGAGTTTTGGCTAAGCAGTATACAAGTGAAGTCGGTCCCTGGACTCAATATATGGCTGTACTTAAATAGTCCGATAAAAGACCTTTATTGGATATTGTGAAACTGATTGAATAGAGTTTATCGTTTATTTGAATTATGAAAAATCTTATTGTTCTCCTAGGAATTACCTTCTCAATCGCTTCCTGTGCACAGCAAACAGCTGATAAGAAAGTTCCAACTACTCTCCCATTTGATAAAATTGAAAAACAGGAATCTGAATGGAAAAAAGAACTCTCTGATCTTGATTATTACGTGCTTCGTGAAAAAGGGACAGAAAGAGCTTTTACCAGTGATCTATTAGCTAACAAAAAAGAAGGAACATATACATGCAAAGCATGCTCATTACCCCTTTTTACCTCTGGTGCAAAATTCAAATCAGGGACTGGTTGGCCTTCTTTTTCTAAGCCGATCAATAAGGTTAATGTAGCTGAGGAGGATGATCGTGCATATGGTATGGTAAGAACAGAAGTATTATGTGCAAGGTGCGATGGGCATCTTGGTCACGTATTTCCAGATGGCCCTGCTCCTACCGGATTACGATACTGTATAAATGGAGCATCTTTGAAATTTAGTGAGAAGGAATAATTTCTTCAATAAACCACTCAGATGCATATTCCATATAGCTCCATTGATTACCTGGCATGGTAAACCCTACGTGACCTCCTTTATCAGGCATTTCCAGATAAAGCGTTTCACTTTTTCTTGCCAACTCTATAGGGTAGCACTTACTGCCTAACATTGGATCATTTACTGCATTTACAATGAAAAGTGGGATTTGAATATTGGTTAAAAATTGATCACTTGTAATCTTAGCATAAAAGTCATCCGCACTAGAATACTCTGTATGTATTTTCAGGGTAAACTTCTCATCTAATTCACGAAAGCTTCGAATTCCTTCTATACCATCAACATCCATTTCCACGACTTCCGCCTTAGCAAGTATTTTCTCTTTTAGCTTAGAGACGAATCGTCGTTCATAAAACCTGTTGCCTCTTTTTCTTAACTGATCTGCGCTATCCAGAACATTGCATGGCACTGAAAAAGAGATAGCTCCTTTGATTCTGGAATCCGTTTTACGCTCTCCGAGGTATTTTTGCTGCATTCCACCACCCATAGAATAGCCAATAAGCACAACCTCTTCATAAGCTCCTTCAAGTCCCTGGTTTATTACTGCGGAAATATCCTCTGTTGCACCATGATGATAAAATCGGGGTAACCTATTCAACTCTCCACTACAACTGCGATTATTCCAAGCCAAGATGTCCCACCCTTTTTTTGAGAAAAAATGTGCAGGTCGCTTTATGTAATGTCTGTAGGAACTGCCTTCCAGTCCATGGCTTAAAATGATAAGTCTCTTGTTCCCATTTCTTAACCAATCAAGATCTAAAAAATCTCCATCTTCAAGCTCCAAACGCTCACGTTCATAAGAAACATCATTAACTTCATAAAACAATGAAGGGATAATTGTCTCAAAATGACCATTGATAAAGTACCATGGCCTCTTGTGATATTTAGGTTTTACAATAGGCATGATCGGCTTAATTTTTGCTTTATTTTGAGCTTCGAAATCAAAAGTGAAATTTAACCATTGAATGCAACTTAAATTCCAATTCTCTTTTTTACTTCTCCTTACACTCTCTTTTTCTTTCGCACAAAATGTATTGATTGTAGATGATGCGACAGATAAACCTGTGACTGATGTATTTATTTACCATGAGAATAAAGAAGACATTGCATACACTAGTGAAAAAGGAATTGCCGATATTTCTTCTTTTCCTAAAGGTTTAATTTTCTTTCAGCATCCATCCTATTATCAGCAATCCGTAGCTTATCTGGGCAGTGATCTAAAAATAGCATTGAAGGAAAAAATCATGTCTTTTAATGAAGTGGTTATATCAGCTAATAAATGGGAGCAAGAAGAGGAAAGTGTTTCTCAGCAGATCATGACAGTAAGTAAGAAGTCCATCCAATTCCAAAATCCACAGACTTCTGCAGATCTCCTAGCAAACTCAGGACAGGTATTTGTGCAAAAGAGTCAGTTAGGAGGCGGTTCTCCAAAAATCAGAGGCTTCTCTGCAAATTCGGTCTTACTAGTAGTAGATGGCGTGAGGATGAACAATGCTATTTTTCGAAGTGGGAATTTGCAAAACGTTATCAATGTAGATGCAAATGCATTGGAAAGTTCTGAGGTGATTTTCGGTCCTGGTTCAGTAATCTATGGAAGTGATGCGCTGGGTGGTGTTATGGACTTCCACACCATAGAGCCTCAATGGTCTAGCGACAATGTTATGGATGTTTCTGCAAATGCTCTGGCGAGATACAGTACAGCAGCTAATGAAAGGACTGGTCATTTAGATTTTTCCTTGTCAAAGAAAAAAGTCACCTTCTTTCATTCTTCCTCGTTTACAGCTTTTGACGACTTAAAAGCAGGAAGTAACCGTAAAAACGGTTATCAAGATGAATTTAAACGTAACTTTTACGTACAACGAGTTGACAGAGAAGATCAACTAGTATCAAATTCAGAAGTTAATCTTCAAAAATTCTCTGGGTACAATCTTTTCAATACCATTTCAAAAATCAAATTTCGATTATCTAAAGACATTGATATAGGCTATGGTTTTTACTATAGTACCACTTCTGATATACCTAGATATGATAGACTTACTCTACCTCTAAACAGTAGTTCAGATTCTCTAGAAGTTGCCGAGTGGTTTTACGGACCACAGAAATGGATGATGCATAATTTAAAGGTCAATTATTACAATGTTAATAAACTGTTTGATCAAGCAAGAGTAACCTTAGCCTATCAAAAATTTGAAGAAAGTAGAAATGATCGAGATTTCGGTGATAACAGATTGCGAACCCGTACTGAAATGGTAGATATGTATTCCATTTCTTTAGATTTTGATAAAGAGCTTAATTCTTCCAACCTTTATTACGGTATAGACTTTTTCTATAATGATGTTCATTCAGAAGGTACTCGAAAGAATCTAGACACTGATTCTATTAGTACAGTAACGCCAAGATATCCTGATGGCGGAAGTGAATACACCTCTTTCGCGGTATACGGAAGTTTTGTTAATCAGCTTTCAGACATGATTACCTTGAATACCGGAGCAAGACTAAATACAATTTCTGTTTCAGGAAAAACCTTAAATGAAGATGCAGGAGCTTTTGCCGCAAATGACTTTAATCTTACCAATACCGCAGTAAACGGATCTATTGGGCTGGTGATCAATACTTCTAACAACGACAAGTTCAGTTATAATTTATCGAGTGGATTTAGGTCACCTAACATTGATGATGTAGGTAAGATTTTTGAACTTGACGATAACATACTCATAGTTCCAAATGAAAATCTTAAGCCAGAATACACGCTGAGTAATGAGGTTTCCTACCAAAGAAAAAGCGATCGTTTCCTACTACATATTGTAGGTTTTTATAGTCGATTATATGATGCTATCGTAAGAGGAGAATTCGACATTCCTAACTCAAGTGCATCCGATAGTTTAGAGATAAGAGCCCAGGTAAATGCGGATCAAGCGGAGATTTATGGCGGGAGTATTTTGCTTAAAGCAGAAATATCTAGTGATTTAGCAATAGGTAATACAATTACCTATACCGACGGGAAAGACCTAAGCAATAATGAGCCGCTAAGACATACCACCCCGATATTTGGAAGATTTACATTATCTCATCGCGCTAAAAAAATCCGATCCGAGCTGTTTGTAGATTACAATGCTAATTATGGTCGTAAGGATATTCCATCAAGCGAAATAGACGACAAACCCCATCTGTATACAGATTCTGGGACCCCTGGTTGGTACACAATTAATATAAAATCTAGTTTTCAGGTAAACAAACATCTTAATATGAATATTGGTGTAGAGAACATCCTTGACTCACACTACAGGCCCTATTCTTCAGGTATCAGCGCTCCTGGGAGGAATTTTATTTTTGCTCTGAGAGCCAATATTTAGATTATTTAAAAAATCTAACACCAACGGTCAAATCTATCCTGGTAAGCGTAAAATCTGCAGGTACAGTTATTCCGTTATTATCAAATTCTTTTAAACTAGCGATATTGACTTCAGCACCTACCCCCACACCGACATTCTGAACGAAGATGAAATCATAATTCACGCCTAGTACCAAACCGAATGTGTCTCCTTCTTGATAGAAGGGAACTCCATCGCCAAGTCCATCAGTTCTATATTTAACGACTCCTCCGGCAATAAAGTAATTGACAACTTGATCATCGTACAGAAAATTTCTATACATGAATGATAAACCTATATAATCGAATGTGACTTTTTCATCCCTTAAACTAGAAAAACCAAAAGCTGTACTAAACGGAGGTTGAAAATCTTCGTCTGCATTTGTGGATATATGATTGTACTTAGCTCCTACACCGAAGTTTTCCGTAATAAAGTAATGCAATTCCCCACCCAGATTCCATAAAGATTGCAATTGTTGTTTATAGGAATCGGGCAACCCTTCATATCCTCCTAATTGGTAAGTATATCCGGTGTTTATGGACAATCTAAAAGAAGAAGGTTCAAATTCCTCAAACTCAATTTCTTCTTCTGGTGCGACAGGTATATCCGGTGATTGAGTCACTGTTTCAGGTTTCGCTTGATCGTAGTGTTGAATTTTAGATAAAGGAAGTCTAGACCTCATCAGGAGTACTCCGCTCCTATCGTAAATGGAAAAGTGAATGAATTCATCACCGACCCTTGTAATCTTACAATCAATGGTGTCTCCTTCGGTGGTGACTATTATATCTTGCGATTTGGCGAAATAGAATGTCGCCAAGAAGGTCAGGAAAATTAGGTATTTCTTCAATTTGTCTTAATTAGACAATGAAGATATTAAGATCAGAATCAAATTTTTATATGTTTTCTAAAAATTGAGCTAAACCCCTCTCACAAAAGTAAGAAGGGTCTAATCTCTCATTCTAAAACATAATTATTTTTTATTCGGACGAAGGTCAAAAACCCTAGTGATATTAAACCCATAATGAATATCACCATCCCAGAAATCCTCCGTTGTTTCACCAATAAAACCTCGCTCATTCATTTGAACGGCATTTGTGAAATGAAGCTGAAATACATGACCTCCGGTCTCTATATCCACACCCACTGCAAAAGAATCTTTAAACTGCTCCGCCTTACCTGATAATTGAGGGTAATATTCAGTTACAATAGCTACGCGATTAGATAACTTATATCGAGCTCCCAAACCAATCGCTAGGAGTAGATTCTCATCATCTTCGGTTAAAACAAGGTTTCTCTGAATTACTGTCGGAGTTATTTGCAAACTAAAGTTCGAATTGAATTTCTTGGCTATCAGCAGTTGTGCAGTGTATGCGTTTCTGTCCAAACCACTCAATCCTTCTATTTCAGCTGTTTTTCTAGCGATAGAAGCAAATGCTGTCATTGTTACCGGTGAATTGTTAGATTGACGCAATAGTCGATACTTAATAAAGCCATCAACTACCTTATCAAAAGAAGATCGACCAATTCCAATATTGAGATTGTCTGTAAGTCCATATTCTAGCCCCATTCGCATATTTGCAAAGTCTAGCCCCCAAAATTCTTTATACCCTGAATTTAAAGTTCCAAAGCGATGGCTAATGATAAACTCCAAGGAGCCATTTGATCGTGTCTCAATTGAATGTCCATTGATGACTCGAGTACTCTTAAAAGTTGCTATCGCATAGCCTTTATCTGCTGTCCCTTCAGATTCTAATAATTCTAATAGCTCATCCTGAGCAAAGGAATTAAACCCAAACAGGAGTAGTAAAATACTAATTCTTCGCATATGGCTTATAATCAAATTTTGCAGTTACTTCTACTTCTTCCGCAATCTTGTAAAAAACTGCCTTCGGTATTTTAATTTTATAATCTTCAAGTTTGATGATAAACACTGCTGACATGTTTAAGGCATCTCCTTTCTTATCTATTTCTCCATCAATCTTTATTTCCTTAGATACGCCATGAAGCTCTAAAGTACCCTCTGCCGTAGCGGAAGACTTACCTTCTTGTCCATCCCAGTTGGTCAATTTTCCTTTAAAAGTTGCCTTAGGGTATTTGTCTGACTCAAGGTAATTTTCATTGAAATGTTCCTGCATAAGTTCTTTTGGGAACTCAAATGACGTAATAGGTATAACAATGACTATATTCTTAGAATCCATATCAATAATACTGGTAGAAGATTCATTAACAGCCTCTATGTCTTCCATAGGAGCGGAGGAATAAAATTTAATATAAGATTCTTCAGTCTTGTATTTCTGTCCAAAAGAAGTAATACAAACAAAGAATAGTAGTGTGATTAGGTAATAATACTTTTTCATAATTTATTGTTTAATTGTCTTTTGCTCCGGCATCTACCCAACAAGCAATGATTTCTATCTCTGATGCTGAAAGATCCTCTCTTCCAGATGGCGGCATACTACGTCCACCAGTTCTTGCTTTCACTCTTTGAGCACTGCTTATAATCTGTGATTTAGTCGATAGGTTAGGAGACTGGCTACCATTATGACACCCAGACACTGCGCAGTTTGCTGAAATTATAGGCATTACATCACTTGTAAGACTTGTAGTAGATATTACATCTACTGTAACACTCTTTTCAACTACGCACCCTTCTTCATCCCTCGCGGCTACAGTATACGATCCAGCAGAAATATCTTCAAAGGCTGTAGCAGCTTGAAATGAGCCACCATCAAGCGAAAAAGTTATGTCTCCCACTCCACCACTAGCTTCTAGCAGAATACTCCCAGTATCTTCAATACAATCTGACGGACTAGATGAAGTATTGAAAGTGATTCCTGTATCTTCAGCTTCAAGGGTAAACAATGTTGAAACCACACATTCATCAATCTCTTTTACAAAAAATTCTAGATTTCCGGCAAACAATCCCTCAATTGTCGGTGAGGATTGAAAATCTATTCCATTTGAACTGTATGTAAATGTGCCTGTTCCTCCAGAAGCCAAGAGCGTCACGCTCCCAGGTTGATCACAATCAGATTTTACAGAAGATACCACCCCCAATTCGAGATCGGAAAGTGAGCAATCAATGGCAGGTTCCTGCACATTATTTACGCAGCGTGATAAAAGGAATAAGAGAATTCCTAAAAGGAAAATTAATCTTAGCGACATTTGATCAGATTTATAGGTCATTTAACATTGAATGAATAAAACAATCGCTGCATTATAGCGACATACAAAAGACGTATATAATTGAAGGAATGGTTGCGTGGAGAGATAGACAAAGAGTGAACAACTGTACTACAAAGGGTGACAAGGGATTATCAATATTGATAATCCATACTCTTAGACTGGACTACCTCCCATGTATGATCTGACATTAATCTTATTTCAGCTTCAAAAGATTCGTACGGAAAATTCTTGCCCCATTCATCCGGGCTCACCATTGACACCAAATCTAAACCACTCTTTTTCTTATATAAAAAATAGGTTTTGCCAATCACTGGCTGAAAAGGTACATCTGCTTTGTAAATTCTTTCAGAGACTTCTACTCTTGACTTTAAGTACTTTGCCTGTTCAATAAGTGTTTGCATTTGCTCGTAGAGCTGTCGGAATTGTCGATCAGTTTGATCGTGCATGGATGCTACAGCATTGCCTTTAATTCTCCCTTTATCTTCAGGCTTTATTATGGCACTTCCTGCATGATGAGCATATTCGATTAGACCGGGTAGATCTGTGATTTTTTCCTTTTCTTTTTCTAGATCAATGGAAGAAATATCTATCTTATTGTCATTCATTTGCTTCCTTTTTGTCACTTCTTTCCCATGGAGCTACAGTCCTATTGCTCATATCGATAGCTATCAAAGCTAAAATAATTACAAAAATGATGGCTCCAACCAAGAAATATTTCTTAGACTTTATCATACTTGCAAAGTGAACTAGAAAAGTTGAAAAATAGTTTAGAAAATTATGACAGTAGAAGGTAAAATTGTAGAAAAGTACGAGACTCAAACAGTAAAGGAAACTTTCAAAAAGAGAGAATTTGTGTTAGAGTATGCGGAAAACCCTCAATATCCAGAGTTTGTAAAGTTCGAATTGATACAAAGCAATTGCGATCAGTTGGACAATCTGAATGTAGGTGACGAAGTTTCAGTCAACTTCAATCTAAAAGGACGTAAGTGGACCGACCCTCAAGGACAGGTAAAATACTTTAATAGTCTACAAGCATGGCGTGTTGACAAGAAGGATGCATCTAATCAGGGGGCAGATACTCCTCCACCTACTCAGGAGTGGGCAAAGGAGGATTTTTCCAAGGATGATGATTTGCCTTTCTAACGACGTTTTCTAAAAGTAATTGGGATATAGTCGTCTGTAGGTAAGCCCAGATGAGCTAAATCCCATTTATTGTCATACCCATTTACCAATTGCCTGATGCATTCAACTCGATCTTCGGTGGGGTATGGACAATCATCCCAATGAAAAATTTCGACTCGATATTGATATTGCTTTTTGATGCCATTTACTCTTACTTCTACCTCAATATCCTGTTCCTCATTGAGTTGCGGTATTTCTATGCCTATTATTCCCATATTAGATTTAGTTTTTATATTCAACTGGCAAATAATATACCCAAATCTGTAACCTACTATTTTACAGTACGTTATCGTCTATTCTTATGATATCAGAATTTCAATTTCGGACATTTTATCGTTCAAAATCAAGCACAACCTCCATTGGGTTGTTTCTTTTTATTATAAGTCTTAGTTGCTCTTCTGACCCTCAGAAAAGACCTTCTCCTTTACGTTCGGATAGCGCGATAGTGGCTGGAGTTAATGTTTACGTGGAGTTTAGTAGTCCTGCTGTAAAGAATCGTTTGATTTTTGGTACGGAGGCGGAACCACTTGTTCCATATGGAGAATTGTGGAGAACAGGAGCAAACAACGCTACTTTCATTTCAATCAGCAATCATTTAAATGTGGATACATTCCAATTGGATAGTGGTACTTATTCCATTTTCACCATTCCAAATAGTGACGAATGGACAGTTATCTTTAATCAGGAATGGGACCAGTGGGGATCGTATAACTACAAGGACTCTCTTGATGTTTTTCGTCTCAATGTTATTCCAAAAATTGTGGATCAGTCTCAAGAACGAATGTTATTCTACTTTGCTGATGATTCTCTGAAATTTAGATGGGATAAAGTTCGTTGGTCAATACCTTTCTCTAGTCTTCCCTGAGAGCCTCATTCACTACCCTAATCTTCAAACGGGACATACTGGTAATGATGTCTTCGCATTCCTGCAATAAGAATCTTTTTTTCATGATCTTGGGATCAAAAAATCCAATATAGACATCTTCGTTTTCTTCCCAAACTAAGATCTTCATTGGAAGATCCAGCGCCGTAGTTTGACGGCATGAAACAAGTTCGATCATCAAATTAGGATCTTCAAACAAAATCATTCGAGTTGGAGGAATTTCAACTCCATACTCTTTTGCAACTTTATCATGTTCCACGGTCTCAAAGTAAGCAAGCTTTTTTTGCTTAATTATCTCAACCAGTCTTTCTACTGTTTCATCAACGGTTCTTGAACTACGGTAAATTGTTAAATTCTGTGCGCTCAGATTTGAATAGGTAATTAAAATGAATATAAATACAATAAACTTCATGGCGGGATTGAGTTTGTATTGCGAAGATAATATGCCTTTTGATAGTATAGGTGTATTCACCTATTGACTTATTCATCATATCGCATAGATTAGCACAAGGAAAAGATTTATTTTTACCCTGATAACGGATAACTTGATCTATGAACATATACGCCAAGCTCACCATTTTATGCCTGTTTCTGGTTTTATTCACCGCTGGTGTCTTGTCTTTCTTTGCCGATCAAAAAGTAGAGCAAACCTTAAAGGAGGAGATTATTACAAGTATGACTCAGCAATCGAAGGGTATCAGTTCAGATATTGGAAGATTCATGTTCTCGAGGCTTAGTGATATTAAGATGGCCTCAAAAAATCCGTATTTCAGAAATGCTAATGCAGATCCTGAACAATTAACTCTACGTCTTCAAGAACTGGAAAATCTTAATGATCTCTATTACTCATTTTCATACTTTGATATTAATAGGATTAGAGTTGCAGATTCTAAGCGGATTTCAATAGGAAAACAACATCCTAATAACCTTTTTTGGACTAAACTAGGACCAGGCCAAAATGAGGCAGTAGATGTTTCAAAATCAGAGTCCGTTGGTCGTGTGGTTATGCATTTTGCTTCAAAAGTCACCAGTTTTATAAATGAGACAGAAGTTGGAGTGTTGGTAGGTAGAATACCTGTAGATGAACTTTATAAAATCGTTGGTGAATATTCTTTAAGTGCTGACTCATCAAGGAATTTGGATATTCACCTAATAGATAATGAAGGAACAATTCTGTACTCTAACGTTGATCCTTCAAATATCCTTAATACAAAGTACAGTCAATATGATCTTATTTCTAGCCTAAATGAACCTGGCGTTAATTATCTTGAAACTCAAGACGCCTTATACTTTATAAGTAGAGAAACAAACTACATGTCATTTACTGGCAATGAATGGACTTTGATATTAAGTATTCCGAAAGAAAGAGCTTACGCTCCTTTGCTCCAAATCAGAAGACAAATTTTATGGGCTGTTCTACCAGTCATATTAGTAGCAGTAATTCTATCTCTTATAGCAGCTAATTTATTCGTTAAGCCAATAGTTAAGTTAAGTAATGCAGCAGAAGAGCTCAGCAAGGGTAATCTGGATGTGGAACTTCCAGTCGGTTCTAGAGATGAGATTGGAAAACTTGCTAAGCAAATGGCAAGTACTTCTCAAAGTCTAATCGGGCAAATTGAAGAACAAAGGCAAACAAACAAGCAACTAATAGATCAAAAGACGCAGATCGAGATGCAAAAGAATCAGCTAGTATCTGTTTCTTCCCAGATTAGAGATAGTATTAGCTATGCAGAGCGTATTCAGAGGTCTACTTTACCTCCTACATCTACACTCACGAGTATCTTTCCTGAATCATTTGTTATCTATAAACCAAAAGACATTATTGGTGGGGACTTCTACTGGTTTGAACGAGTAAGAAGAGGTAATAACGAGTTTATGATAATCGCTTGCGGAGATTGTACTGGACATGGTGTTCCGGGTGCAATTATGTCCATTATGGGAAGTAATCAGCTTACGAATATCATCTATTATCAAAATTATTTAGATCCTACAAAAATTATTACAAGGCTGGATAAGGTTATTAAGTTCGAGCTTCAAAGAGAAACGGATGAGGTGAACAGAGATGGTATGGAGCTTGGTATCTGTGTAATAGATTTGGATACGCTTAAAATGGAATATTCTGGCGCAGGTATTCCGCTTAGATTAATGAAACATGGTGATGAAAAGCTTACCATCATCAAGAGCCCTAGACAAATGGTTGGTGGAATTGAAGGTGATGAACAGGAAGTTCATGCACAGCTTGTAAAAGAAGAAATCCAACTAAATGTAAAAGATAGAATATTCCTATCTTCAGACGGTTATCAGGATCAGTTTGGAGGAGAGTATGATAAGAAATTCATGTCAAAAAACTTCAACAAATTGATTGAGGATTCTTCATCCAAGCCAATTGCAGAACAACAAAAAATACTCGAAAAAACTTTTGCTGAGTGGTCTAAGAATACAAGTCAGACTGATGACGTATGTGTCTTAGGATTCGAAGTGAAATAAATAGAGATTGTAATTGAATTGTATTTTTATTGCTGCGGAGCAGCTAAGAGGCTTTCATCAACTGTCATTTCATAAAGGTCGGATAAAGCAACATTAAGCGCATCTAATAACTCTTCATCAATATCAATATCTGGACTCAGATCTTCCATTTCATTGAGTGTATACCCTTTGCTTCGAATATTATCAACATTTTTCAAGCATATTCTGGTCCATGACTGTGGACTAATGTTTTCGGTACACCAATTTTTAAAACTGCTCGCTTTTATAGCCATCCTCTTATTAGAGTTTAAAACCTATGATGGAAATATCATCATTTAAACTAGAACCCGCCTTCCAAGTTTGAAGGTTGCTCATAAGAAACTCTCTCTGCTCTCCCATAGGTTTATCTTGAATAGATTTTAGCATCTCTTCAAATTTTTCGTATGAGAACTTGACACCATCTTCATTTTCCTGAATATAGTAGCCATTACTATACATGTAATATGACTCTCCCGGTTGAATATTTATCTTATCAGCAATGGCATCTTCAAAGTGATCACCTTCATCGCCTTTGAGGAAGGTCGATTTTTGACCATTAAACACGATCATATCTTGATTAATGCCACTAAACTGAAGAGTTTGTGCATTGTGATCAAATACAGCTACAGAAACCTTTAGATCACATTGCAATTCGTCAGATCCTGCCGCATCTAATTCATATTTCAATTCATTAATGATCTCTCCAGAATGGAAAATTTTTCTATCATGTGTTAGATAATTCAATACTGAATCTGCTATCAATGTTTTAAGCGAACCTACTATTCCTTTTCCATCAAATTCAATTAACGAAACAACTGTATAATCTTCAGATCTAAAGTTCAATCTGGTTGTCCATACAAATTCTTCGCTAAACAAATATTTGGTTTCAAAAATCACAAAATGATCTTGAAATTGACGACCTAAATATCGATCATTTGGAAGCATAGATTGTTGCAACAATCCTGCATATCTAATACTATCAATTAGACGCTTATTGATTTTATTCAACTCCTCTGTTCTTTCATGAACTCTACTCTCAAGCTCTACATTACTATCTTCCAACTCTTTGATATGTTCTTCACTTTCAATCGATTGCTGATAGGTATCTATAGCTCTTTCAAGCACGCCCTTCATTTCATCAAAATTCCAGGGTTTTGTGATGTATTTGAATATACCACATCGATTAATACCATCTTTAATGGCCTCAATATCTGTAAATCCAGTTAGAATTATCTTAATAACATCTGGGTAATCAGGTAAGATTTTCTCTAGAAATTGGGTACCTGTCATTTCAGGCATCCGTTGATCAGTCACAATAACTTGAATCTCTTCTTTGCGTAGGATATCTATTGCCTCAATTGGATTTGTTGAGGTGTGTACGTTGAAAAACTTCCTGAAATTCGCTTTGAAAACACGAAGATTGGTTGCTTCATCGTCAACGTATAAAAGTGAGAATTTCTTCTTCTTAGATGTCTTATCTATTTGTTGCTGGTCTTGAATCTCTTCCATCCTGCCCTGAATCTAAATGTTGTTAATAATTAATTACTCTCCGCTACCTCTTGATTTTCCTTCTTCTTTATTGGGGTGATTTTCTTAGGTAAAGTGATCACGAATTCTGTTCCCTTTCCTACTTCACTTGAAAGTTCAATTTTTCCTCCGTGTTTTTCAATAATACCATAGGTAATCGACATTCCAAGACCTGTACCTACACCTACCTCTTTCGTAGTAAAAAATGGCTCCCAAATTCTATTCTTAATCTCATCCGGAATACCTACTCCGTTATCTTTTAGTCGGATCATCACACTATCATCCGCCTCTTCAGTGTAAATAGTAATCTCTGCATCCTTTTTATCATCTGGCATTGCTTGCACTCCATTATTCAATATGTTCATGAATACCTGATTAAGCTGCCCTGGGTAGCACTCTATATCATTCATGCTTTCATCATAATGCTTCGTAATCTCTATCTTTCCTTTAGTCTTGTTTCTAAGAAGTGTTAGAGTAGCATCAATGTTTTCATTGACATTTGCATTCTTAGCTTCCTCCTCATCCAATCTGGAAAACACACGCAAACCTTTCACAATTTCTATGGTTCTTGAAACACCGTAATTCACGTCATTGATTAAGTCGTCCAACTCATCAACAATTTCATCATATTCATGTTCTTCTTTCAATTCTCTCACTGAATCAAGCACTTCTTTTGCATCCTCACCATCGTCAATACGAGTATATTCTTCAGCAATTTCTCTCATTGCTTCAATCGACATTTTAAGAGATACCATTCCACTCGATATAAAGTTAATTGGGTTATTAATCTCATGAGCAATACCTGCAGTAAGCTGCCCAAGTGATGCCATTTTTTCCGAGTGTACCAATTGTGATTGAGCTCCCTTCAGTGAATCTAGTGCTTTAGACAACTCTTCTCTCGAATTTTGCTCGTTTTCAAGTAAGGATTGTAGCTTTTTCTCTGCGAGGAATAGTTTTTCATTATCCTGCAGTTGTTTATCAGCTAGCTCTCTAATTTCAACTTCAGAGTTCTGTAGTTTCTTATATGCAAGATTCAATTCATCTTGAGCTCCAATCAATCGTTCGTTAATCTTAATTTGCTCTTCAGATGATTTAAGCAATTTAGACTCTGACTCTTCCAACTTCAAGTTCTTATCTTCCAGTTCTTTTCGTGAGAGGTAGAGCTTCTTGTTAATGAGTTTTTGTTTCTGGAAGTTGATCTTAAGTTGCTGTTCTGATTTTTTTACTTTGATGAAAGCCTTATTCGCTGACAAATAATTATCACTCGCCAACTTCACTAGAGGTCTAAAAATGAAAAATCCTTGAACCAAGAATATCCCAATGAAAATAGAAAAACCAACATACTCGGCAAGACCTAAACTAGCTCCTCTATTTTGAGCATTATCTACAAAATAGTCTGTGACATTATCTGTAGATGTATCATATCTTCTTACTGTGTTTACCAATGCTTCAATTGATCTTCTAAGAGACAAATAATTAACATCAGTTTTAATTGGCGTAAAATTCACGTCCAAAATATTGGCCGTGTTCGTATTCATATCAAAATAGAGAAACTTAAGTTCTTCTTGTATAGCAAGATATTCATCTGTTTGTGATGGTTGAGCAAGGTTCAAATCAGTGTCACCATCGACCAGTGCCTGATGTCCCTTTTGCCATTGTGGATAGACTCTCTCTAACTCATTTTTGAAGTAATCGAAGTTCTTTTGGTTATCGGAGTATCCCATACCAAGAGCAGCCTTTACTATCTGCTGCCCCATAGTTGACTGATTGGCGGATATCTGAACAACTTTCGGATCCTGATTAAATGAATCAGTAATCTCTTTTTGTAAGACAAAAACATAATATGCAACTGCCCCTATCAAAACCAATGCCGTAAGAATATAGACGTTGGAGTATAAATCCTTCTTTAACATACCTTGAACATAGTTGGTTAAAACTCTTAACTAGTTATCTCTATTTTTACCAATGAATTAAAAAAATCCTATTAGTAAGTCCCTCAAATCTATATCAAAAATCCTTTTATTGGAAATATTACATTTTTATACAGATTTTCCATTAGGAACGACTAATAATAATACTTATGGTCATATTGGCATTCGTCACCTATACTAAAGTAATAAAGAAAAGGATAATTTGCGTTTTATTAAATTTTAAATCCCATAAGTCTAACAAACAGTCTAATTTTGCAATTGATATATTTTTAAGCTGGAGTATAAGTCACCTTAAATAATTGATAATCACCAAGAAGTTTTAGGTGCTTAAAGATTTGGTTTAATCAACCATAAGTTCTTACTTTTCCAGCCCAAAGAAAATTACCCCTATTTATGGACTATCTGAGGAGCTATAAAAACATTTATGACCAAAACATTATTCTGATGTTCAAGGGCGAACTCACCTTTGATCTAGTGACTGCCATGATAGGGACATTGGAAGAGCGTCTGGAAGAGTTGGAGGAGAATAGAAAGGTCAAAAAGAAGTTTTATAATGTAGCTACAGAATGCATTCAAAACTTGTATTATCATCTGGATGAGATTAATGCAGATGAAATGAAAGTAAGCAGTTACGATTCTAATTCTGCACTAATCATGATAGCTGCTAGAAAAAGATTTTACAGTCTGCAGACAGGTAACTACATACCTGCTAGCAAAACGAAAGAAATTCAAAAGAGACTTGATGATATCAATGCAGTAGATGCTGAAGAATTAAGAGCTCTATATAAGAAAGTTCTTGCTGAGCAAGAGTTTTCGGATAAAGGAACAGGTGGATTAGGATTTATAGATATTGCTCGTAAAACAGGAGGACAAAAATTGAGATACAAATTTCAACCAGTCACTGATAAAGTGAGCTATTTCACATTTCAAATCAGATTACCGAGAATAGAGGGATAAGTAGTTAATAAAAAGAAACGTTTCAAACCGTAGAGAAATTTATGGAAAAAGTATTCATCGAACCAACTAGAACAACCCCACTGATCAATTTTGATCCGGATGAAGGTTTGCTTGAAATGAAAGGAAGGTCTAGCCCTGAGAATTCAATTCAGTTTTATCAGAAGGTGCTGGACAACCTGGATGAATATACTGTTTCTGGTGGACCCGAATTCACGGCCAACATTGCCTTTGAATATTTCAACACCAGCTCGTCCAAATGTCTTTTTGATGTCTTCAAACGATTGGGTAAGATTGAAGACAGTGGCAAAAAAATTACCATCAATTGGTATTTTGAGGAAGGTGATGACGATATGATGGAAGCGGGCGAAGATTACAGTGATTTACTTGACTTAAACTTTAACTTCTTTGAAATTGAAGAAGAGGATATGTGATCATTTAAGTTAAATGGACAAAAATCAGGAACTTTACTATGACGAGATTGATAGTCTCAGAAAATTCCGATCTAAGATTGAGACGCATGCCATCTATAAGGAAGATTTGGATGCGTTCTCTGATGAATACGAGGAACTGGTAGCTCAGGCCAAGGTTATTACCAGAGTCTCCGATAGGCTTCAGAAGAAATTAGACAATGCTAATCTTCAGATCAGGGAACAAAATGATGAGATCAAGGAAAAAAACGTGGAGCTTGGAAAGACCATTGGTCAACTAGCTGTTGCAAAGGTTGGGAAAAAAGCTTCTACAATTATGCTTACAGTAGCGGTTATTCTTTTTGCGCTAGAGCAGATATTTATCGAACCAATTATTGAAGAATATATTCAGATACCTTATGTGGGATATGGAATACTTGCCGTCTTATTTTTATTAATAAAATTCTTTGAGGGAGGACTTGAAAAGTACTTCCTGAATCAGGAAAAGAGAAAAATTCTGGAGAAAGAAGAAGGCTGAAACTGATGGCACTAAATTCCAAACAAGCACATTTAGCCAAACAAGTTACCAGTGGATTCAAATTCTCAATTTTCCTCCTAAAAGGTCTTCCTATGGGCTGGCTAGCTGGACTAAGAGTCCGAGAACTAACTGCCAAAAAATGCACCACCTCGGCCCCATTCAAATACCTTACTAAAAACCCTTTTAAATCGATCTATTTTGCCGTGCAGAGCATGGCTGCCGAGTTATCAACGGCCACAGCTTGCTTACTAGCCATTACAGGTCAAAACCCATCAGTAGCTTTCATCATTGTCGATCTTAAGGCGACCTTCTCTAAAAAAGCTACAGGGAGAGTTTACTTTACCTGTGAGGATGGGCAAAAAGCCTTTGATGCCGTGGAGGAATGCATAAATACAGGTGAATCCGCAGAAGCTACCTTCAAGACTATAGGAAAGATGAAAGATGGGACGATTGTCTCAGCATTTGAATTTACCTGGTCTTTTAAGCAACGTAGATCATAAATCTTTAAGCAGTTTATTGCTGTCAGAATCTTTCCATTTCATATTAATTTCTTCTAAAGCATCTTCAATATTTTGGAATGCCTTTGATTTTCTTGGATCAAAATCACTCATACCTTCTTGTTCATATTTTGAAAGCACTGTGTTAAGATCCATTTTATGAATGTCAAAACTAGGTTGGTAAGAGACTTCATAGGACTCAACTCGTGTGATTAGGTTAGACTTTTCCAATTCGTAACAGACATCAGCGATGTAACGGCGAGGAACATTGATCACCAAACCTAAGTCTGTCATAGAAAGTGCCCCTTCTCCTTTTTCAAATTTCTTAACAATTCTGTAGAGTAAAAGCAGCATCAGTTTTCTTCGATAATGAAAACTAATCTTGAGTTGTTCTGAATTCATTTCCCATTGATTCATGTATTGAACTCCATAACATATCTCAGCGCCAAATAAAACGATCAGCCAACTGATTTGGAGCCAGATAAGGAATAAGGGAAGAAAAGCAATACTGCCATATATAGCATTGTATCGAGCAAAGGCAAATTGCAAAGAAATGAATGCCTGCTGGTTTAACTGATAAAGGGTTCCTGCTACAATTCCTGCAAAGAGGGCTGGCCAAAATTTCACTCTGGTATTCGGAAATATTAAGTAGAGTCCGAAAAGCAGTAACCAGAGTATCGTGTATGGAAGCAGCTTTAGCAAGAATATGATTCCAGATCTTAATTGCCCCAGTGCCTCCCATTGAGTAATAAAATCTTGTATTGTATCTTTTACAATGATGGTAGCACTGCTTGCTACAATTAAAAGAACAGGTCCTAGAAGAATTACGGCCACATAATCTGATATTTTTCTTTCCCACCTCCTACTCTTCTTTATATCCCACATATCATTGAAAGCAGCTTCAATATTCATTAGCAGCCGAATAACCGTATATATCAAGAAAATTGCTGATATGGAGGCTGCAATACCACCACCTTGAGAGTTAAGCATTTTATCAACAAATGGCTGGACTTGATTCAAAATTTCTGTCTGACCTGAAAAGTATCTTTCCAATTCCGTTTGCATCAATTCTCTGATACCAAAAACCTTTGCTATTCCAAAGACCATCGCTAAAACCGGCACTAGTGAAAGCATGGAAAGATAAGTGAGTGCAGAAGCTTTTTCAGTACACTTATCGTTAATGAATTCCTTGATTGCTATTACCCAAACTCGAATAAATCCAAATAGAAACTTTTTCCCTCTGGGCAGTGAGGTAAGTCTTAAACGCCATAGATCAACCTCGATAAATTGTTGAATCTGATTCAGCCTCTTCTTTGTCATTTGCTCCTGATTTTAAGCGAAAGATAAAAAGAAAAAGGAGCTGAAGCTCCTTTTTCACCTAATCACCTGTAAAATCACCTATCCGTCCTATTGACATGAAGATGCACTTATAACATCTTTAAATGGAACACCCCTATTTATGAACTTTTTAGTTCTAAAATAGTAATCTCTGGAAGTATGCCTATTCGGCCTGGGTAGCCAATAAATCCGTAACCTCGATTTACATATAAGTATTGATTGTCTTCTTTATGAAGATCAGCCCATTGTTTGTATCTGTACTGAACGGGGCTCCATCTGAAATTCCCAATCTCTATTCCAAATTGCATCCCATGAGTATGCCCTGAGAGTGTTAAGTCAATGTCTCTGTAGTCCGGTTTGATCTGAGCGTCCCAGTGACTTGGATCATGAGATAAAAGAATTTTGAACGGCTGATCCTCTGAGCCTTGTACAGTTTTCTTAAGGTCGCCGTACTTGGCAAACCTTCCGCTACCCCAATTTTCACATCCCAGAATGGCAATCTCTTCATTGTCTACTTTTATAGATCGATTTTCATTCAACATCAAATCATACCCCATGTATTTATGCATATCATGAAGGTCTTGAATATCTTTTTGCTTTGCTGATTCTGATGACCAATTAGTATAGTCTCCATAATCATGATTACCCATTACAGAAAAAACTCCTAGAGGTGCATTTATTCTTTTGAAAATATCTAAGTAGTCTTTTGCTTCTTCACTTTTGTTATTTACTAAATCTCCCGTGAAAAAAGCAATGTCAGGTTTTTGCTCGAGCAGCATATCAACACCTCCTTCTACAGCTGTTTTATTAAAAAAACTGCCTGTATGAATATCAGAAATTTGAGCAACTCTAATTCCATCAAATGCTTTTGGTAAGTTAGGCGAGGTGATTACCCGCTTCCTAACTCGATAGTCATGTGCTCCCGAAATGATGCCGAAACTCATAGCCGCAACAGGAACAGCTCCTGCGACAATCGCCGTTTTTCGCATAAAATCAGAGCGAGAAGTTGAGTGTTTTTCTTCTACGAATGGGAATAAGTTCGTTATCCATGTAACTCCTCGTCTAATATCCTCCAGCATCAGGAAAATAGTAGCGAAGACCTTTCCTATAAAAAGGACAAAAAAGAAAGTAGTAATGTACAATCGAAGATCTTGAAATTGCTTAGGATCAATTTGACGGTAAAGTAAAACGCCCACCAAAGACAGTATACTTATCGTCCAGTAAAACGTAAATAATGCTCTTTTCCATATAGGAGATAATCCATCTGACAATGATTTGACTGCAACAAAAACGTATATATCAAGAATCAGGTAAATGGAAACTAGGAAAACAAGGAGGTAAATTCTATTCATAACAAAAAAAACTCCCCTCTAAACTAGAGGGGAGATTACTATTAACTTAAACCTAACCGATGATATTCTTGAGAAGAATATTTTTTCGTTAATACTTCTTTTAACGAGTGAATACAGAGAAAGGTTGATCCTAAATTCATTAATTATTTATGCAAGTTGCATTTTTGATTCTTCTTTTTTCTTTCCTCTACTGAACATTGCATATTTCATGCGATAAGTAATAGTGAACAAGACTGGCACAATTATCAGCGTCAAGAAAGTAGCCACGATCAACCCGAAGATTACCGTCCATGCTAGTGGTCCCCAGAAGATTACATTGTCTCCTCCTAGGAAGATGTTTGGATTAAACTCCGTCACCAATGTGTAGAAATCAATGTTCAGACCGATTGCTAAAGGAATCAGTCCGAGAACAGTTGTGATTGCTGTAAGGATTACAGGTCTCAACCTAGCTTTTCCTCCTTTTATCACAATATCCTTAACCTCATCTTTTGATAGGTATTCATTTTTCTCCATACCTCTCTTTTCCTTCTCTCGGTCAATAAGAAGCTGCGTGTAATCCAACAATACCACTCCATTATTCACTACAATTCCAGCAAGAGAAATAATCCCCATCATAGTCATCATAATCACGAAAGACCATCCAGTGATGATTAGACCATAAAAGACTCCAATGAAAGAAAGAAAAATAGCGATCATAATAATGAGCGGCTTAGAGATGCCTCCAAACTGAAATACGAGAATCAAAGCAATTAGACCAAGACCAGAGAAGAAAGCTCCTACTAAGAAAGCCATTTGCTTATTTTGCTCTTCAATCTGACCTGTGTAATCAATTTTTACTCCATCAGGTAGACCATCAAATTCTTGCATTTCCGCTTGAATCTCAGTTACAATAGCTGCAGCATCGGTAAAGCCAGGCTTCAACCCTGAATACACAAGCACTACTCGCTTATTCGATTTATGCTTTATCGCACTAAAAGAAGATGTGTTCTTTTGTGTGGCAACAGCGGAAACTGGTATCTCCTTTATTTTACCTGAGGCCTGATCTTTGAAGATAATGTTTTGATTGAAGAGCGCACTTTTGTTATACCTGATGTCTTCATTGAATCGAACGTTGATATTATAATCCTCTCCATCCAATTTGTAAACTCCCGCTTTTTCTCCAAAAAGTGACCTCCTCAATTGACTACCTACTTGACCAACTGATACGCCAAGTTCTCCTGCCTTTTCCCGATCTACAGACACTTCCATAGCAGGCTTGCCTTTATTCACATCAATTTTTAGCTCTTCAATTCCTGCGATATTCTTCGTGTTGATGAAGTTCCTCATTCGTTCAGCAACATTGATTAGCTCATCATAATCATCCCCTTCGATCTCAATATTGATAGGGTATCCAGCAGGCGGCCCATTAGCATCCTTCTCTACGGATATAGATACCCCGGGATAGATGCCCTCAAGTGCCTCCTGTACTTTCAATCTCAACTCTTCTGTATCTTCCCCTCTTCTATATTTAAATTCCCTCATAGAACTAGTAATCTTAGCCCTATGTGGCATCTCAGCAGATGAGCCTCCATCTGTTTGTGGGTTACCAGCTCCTTCCCCAACTTGTGATACCGAAGATTCCACAAGGAAGTTTCGCTCTCCATCCATGTACTGATCACCGTTGACAATACTGTACACTCTTTGCTCTATTTCTTTAGTAATCTGATCGGTTTTTTCAATCGCGGTTCCCTGTGGATATTCTATGTAGACAATAATTTGATTGGGTATATTATCCGGAAAGAATTCGATTTTTGTTCGCTGAGAACCAACTGACATGCCGAAAAACATGAAAGCTGAAATAAGAATAAGGAATGTTATACTAAAATACCAATATACATTACCCCCCCTTACTGCGTGAGTTAGCCTCCTCTCATACCAATTTTCGAATCGAACCAGGATTTTCTTTTGAAATCCAACCGCTGCTTTCTTAATCACATATTTATACAACCAGAACATGATTGTCGTAAAGATCATAATTGTTCCAAGAGCCTTCATCGCACCTCCCACAATTAAAATGAATGTCCCTAAACCTCCAAGTAGAATAGTTAGCCTAATCAGTTGTTTTCTTGAGAGCTCCTTATCTCCCACCTCCATGAATTTAGATACCAGCATGGAATTCATGAAAATGGCTACAAATAGTGACGAGCCAAGCACAACGGATAATGTAATGGGGAAATAAATCATGAATTGACCAAAGAGCCCAGGCCATAAGCCAAGCGGAACAAATGCAGCCACAGTAGTTGCAGTAGATATAATGATTGGATAAGCAATTTCACCTATTCCCTTCTTGGCGGCTTGAACTCTAGAAAGCCCTTCAGTCTCCATCAAACGATAGACATTTTCAACTACCACAATCCCATTATCCACTAGCATTCCCAGTCCCATAATCATACCAAATAGGATCATTGTATTCAATGTATATCCCATCGTATTCAAAATGGCAAACGACATAAACATGGACATAGGGATTGCGAAACCTACAAACAACGCATTTCTAAATCCCAGAAAGAACATAAGTACCGTCACAACTAAAATGATCCCAAAAATGATGTTATTCACTAAATCATTAACCTGGTTGAGTGTCCTTGCAGACGAGTCATTTGAAATAGTTACATCTAGATCTTGCGGAAACCTATTTTCTTGAGCATTTTTCACGATTTCCTTCGTCTGATTAACGGCGTTAATCATGTTTTTACCAGAACGTTTTTTCACATCTAGCATCACCACACTATGGCCAAACTCTCTTGCGAATGTTGTCCTATCTTCTTCTCCAAATGTGATCTTAGCTATATCCTTTAAGTATACCGGAGCATTATTTTCAGTCTTTACAACAAAGCTTTCCAATTGTTGCGGCGTTTTTATTTCACCAAGAATCCTGATCGTTCTTCTTTGCCCTCCGGATTTAATATTACCTGCTGACATAGTCATGTTTCCATTGCTAATTGTGGAAAGGACATCCCCAAAGCTTACTTTGGCAGCCATCATTTTATACACATCAACAGCTATTTCTACTTCCTTTTCCTGTGCTCCTCTTATGTCTACTCCCTTTATTTCAGGTAAGTCCTCAATCTCATCCTCAAGGTATTCACCAAATTCCTTCAACTTCTCTACCGGATAGTCTCCAGAGATATTGATATTCATGATTGGCATTTCTTCGGATAGGGTAAGATCAAAAACATTAGGTTCAACTTTGGCACTATTGAATAGCGGCCAATCTTCACCTGCTTTCTTTCCATCAACCTTGTCTTTGACTTTCTGCTTAGCGGATTCTACTGTTATCTCCTCATCAAACTCTACCGTGATGATGGAGTAGTCTTCCTGAGAGGTAGAAGTAATTTCAACCACATTGCTCACATTTTTTAGTTCATCCTCTAAAGGATCTGTGATTAATCGCTCAATATCTTCAGCCGTATTGCCAGGGAATGGTGTACTTATATAAATCTTCGTTTCCTTAATCTCTGGAAAATCTTCTCTGGGCATTGCCTGATAAGAAGAAAATCCGATATAAAGAAAAATGGCAATCATTACATAAATCACCGAAGGATTATCAATCGCCCAAGAGGCTAATTTGAATTCCTTATCTACTTTCTTCTTTTGTGTAGGTTCGCTCATGATTTTACTTCTTTAAAATCTTAACATCCTGACCATCTTTCACACTTCGTGCGCCTTCTAGAATAATATTCTCGCCATTTGAAATACCATCCAAAACTTCCACCAATCCATCTTGAGTTTGTCCTGTTTTAATAATTTTACGCTTTGCAACAGCCGTTTTATCACCTTTTATATCTAAAACAACGTAGGCATACTGTTCTCCTTCTGCATTCTCAGAGACAACACTTTGAGGAATCAAAATGGCATTTTCTTGATAATAATCATTGATCTTAACTTTCGCTGTTAAGTTTGGCTTAATGCTACCATCTCTATTCGACACAGGTACTTTCACACTAAAAGAGCGATTGTTCGGGTTGATGTAGTTGCCCGTTTCTTTCACTTTTGAGCTTACTGTGGTATTGAGGATTGGAAAGAAAACTTTAGCCTCTTTTCCAGGTACTATACTAGCAATATATGCTTCAGGTACCAAAACTTCAATATACATATTGGAGAGGTTTACAATCCTAAAAATCTCTGATCCTGGTCCGGGAGAAACTACCGTTCCTTGGTCTTTGATAATATCATCGACAATGCCATTGAATGGCGCACGAATTTTAAACTTATCTAACTGGCTCTCCATTTGATCTACTGCACTTTTCTGCGCTTCATAGTTCGCCTTTGATTGTAGGTATTGAATCTCTGATCCAATTTTTTGATTCCATAGACGCTCTTGCCTTTCAAATGTCGTTTTAGCCAATGTAAGTTGCGTTTTCATTTGAATGAGCTGACTTCCCATTCCACCGTTATCAATCGTTCCTAGCAATTGTCCCTTTTTCACCCTATTTCCTTCATTCACATGAACATTAACCAATGTTCCTGCTACTTCAGGATAAACAAGTACGTTTTGCTTGGTAGTGACATCTCCTTGAAGTTCAACGTAGTGGTTAAACTCTTCCATCTTAGCCTGAAAAACAGTAACTAAAGGAAGGTTTGAATTTTCTGTATTAACCGCAATCGCTTTGTCCAATTGAGCTATGTCTTTTTCCAACGATTTGTATTGTTCTACCAACTCACCCTTCTTTGCCCGAATTGTTTCCATGTTTCCTTCAGCAAGGATATCGTCTACAGAAGTTTCTTTGTCACCACACCCAGCAACTATTGAAAGTGTAATGAATAAGGTTAGTATGTGATTTATCTTACGCATGATCTTAGTTATTATAAAGAGTTCCAAGTGCTTTTTTAAGTTCTATTTGAGTGGTTACTGCTTGATAAAGCGAGTTGAGATAATTCGTCTGAGCTTCTTTTAAAGAAGTATCAGCATTTATCACCTCTAAGTTTGAACCTACTCCTTCTTGATATTTAATTTTTGATATATCGTACACATCCTGAGCAAGAACCAAATTCTGTTCTTGTACTTCTAATGTTTCAAGCTGCGCGGAAAGATTGATTTGAGATTGCTCTATTTCGAGATCAATGCTCTTTGTCAAAAATCTTTTTTGACTTTCAATCTGCTTAATCTGTAAACGATTTTGCTGAATCCTGTTACTTTTCAAAAACCCATCAAAAACTGGAATAGTGGCAGTTAAGCCTATCGTTCCAAAGTCCAACCACCTTTCTGAATTGAATAATCTACTCCTATCGGAAGTTGCCGTATTCCAACCATAGTTAAAAGAGGCATATAGTCTAGGAAGGTATTGAGCCCTATTGTTCTTTAAATCCAGATAAGCTAGACTCTCATTTGTTTGCAATTGAGAAAATTCTATTCGCTGATTATAGTCAAAATCAGCTTGAACAAGTACTTGTTCATCAATTTGAACGTTCTCTAATTGTTCTGAAATTTCAATAGGTTGATTTAAATCCATACCCATTTGAAATTTTAAAAGCTTTCTGCTTAGATCTTTCAACTGTTTAGATCTACTCATTTCAACTTTAAGATTGTTGTAATTAACCCTTATTCTATCCACGTCAACTTTTTCCGCAAATCCTGCTTCATACATTTGAGACGTCTCATTTAAGAGTGTGTCTAATCTTGACAAATTAGATTCCAATAACTTAAGTTGCTCTTCAGCAATAAGCGCATTGTAATATGCTTTACTTACTGCTTCAACGATATCTAATTGAGTTTTTTGATGCTCTTTCGTTGACAACTCTCTATAGGTTTTAGCAGCTTGTAATCCAACAAAATAGGATCCATTAAAAAGAAGCTGTTTAACACTTAAAGCCACATTCCCGTCATAAGCCTGACCAAAAGCAACTTCTTGTTCAGTTCCTGGAGGAGCATCAGAAAAATTGCTTACATCAATAAGACTCTTTTGAATTTCATAATTGTAGTTGAGTCCGCCGTTAACGTTTGCTTGGGGTAAACCCTCAGAAATCGTTTTCCTAACTTCAGCTTCTGCAATTTCTTTATCGAGACGCTTTATCTCTAGCTGCTCGTTATTTTCCAATGCATAGCTGATGCAATCATCCAGCGAAAGGCTTAGCCTTTCCTGGGCAAGCACTCCTATTGAAGTACTGATAGTTAATAGTAGTATAAGTGATCCTCTCATGGTTAGAGTGTGTGATTTGAAGATTCTGTTTTCATGTATTCATCATACTTTATTTTTCCTTTTTCAGTCAGGAGACCATGTATGAAATGGTCAAGGATCTGAAGTTGCACCGCGGCAAATTCAAATTCTTCTCTTGAAAATACTTTAGGGTTAAATACCATCTGAACACCTTCTACTCTAAAGATTGATAAAACTTTGGCATCAATCTCATTTCGAAAATATCCCTCTCTCTGTCCTCTTTCTATATTTCGCTGTATATGCCCCCTAATTGTAGAGTGCTTAAACTGTAAGTAGTTATCCCATGCCTTTCCATGATACTTTTGCATATCATAAAGCAATGACGGGTTCATCCGAAATACATGCTTTCTTAAACATTGTGAAACCAATAATATCTCATTGATAGCATCATTTGCAACGTCTTCAATTTGCGTAAACTCTTCAGTCTCTTGCTCAAAATGTTTCATAGCCACTTCAGAGACAAGCCCGTCTTTGTTATCAAAATATTGGTAAAGTGTTTTTTTGGACATTGAAGCTGATCTCGCCACATCATCCATTGTAACACTCCTTATTCCATATTGAATAAACAGCTCCTGAGCACTATGCAATATCTTTTCCTTCGCTTCCAATTTTATTCTTTAACATTCCGTTCACAAAGATAACACTTTGGAAACTTTAAGCATGCCAAAAGTTTCCGCCGTGCAAATCAACGGAAATTGAATCAATTTTGTTTAGCTTATTTAGAAAAAATTTCAAGAAAACAGTTCTACTACTGACTCTTAGATAGAATGACGCAAATAGGCGCATAATACGGACAGGCTATTTCAGAAAATTATGAAAAAGGTTTTGACTTAAAAAAGTCACTCATTGATTACAAAAAAAATTACATGTATCGATTTATCATTCTAATTCTAATCTTATTCCTTTCTCCAGGTTTCCTGATTGCACAACCAACTAAGGAACAAATCAAACAAGTTGAAGAAGCTAAAAAAGAAGTGAAGCGAATGAAAGGAAAACCCTTTCCCTCATTTAAACTAACTGCAATCGATGGTACAGTTTTTACAATGGAAGAACTCAAGGGTAAGATCTTACTTATCAATTTCTGGTTTTCCAGATGCAAGCCATGTATTATGGAAATGCCCGAAATGAATGATTTGGTAGCTAAGTATAAAACCGAAGATATTGTCTTTCTAGCACCTACTTTTGATGGTACCGATCTTGTAAAGACATTTTTAGACCGACGTGATTTCGACTATCAAATCATTGCGGACGTCCAAGATTTCTGCTTAGAATTAAACGTACGGTCTTATCCCACACACTTTGTAGTTAACCAACAGGGTATCATAGAGAAAGTTATCATAGGCTACTCTCCATTGACCGTTGGAGGCTTACGGAAATCAGTTAGGAAATTGTTGAAATCGAAGTAAGTCAAAGCTTACAAAAAGGTTAATTTTGCGGACTTCAAAACGAGGTTCCTTTAAATGATTCAATTCTTTCAAAACTCTGAAGACGCTATTATCGCTGTAGGCGTCTCTATCCAACTCTCATCAGATCAAATCACCAAGCTTGAATGGCTATTTTCAGGAGCGAAACCTGTAAGTGCAGAAAGTATCAATGAGAAATTTATTGGTCCAAGAAAAGAGATGATATCTCCATGGAGTACCAATGCAACTGACATTGCTCACAATGCAGGAATTAGCACCATTTCTAGGATTGAAACCTATGTAACAGAAGCTTCAGCTGGTGCATTCGACCCCATGTTGCAACAAGTATATGAAGGTTTGGATCAGTCTATATTTACACTTGACCGAGAAGCAGAACCTATCGAATATATCAATGATATTGACTCCTACAATGAAAAAGAAGGACTTGCCCTCAGTCAAGATGAAATTAATTATTTAGAGGAGGTATCAAAAGAGATTGAAAGGCCTCTTACAGACTCTGAAGTTTTTGGATTCTCGCAAATCAATTCTGAGCATTGTAGACATAAGATTTTCAATGGCACCTTTATCATCGACGGAGAAGAACAGAAATTATCTCTATTTCAATGGATTAAGAAAACTTCCAAGGAAAATCCCAATTATCTAGTATCAGCATACAAAGACAATGTAGCATTCATTCAAGGGCCTAAGGCTGAACAATTTGCTCCTCATTCTCAAGACAAACCTGACTGGTTTGATACCAATGAATTTGAATCTGTAATCTCGTTAAAAGCAGAGACACACAACTTCCCTACGACAGTAGAGCCTTTCAATGGAGCAGCGACTGGATCAGGGGGTGAAATTAGAGATAGAATGGCTGGTGGTCAAGGTAGTATTCCTCTTGCAGGAACGGCTGTTTACATGACTTCTTATTCCAGATTACAAGAAAATAAACAGTGGGAAAAACCAGCTAGAAAATGGCTTTATCAAACTCCACGAGAGATTCTAACCAAAGCGTCCAATGGAGCAAGCGACTATGGAAATAAGTTTGGTCAACCACTCATTTGTGGAAGTGTTTTAACTTTTGAGCACGAAGAAGGAGGTAAAAAATATGGTTATGATAAGGTAATCATGCAAGCTGGCGGAATAGGTTATGCGAAGAAAAAAGATGCTCAGAAAAAGGAAGTAAATGCTGGCGAAAAAATAGTGGTAATGGGTGGCGATAATTACCGCATTGGCATGGGAGGTAGTGCTGTTTCTTCTGTGGATACTGGAGCTTTCAATCAGTCACTTGAATTGAATGCTGTTCAGCGATCTAACCCTGAAATGCAAAAGCGTGTTGCAAATGCCGTCAGAGCGATGGTAGAATTGGAGAATAATACAATCACATCTATCCATGATCATGGAGCTGGAGGTCATCTAAATTGTTTATCTGAACTTGTAGAAGAAACGGGAGGCGTTATTGATTTAGACAAGCTACCTGTAGGCGATGAAACTCTTTCAGCTAAAGAAGTTCTCGGGAATGAATCTCAAGAGCGAATGGGCTTGGTCATAAAGGAACAAGACGCAGCTTATTTGAAACGTGTATCAGAGCGTGAAAGAGCACCATACTATGAAGTTGGAGAAGCTGGTTCCAACAACGAATTGATTTTCAAAAATAAGGGAGAAGCTTCCCCATTTGATTTAAAACTCCACCACCTTTTTGGATCTTCTCCTAAAACTATCTTAGAAGACAAAACTCAAGCTTCCAGTTTTGAGGAGATCAATTACTCTGAAAGTAAAATTGAAGAATACCTAGAAGCTGTTCTTCAATTAGAGGCTGTGGCTTGCAAAGATTGGTTAACAAATAAAGTAGATCGCTGTGTAACAGGTAGAGTAGCTACACAACAGACTTGCGGTGAATTACAACTACCCTTGAATAATGTGGCGGTGATGGCTATGGACTTTAAGTCTAATAAAGGAATAGCTACTTCAATAGGACATTCGCCAGTTCCAGGTTTAATTAATCCGGCAGCTGGCTCCAGACTCTCCATTACCGAATCGTTATCCAATCTTATATGGACTCCACTCACCCATGGGTTGAAAGGCGTATCACTAAGTGCGAATTGGATGTGGCCAGCAAAAAACGAAGGAGAAAATGCACGTTTGTATGAAGGCGTAAAAGCCATTAGTGATTTTGCTTGTGAGTTAGGTATCAATGTACCAACAGGAAAAGACTCTATGTCGATGACTCAAAAGTATCCTGATGGGGAAAAAGTATTTGCACCTGGCACAGTCATCATTAGTTCCGTTGCGGAGGTTTCAGATATCAATCAGACAGTAAGTCCAGTTATTGATTATAAAGAAACGGGATCTTCACTCATTTATATTGATTTCTCTGGAGGTGATTTTGCATTAGGTGGATCTTCATTCTCGCAGACTCAATCCAAGATTGGCACAAAAACACCTGAAGCTCATTCAAAAGTGGTCGCTACTGCGTTTGAGGCTGTACAAGAATTGGTGAAAGAAGGATTGATATTGGCAGGACATGATGTATCTGCTGGAGGTTTAATCACGGCGATGCTTGAAATGAATTTTGCAAACACGAAAGGTGGTTTAAATATCGACCTGAGCGGATTAAACGAAACAGATACGATCAAAGTCCTTTTCTCGGAAAGGCCAGCATTGCTTATTCAAGTGTCTAGTGAAAAAGCTATTGATCTCCTTAACGAAAGTGGAGTCGGTTTTAAAGAAATTGGAACGATAACGGATAGTAGAAATGTAGAGGTGAAGAATGAAAGTTTCGCACATTCATTTGATATCGAAGAAGCTCGCAAAGCTTGGTTCAAGACTTCCGCTTTGTTGGACCTGAAGCAAACAGAAACATCCGTATCAAAAGCTCGAACCGAGAATAGATTTAGTCAACCTCTCTCCTATTCACTTCCAAAACGATTTGATGGAAAAGCTTCTTCTTACAATCTTGATTTCAATCGAAAGAAGAAATCAGGTGTTAAGGCAGCTATTATCCGTGAACAAGGAGTAAACAGTGATCGCGAGATGGCTTATGCGCTTTGGTTGGCTGGTTTTGACGTCAAAGATGTACACATGACAGACCTCATTACAGGACGTGAGGACCTTAGTGAGATCAACATGATCGTATTTGTAGGAGGATTCTCAAACTCAGATGTATTGGGATCCGCAAAAGGATGGGCTGGATCTTTTCTATTCAATGAGAAGGCAAAATCAGCCTTAGATGCTTTTTATGCTAGAAAAGACACATTAAGTCTGGGAGTATGCAACGGGTGTCAATTGATGATGGAACTAGGATTGATCTACCCCGAAATGGGTGAGAATCACCCGAAAATGGAACATAACATTTCCGGTAAGTTTGAATGCGGATTTATTGGTGTAGACATTGAAGACAACAATTCCATTATGTTACAATCGATGATTGGCAGCAAATTAGGAATCTGGCTTGCGCACGGTGAAGGTCAATTTCAACTTAGTTCTAACCAATCATCATATAAAATCCCGGTGAAATATTCCTATTCCGAGGTTCCAGGCAATCCAAACGGCAGTTCCTTCAATGCTGCGGCCCTTTGTTCCGAAGATGGTCGTCACTTAGCAATCATGCCACATTTAGAGAGATCGCTTTTTCCATGGAATTGGTCGTACAAGCAAGGAATCGAAGGTGCAGATGTTTCTCCATGGATGGAGCCTTTTACAAATGCATTTAATTGGGTAAAAGATCGATTATAACATTTTTATTTTTGTGAGAATCCACTAATTTTGCAATCCGTTAAAACGGAAGTGGGTTATCACACTTTATAAAAGATTTCGGTATTGGTCTATGGTGTAACTGGCAACACGTCTGTTTTTGGTACAGAAGAGTCTAGGTTCGAGCCCTAGTAGACCAACTTAAAGTTTGCAAACGGTAATAAGGCGAGAAGCCTGTCCCGAATGAGCATAGCGAATTTCGGGAAGCCCTAGTAGACCAACTTTATAATCCCGCTAATACTGGCGGGATTTATTTTAATAAGGATGTCATCAGTAAAGATATTTTCCGGATCAGCGACTACCGACTTAGCAAATGCAATTGCTGATAATTACGGGAAACCGCTAGGAAAAAGTGAAAAGCAAACTTTTAGTGATGGCGAAATGGGTGTTTATTTCACCGAATCAGTCCGAGGATCTGATGTTTTCCTTATCCAATCAACCGTTCCACCTGCTGATAATATCTGGGAGCTTCTATTGATGATTGATGCTGCTCGAAGAGCAAGTGCAAAATACGTAACTGTTGTCGTTCCTTATTTTGGGTATGCACGTCAGGATAGAAAAGATAAACCGAGAGTTTCCATTGCAGCAAAACTTGCAGCAAATGTATTGACCTCAGCAGGCGCTGACCGTATCATGACTTGCGATTTACATGCCGGTCAAATTCAAGGCTTTTTTGACATTCCTGTTGATCACTTGAATGGTTCCGCGATTTTTGTGCCTTATCTAAAAAATTTAAAGTTGGATAACATGATCATTGCTTCTCCGGATGTTGGTGGTACGGCTAGAGCACGTAATTATGCCAAGCTCTTTGAAGTGGACATGGTTATTTGCGATAAACATAGGAAGAGAGCTAATGAGGTTGCATCCATGCAAGTTATTGGAGATGTAGAAGGAAAAGATGTTGTTCTTGTGGATGACATGGTCGACACTGCAGGTACAATCAGTAAAGCTGGAACACTTCTAAAAGAAAAAGGAGCTAATTCTGTGAGAGCAGTTGCAACGCATGGTGTCTTATCAGGCAATGCATACAAAAACATCGAAGAATCCGCATTGGAAGAATTGATCATTACTGATACAATTCCACAAAAGGAAAGTTCTTCTAAAATCAAAGTATTGACAGTGGCTGATCTTTTTGCGAAAGCAATTAGAAAAATTCACGATCATGAGTCAATCAGTTCATTATTCATTAAGTAATTCATTTAACTTTTATAAATATTTCAAATTATGAAAACTGTTGAGATTATAGGGTATAAAAGAGCAAATCTCGGCAAGACTGAAGCGAAGCGTTTGAGAGAAGAAGGAATGGTTCCTTGCGTCGTATACGGCGGTGAGAGACAAATCCACTTCTACGCTCCGATGATCTTGTTTAGAGACCTTGTATACACTGACGAAGCGCACTTCGCTATGCTAACCATTGAAGGGGAACCTGAGCCATTCGAGGCGATCATTCAAGACGTTCAGTTCCATCCGGTAAGTGAAATCATCATGCATGCTGATTTCCTTCAATTATTCAGAGGAACACCTATTAAAATGGACATTCCTGTTCATCCAGAAGGAATCGCTCCAGGAATTTCTCAAGGAGGTAAGCTGATTAGAAAGATCAAGTATCTTCAAATCAAAGCTCTTCCTAAGAACATGCCAGAATTTATTTCAGTGGATGTATCCGAATTAGGATTAGGTAAGTCTATCAAAGTAGGAGAGCTAACAACTGGGGAATATGAAATTCTAAATAGTCCACTTGTAACGCTAGCAGGTATCGAAGTACCTAGAGCACTTAAAGGAAAAGATGTGGAGGATGAAGAAGAAGGTGAAGGTGAAGAAGGAGCTGAGGGAGCAGAAGCACCAGCAGCAGAGGGAGCTTCAGAATCTTAAAAATTTCAAAACTTTGATTTTAATCCCGACCTTCGTGTCGGGATTTTTTTTGCTCAAAAAATGAAATACTTAATCGTTGGACTTGGAAACATCGGCGCTGAATATGAACTCACGCGTCACAATATTGGCTTTCTCGTATTAGATCGGATGGCTGACAATGAAGGTGTGAAATTTGAAATGAATAAGCTTGCCTATACATCTGAAATTAAATACAAGGGAAGAACATTGCACCTTATAAAACCAACCACATATATGAATCTAAGTGGTAAGGCGGTCAATCATTACCTTCAAGAGCATAAAATTCCTTTGGAAAACCTTTTAGTGATAACAGATGATCTTGCACTGCCTTATGGCAAAATTCGCTTGAAGCCAAAAGGATCAGCCGGAGGGCACAATGGACTTAAGAATATAGAGCAACTCAACGGTGGTCAAAAATATCCGAGACTTAGATTTGGTGTTGGTGATGAGTTTGCCAAAGGACGTCAAGTAGATTATGTGCTTAGCCCCTTCTCTCAAAAAGAGATGGATGAATTGGTACTCAACATAGACAGGACTATAGAGGCCGTGTATTCATTCTGTACCATTGGAATGGAGCGTACCATGAATCAATTCAACTAAGTGTAACCATAGAGTAGTTTGTTAGTATCTTCAGGAGATGCAACTATTCGTTGCTGTATTAACTCCTTGTAAGTAAACCCAACTACTATCATGAAATACTACCTACGCATCACCCTAAGGAATTTCCTGAGACACAGAGTATCATCATTTGTAAACCTGATTGGACTCACTACTGGTTTGACTTGCGCCTTTTTTATTTACCTCTGGGTACAGGATGAAGTAAGTGTCAATAAATTCCATGAGAAAGATGATCGGTTATATCGAGTAATGGAATTTCAAGCATATTCCAATGAGACATTCGCAACGAACTCGACACCAGGTATTCTTGCTGAGAATCTCAAAATCGATTTCCCCGATATCAAATATGCCGCTACCACTACCTGGATAAATAAGTCGCTTCTATCCTACAACGACGATAAGTATTTCAAAGAAGATGGTTACCACGTTGGTGAAGACTATTTCAATATCTTTTCATACCCACTATTGGCTGGTAATCCAGATGATGTACTAAAAGATAAAAATTCAATCTGTATATCACGAGACTTAGCCATGAAGTTTTTTGGTGAGATAGATGAAGCCATTGGAAAAACACTTCGATACGAAGATGACCGTGACTTTATCGTTTCAGGTGTATTTGAGAATATTTCCAAAAAATCATCTTACATTTTTGATTTTGTCGTCCCTTTTGAGGATTACAAAGATGATAATGATTGGGTTACACATTGGGGAAATAATGGACCTCATACATTCATCATTTTAGAAGATGGAGTAGAAGCTGAGGCTGTCACTGAAAAGATAGCAGGCTATATAAAACTGAAGGACGAGGAGACTCAAAACGTAGAATTATTCCTGAAGAAATATTCAGAGCAGTATCTATATGGAAAATATACCAATGGAGTTCCCGATGGTGGTCGCATAGAATATGTTCGCCTATTTTCCATCATCGCGGTTTTCATTTTGATTATTGCATGTATCAATTTCATGAACCTTTCCACCGCTAGAGCTACTAAGAGAGCTCATGAGGTTGGTGTTCGGAAAGCAATAGGTGCAGACAGGAAAACGTTGATTACACAATTTATTGGTGAGTCCATTTTGATAACTCTGTTTTCAATGACGCTAGCCTATATGTTGGTCTTGGTATTGCTACCACAGTTTAATTTTATCACAGACAAGCAAATTTCATTGGAACTAACACCTCAGCTTGTTACTTTTTCAATCGTCACCGTATTTGTTACAGGGATCATGGCGGGTAGCTACCCAGCTTTATACCTCACACATTTTAATCCTGTTAAAGTTTTAAAGGGAGATATAAAAAGCTCTGCTGGCGAAATCTGGGCACGTAAAGGCCTAGTTATCTTCCAATTCACCATCACAATAGTTTTGATTGTAGGAGTTATTGTTATTTATAAGCAAACGGAATACGCATTCACCAAGAATTTGGGATATGATAAAGACAATGTAGTCTTCTTCAGTCAAGATGGTGGCATAGCTGATAAAAGAGAGACCTTTTTTACAGAATTAAGAAAGATTCCTGGTGTTTCACATGCAGCTGGTGTAAGTCATAATATGCTTGGTCAAATGAGCAATACTCATGGCTTGGAATGGACAGGAAAGTCTCCGGAAGAGCGAATCTTATTTGAAAACATACGGGTAGACGAAGAGTTTCAGCAAACTATGGGAATGGAGTTGGTAACTGGAAGGTGGTTTGATTCAAAATTTGGTGCTGATACCACTAAAATTATATTAAACGAAGCGGCTGTCGGCGTAATGGGGTTTACACCTGAAGAAGCCATTGGAGAAAACATACTTCTTTGGGACGAGTATGATTTGGAGATCATTGGTGTACTAAAAGATTTTCACTTTCAATCCATTCATCAAGAAGTTAATCCAGCATTCTTCAGACTAGAAAGTACCTGGAATGTTGCTGTAAGACTCGAAGCAGGTAGGGAAATGACAGCCATGGCTGATATACAATCGCTGTATGAATCATTTAGTCCTGGCTTCATCTTTGAATATGAATTTCTGGATAAAAGTTACCAAGAGCTTTACAGTTCGGAGAGACGAATTGGCACACTCTCCTCCTACTTTGCTGGGTTTGCTATTCTGATTTCATGCTTGGGTTTGTTTGGACTAGCTACTTTCACGGCTGAAAGAAGACTTAAAGAAATAGGCATCAGAAAAGTCCTTGGTGCATCTGTAGGAAACATTGTGATGATGCTATCAAAAGACTTCACACGATTGGTAGGAGTTTCCATAATCATAGCAGTACCTATCTCTTATTATTTCATGGACAAATGGCTCGAAAACTTCGCCTATAAAATTGATCTCAGTATCTGGATTTTTCTTGGGACAGCCATTGTTTCTTTGATGATTGCCTGGCTAACAGTAAGCTCTCAAGCACTAAGAGCAGCTAACGTCAATCCATCTAAGTGCTTAAAAGATGAATAGCATCCTGAAAGATGATGCTTCCTTCAGGTAGTTACAAATCCATTCATTTAACTGAAATAGTGAAGAGTATAAATCAGTTTAATTAAGGATAGTCTAAATTTATCTTTAAATAATTAAATTCTGAGCAAAGTAACTAACCGAGATCCAAGGTTAGTAAATGCAGGAATTTGATGAATGTACGGTATTCTCAAAAGACTAACCCGCATGAAGATTGTCCTACTTTTCATTGCTTCATTCTTCAGTGTAATAGCTACTAGTCAAACCCATTCAGATTCACTCCTCTTCCAAAAGAATCGCTCAAGGAAAGATACTAGTCAAGTTCTCAGCCTGATTGCTCTTTATGAAAAGTTGAAATATGATGAACCGGAAGAAGCAGCTAACCATGCATGGGAGGCGCTCAAATTAGCTTCCAATTTGAATTTCAAGAGAGGTGTTGTTGAAAGTCAGTTAGTCATTGGTTCGTTTCTTGACACAAGAAGCAATTATGACAGTGCTTTGCATGTTTTCGAACAAGCATTGACACTTTCAGAACGTATGAAGTACAGGAAAGGCATCATGGAGGCATTGCTGGGTATAGGTAAGACACTTAGAAATGTCAGCAAATGGGATGAGGCCATCCCTCCCCTACTGAGATGTATAGAAATGGCGGACTTAAATATGGGAGACTCAATTATTGTTGCTACCAGTTACAATCACCTGGGTAACATTTATTCCGATCAAAACCAATTTGAAAAGGCTCTAGACTATTACCACAAGTGTCTGGCACTTCTACCTGACACTGACCGTGCTAAAGCGGTGGTCACTCTGAATATCGGACTAATTCATTTTCGTTTTGGTGACCTGAACAAAGCTCTTGAGTATTATCTCGAGTGTCTCAAAGTAGCAGAATCACTCAAGGAAAAATTGATCATTGCCCATTGTTATCAAAAGCTCGGAATGGTCAAAAGGAGCTTGGATGAATACGATGAAGCGAAAAGGTATTACAATCTCGCCATCCAACAGTTCGAACTTATCAATGACCGAAGCATGGTCGCCTATCTCCATTCGAACATTGCCAATGTTTACTCCGATCAAGAGGATTATGGTCAAGCCATTGAACAACTACTTCCAAGCCTACAGATACAAAAAGAGATCAGCGATCTGGTAGGTCAGTGCTATACACTGGTGAACATCGGTACAAACTATATGAAAATTAAGGAGTACCAAAAAGCTGAACAATACCTACTATTAGCTCAACAACTTTCATCTGAAGTTGGGGTGGAGTTAATCAGTAAGGATGCTGCTATGCGATTGAGTGAGCTTTTTGCAGAGCAAAGGAACTTTGAAAAAGCCTTCGAGTATCATGTTGCATTCAAAATACTAGAAGACAGCATTTTCAACGAAACCAGGTCTAATCAAATCGCTGAAATGGAGGCCAAATATGAAACAGTTCAAAAGGAAAAAGAGATTGACTTGTTAAATGCAGAGAATCAAATTGCTCAATTAAAAATTGAAAAACAGAGCAGCTTGAGAAATTATCTAATTGGCATTGCATGCTTCATGATTCTCCTCACTTTACTCATTATAAACAGGTATCGTCTTCAAGCCAAATCAAATAGGGAACTAAAGGAACTAGATAAGCTCAAAACCAATTTATTCACGAACATTTCGCATGAACTCAGAACTCCTCTTACACTCATCATCAGTCCAGTAAATCAACTGCTCAAGGAAGCAAGATCAGCAGAAAGTCAGCAAGAATTACATCTAATCAAGAATAATGCGAAGAGGTTGTTAGAATTAATCAACCAGATTTTGGATCTGTCTAAACTTGATGCGGGGAAGCTTTCTTTAACGGTGAGCCATGGAGATATCAATCAATCAGTAAGAAACACAGCATCTTCTTTTGAATCATTGGCGAACCAAAAAGGAATTGATTTCAAAATCAAAACAAGTTCTGAGTCCATTAGAATGTATTTTGATCATGATAAACTACAAAAAATTATTACTAATCTTCTCTCAAACGCTTTTAAATTCACTCCAGAAGGAGGAGCTATACAAATCACTAGCTCCGTTAAATCAAATAGCTTTGAACTCATCATCGAGGATACAGGGCCTGGAATTCCAAAAGAGCAACAACATCGATTATTTGATCGCTTTTACCAATTAGAACAAGATGACCTAAATCATCTTGGAACAGGTGTTGGGTTAGCCCTGACGGAAGAATTGGTTGAGTTACATCATGGAAAAATTATATTCAACCGTACCATTGATGAAAAAAGTGAATTCACTGTCTCTCTACCTATTCAGGATAAATTTTATGCGAAAGACAAAATTCTGAACCCAGAAGTAGTTACCAATGATTCAGATACACTGCATATACCTACCGAGAACTTCAACGAACTGAACCAACCAAAAGAAGACCTACCAATCGCACTCGTCGTAGAAGACAATGATGATCTTAGGACTCATATACGATCGCTTTTGCAAAAAGAGTATGAAGTCCACATTTCTAAAGATGGAGAAGAGGGGATCAAAAAGGCTTTTGAGGTTATTCCTGACATCATCGTTTCTGACTTAATGATGCCCAAGACAGATGGAATGGAATTGTGTGAAAAGATAAAAACGGATGAGCGATCTAATCATATCCCTATCATCTTATTGACAGCCAAGGCAGATAAGAAAAGTAAACTGGAAGGGCTAAATATTGGAGCAGACGATTACCTAACCAAGCCATTTGATGCTGAAGAACTAACCGTAAGGATGAATAACCTCATTGAACAACGACTGAAATTGAGGGAACGGTTTAGTTCAAAAATTACTGTACAACCCTCCCAAATCAGTATTGATCCTCCAGAAGAACTCTTCATTAAAAAAGCCATTGAAATAGTGGAAGAAAACATTTCCAATGTTGAGTTCAATGTAGAAGCCTTTCAACTTGAAATAGGTATGAGTCGGATGCAACTTCATCGAAAACTCAAAGCGACTACCAACTACTCTTCAAGCGAATTCATACGGACATTAAGGTTACAACGAGCTGCACAGCTCCTCTCTAATGAAGGAATCAATGTTGCACAAGCTGCCTATCAATCTGGATTTAATAGCCTCTCCTATTTCAATCAATGTTTTAAGGAAAAATTCGGAGTAAGCCCTTCAAAATACACCAATAAGTAGTCTTAAGCTAGATGTTACATATGCGCATGTTTTTGGGAAATCTCCGATCACTCTCATCAACATACTTACATACTTTCGACCCTCAGTTACACTAAACAATCACCTAATTCGGCTTATTAATAAAGCTCCATATGTTATCAACCTAAGCAGTCGATTTCACATGGCTTTAGGTAATCGCACTATAAATCTTTAAACCCTAATACAATGAAACATTCATTATCCGCACTTTTCTATTTTTTAGTACTATCAGTTGCGAATGCACAATTTCAAGCAAAATATGACGGAGGATGGTCTGAACAATCAGAAGATATAGATTTTTTTAAGAAAGGCACAATATCCACTGGGCTAAGCGTGGGCAGTCCGATGAGTGCTTTTGCAATGGTGGTTGGAGATGATGGAAAATTAGGATGGGCCAACAAATACTTTGTATCTAACAATGGTGTCAATTCCATCACTTTTTTTGAAGATGTGCTTGCTTTTAGAACAAGGACCGAACATAGAATAGCCGTTACTGGAGGAACATCTTTTCTGACTAGCTCGAATGGGAAAACTGACATTTTGTTCTCCATCCTTAGTAACAAAGGAATTCCACTTACTAGCTCCATCATTGGGACCGCAGAGTATGATAAAGGATTGGTTGTGAAAAAAATAGATCATCCAAAGTACGGTCCCGGCTTCATAATTATTGGAGAATCTCACCCATCTCCTAATCCCAATTTTAATTGGAATCTAACAGTTTCAATTTTAGATGATAAAGGCAAATTAATGGAGTCAGCAGAATATGATGCATCAGGCAGGCAAGAAATACATGATGTAGTTCAAACCAAAGAAGGTTTCATCTTAGTAGGTAGAACGACTCCTTCTGGTCCAGTTTGTGATGGGAGCAACATGACCGCCTTGATCTTATCACTTAACAACAATTTACAACTTCAGTGGAACAAGATCATAGACATTGTTCCTGAAGGTCAAACCAGCAATGACGAAGCGGTAGGTGTATCTATATACAAAGATAAACTTTGGGTAGCAGGAAATAGAAACAATAACTCCAACTATGTGCCAGCCTCTTTTCTATTGGAAATGGATTTATCAGGAAACATTTCCTGGTTAAAGGAGTACAACGTCACGCTAGCAAAAGCCTCTGGCCAACGAATATCTGCAAATGGGGACTTAGAGAATATCATTATGACCTTGCAAGGTGTATTCGCTACTGATCACATGGGAAATCCACTTTGGTATAAATACTATACAGGTAACCTGCCCTTTTTATGGGATATGGCTATTTCAGAGGATTATGAAGGACTTGCATTATGTGGACGTGATGCGAGTTCAACCCCTTACACTAAACAAGATATATTCCTCATAAGAACCAAGCATAAAGGAGAGTCGGATCCTAATTGCGAAATAGATCTTCCGATCGTTCAAAGCAAACCAGACTATTGCGAAAAACAAATTTCTATAGGACTCATTGGGACACTAAACCAAAAGAAGGCTAAGGTCGTATCAGTGAAGTTTCCATTAACTGCTTATGACTGTCAGTATAACCTCGTTCAAAGCTCTCAAGGGGAATCAGGAGTGCTTTACCCTAATCCTGCAAGAGACCACATTCATTTAGATGGAGAGTCAGAAATTAAGAAAGCATCCATCCAAAGCATCGCAGGTTTAGATGTGATAGATGTGATCGTAAAAGATCAAAAGATAGACATCTCTAGGCTACCCAAAGGAATATATGTTCTACATCTAACAAAAATGGATGGCTCTGTAGTAAACCACACATTCAGAAAAGAATAAGTATACGTTCCAGATGAATGATTTCTTTTCGGGTTAATGAGTCAGTCATTGATAACATTTAACTCAGTAGGGTTGGTCACTTAAGTGACCAACCCTTACTTCTATTTCACAATTAATCGATGGATCTGTACTTCTTTCCCCGGATAAGAAATCCGCACATAATAAGTTCCAGATTTAAATCCCGAGGTATCTAGTTGTATCCGCCCGCTTTCGTATTTCCCATCTACTTGTCTCCATTCCGATGTAATTGGATTGCTTACTTCTACAACCAACTGGTCAGGATATTCAATTTCTGAATCCAGAACTACGTATTCTGGCTGTCCAGATTTAACTGGGTTGGGATACATTTTCTTGATTGAAGATTCCGCAAACTGACTTTTCTGAAGCTTACTGCTATAAATATGATAGTCACTTTCTTCCCTCAAATACCCTCCTTCTAGTGTCCCGAAAAAACCTCCATATTTACATACAGCCCAATAGGTTGCTTCAGGATAGCTATTATTGGAAATTTGGTCGGGCACTTTTTCAAATTCGTCAGGTTCTAATGGACGCCCATTTCGATCGGTTTCACCTACATATTTATATAGGCTTCCGGCTACATAAAAAGTGTACGTATTAAGGTATTTTTCACCATTAATCTTATAATCATCGTCGTTAGTTGGCAATAGGTATGTCGCTTTAGTTGGCTTGAAGGGAGCTTGAACCATCAGGTAAAAAGAATTTCCTTGAGCAAGCCCTCCACGTATTCTTACATTTTTGTCCTTCGATAAAGGCAGCTCCCACTCCTTTAGGTCTATCTTCCGTCGTTTATCAGTGCCATCGTAAATGATATTTCTATCACTAAAAAATGCATATTTGAGTTTGTCACTTCCTCGAACATCTAAAAGATTAAGCTTTTGCACTTTTGAACCATTGAGAAAATAGTCCCCTCCAATAGGAATTCCATAAACGGTATGTTTGCCAACATTTTTGAGTTCTAGAATAAAATAGATGTATTCTCCACATGTAGATGACTCTTCCTCACCTCTGCTAGAATCGCCATAACCCAAATCTTTATAATATTCAGGCCCACCCACATCTGCTTTTACGATTTGAAGAGATACGTCATAATCTGAGGGATTATATCTCACGAGCTTAGGTCCAGTCTGGCTGAAAGAGTATAAAGAGATAAAGCACCCAAAAAGAAATGTTAAAATTATTTTCATGACTTAGTTATAAAGAGTTTATCGCAACTATAGGTTTCCGTTTTTGTCTGTTTCAAATACCCATATATCATAAATTCCTCTATTTTTTGGTACATCACCATCACTAGACGCACTTGCACCGACTGTTAGATAAGTCCCGTCGGCTCTTTTTATGGACCTTCCTGCCTGATCTTGATTTGATCCCCCATACGTTCTTGAAGTAAGAAGATTCCCCATGTAATCAACTTCTATTGACCACAAATCAAATCGACCCTTATTACTTGGGAGGTCTCCGTCCGATGAGAAACTATCTCCTGATATCAAGTAGCCATTTCCAGGCAATACTTGTACACTAGATGGAAATTCATTATCAGTTCCTCCATAGCTTTTTTTCAATTGAACAGTACCAGTACTACTCATCTTAATCAATAGAAAATCGACCCCTAAACCTACGAGTGATTCTGAAGAACCTACTACCACAAGGCCACCATCATCCGTCAATTCCAAATCACTAATACGATCAGAACGAGTGGAGCCATTTGATTTATTCCACAATAAATTTCCTTGAGGATCCAGACGCAAAATCCAGAAATCATATAAACCAATCGGAATAGAGACATTACCATCACGGGAAAGGCTAGATCCTCCTACGTAAAAGCCTCCATCAGAAGTTTGCCTAATTACTACGGCAAAATCATTTGAAGTTCCTCCATAGGACTTTTGCCATTGTATTGCTCCAGTGTCAGTTAGCTTGACAATCCAGTAATCATACCCACCAAGATTCACAAATAAATCACCGTCTAGTGAGTTACTGTGGCCTGCAAATATGTAACCCCCATCCAATGTTTGAACTACAGAAACTGCAATATCAAATCTTGAACCACCAAATGATCTTTGCCATTGAATATTGCCATTATCATCCAGTTTTACTATCCATACATCCGCAGGTGCAAAAGGAGATGATGCGGTATATCCTCCTAAGATGTATCCACCATCGGAAGTCTCAGCCACAGAATTTATGGCATCAGCAAATGAATTTCCTATCAATTTTTTCCATTGAATCTGGCCATTTATATCAAATTTCAAAACAAAACCATCAGATTTTCCCTGCACTCCAGCAAAATCACCATCATGTGAATTCGCTGTTCCAGCCACAAGATATCCACCATCACTGGTTTCAATGATTTCAGTAGCAACATCGTCTTCCGATCCTCCAAAAACAGCATTTAAGTTATCATTCGGGAAAAGATCTATCACATCCACACTCTCATCCACATTGATTTGAATGCTGATCTGTCCACCTTCAATTGTCGCATCCAGGTTTAATCGATAATGCGTACGAGGTTTCGGGTTATCTATAGAAGCTGTAAACGTTTTCTCAACCAATGTACTATCTACCTGATAGTAAGCTATTCTTGCTCTTATGTCCAATGGTTTCGGAGCAAAATAGCCGGATCGTGTCTCTCCTGTTTGGTAGAAAAGCGAATCTGATGTATTTCTAACCTTTACTGCTCCCTCGTAAATATCAAATCCCTGAGTTACATTTTGAGAAAATACAAATGACACTTGCGTATTGACCAACTCTGTATCAATAATCACCGACTGAAAACCGCCTTGACTAACACTAAAGATCGAAGAAGATCCAAAAAAGAATGGGTTTTCAAAAGCTGCATTGACTTGATTATTTGAACTGGCCTCTGCATAATAATTACCAACAGGCAAGGAAAGGCTATCCGGTGCATCTGCTAATCTGGGGATATCGAGAACCAGTACACTGTCACTAGTGAAAATAGAGACTTTGAAATCATCGGTATTGACCGTTTGGGTACGGCCCGCCACTGATTCTTCTATCATTATTCCAATATCGAAGCTCAAGAAGCCTTCGGAAATAGGCGTTTGGAGTACATCTTCTTCACATGAAGAAATGATAAAACCGGTAATTATAAAAAAAAGAAAAGCATATATGTTTTTCATGATTGTCTATTTTGATTCAAAGTGATTTTGATTTGATTAATATTGGTTTGTGGAGCTCAATCCCTGAAATGCCAACACAAGCCCAAGAGTGGTATTACCTAAAGTGGGAACATTCGAAGCATTGCCTGAGGCATAGTAATACCTGCCAACAGTATTCCCCAAAGTGTAGCCTATTGCACTTCTTGAATAGAGTGCTAAATGGGCATTTGAGTTCATTCTTCTACTACTCCCTTTCAATACAAAGAAATTTTCTCCCGCCTGATGTGCAGGCAAAGCCTGGCCTACCCTTTGATACTGGTCTGTTATGCTCGATTCAGAAAGTTTTACCTCTGCCTCAAAAGCATTGACATTCGAATTGCAGGAATACTTAAATGCAAATAGGTAGTTACCCGACGGGACAGTAGTTCCGATATCATTGACAAATGTGAACTGGGTACCTGGGAATGTAAGATTTGAGTTGCTATACAACGAGTCAATTGCTCCAGATTGCGTCACACTTTGGAGGCCGTTCATGAGTTCACTATATTCCTGAGAAGTGATTCGAATCCATTCGCCTGCCAATGCTTGTATATAAGCATTCTTTGAGGTAGTAAGAATTGATAGGATGTTTGGATTCAATCCAATGTCAACGGAATCTGCATCATCATCCACGTTGATTTGAATCTGACTATTTGAGACTCCAGCATCTATACTGAGTTGATAATTTGTCTTTGGAAGTGCGTTAGTTATTTTGGTAGTTAACTGCTTTTCAAGGATCGATCCATCTGGTTCCATATATTTTAAATCTACTTTTATGGAAAGGGGTCCGGAAGTGAAATAACCTGAGCGAGTCTCTCCTGTATCAAAAAACAAAGAATCTCCTGTTAGATCAGACGTCACCGTACCTGTGAATTCTGAAAATTCCTCAACGACATTTTGAGAGAATAAAAAAGAAACCTGAGTATTTGCAAGTTTTGTATTTATTATCACCGATTGACTTGCATTTTGTGAAACAGAAAACACATCTGTTTTCCCAAAATAATAGGGGCTCTCAAATGCTACGCTTGACAGATTGTTTGAGTTTGCTGTAGCATAATATGTGCCCACTGGCAATACAATGCTTTCAGGTATATCAGCAAATCTCAGGATCGATAGAACTTCAGCATCAGTTTCATCATAGATTGTGACCATGAAGTCATCCGTATTTACGCTTTCGACCCTACCAGTAGGTATTTCCTCAATTGATAGCAAAAGTCCAACTTGAAGCAATCCATAATCGTTGAGATCGATGGGTTCATCCTCTCTGCAAGAGAGGGTACTTGCAATAAGCAATGAAAAAACACATAGTCTGAAAATAGCATTCATATTAGCGTGCGTTACTGGTTTAATAAGTATTAGAAATCTAGTATTGAACTGAGGAGCTTAGCCCCTGATAGGTAAGCACAAGTCCAAGGCTTGCATCTCCTGCCTGATCTATCTCGCTGGCGTTTCCAGGATTAAAAAAATACTTTCCATTGGATTCACCGGTTATGTAACCAATTTCCTTAGCAGAATAAATTGCAAGGTGAGATTCATTCTGTGTTGCTGGCCTTGTACCTTTAAATACAAAAAAGTTCTCCCCTGAAGGGTGAGCTGGAAGTCCAAAGGCGAACATGCTGTATCCTGAGTTTACATTCGTTTCTGATATCTTGACTCTTGCCTGAGCTTCCAACACATCAGAATTGCTAGAATATTTGAAAGCAAACAAGTAATGATTAGCCGGAATGGTTGCTCCGATATCATTCACAAAGGTGAAGCCCAGGGGTGAAAAAGTGAGATTGATGTTACTGTATTGTGCATCTGAAACTCCGGATTTAGCCACATCCTCCAATTTTTCTGCAAGTTCTTCGTATTCCGACGCTGTAATAGATACCCAGCGTTCCTGATCTGCTGCTTCATACGCTGATTTTGATGTTGTAAGTATCGATATAATACTTAGCTCTGAGTCGTCCATGGACGGGATATCATCATTACCTTCATCTTTATTACAAGATGATAAAATGACAACTACAGACAGCAAAAATGATTTCGTGAATTTCGTTTTCATAGGTGTTAGTTAAAATTTCACTACCTACGAAAGGTTAACCACTATTGGATTTTTGCTTCCTGAATTTACTTGAAAATCCAGCTCCTGAATTTTTTTCGTAGGTTAGAAAAAACCAAATCAAACACCTATGAAACACACCTTAATCACCCTAATGGTATTGCTATGCTTTGGAGCATTTTCTCGGAGCGTTCCCAACTCTTCTCCACCGAAGGGACCTGATGCTCGAATAAAAATTGTCGGTGCTTCTTTCAACAAGGGCCTAACTAAAGGAGAAATACCATGTACAAATGAAATTTATCTGAAGGTCCGAGTAGAAATGGTTAGAGGATATTGTGCTGTTCCTATCAAAGCTTACCACTATGTAGATGGCAGCTTGAAGGACAGCATCAAACTACATAGCAATTCCACCCTACAAGAAGAGGACTATTTCTTCAATGGAAAGGGGTCTCCATATTATGACATAAACTCAATTCCTGATCCACTTTCCTTGTTACTTAAATCCACGGAATATAACCCTGTAGTATTTCCCGATGCTATGTCTAGCAAGACTCTTAGATGGATTGATTCCACAGGCCAATATCATAAGAAGCTGTATTACATTATTGTTAAGGCACCTTTCGAAGCATCTCCCCCGAGTGGATCAATAAAGCAGAATAAGTATGTGTTTAAAATCAATGATCAGATTATTCAATTGGATATGCTTGGCAGCAAGCATTTGAAGGTAAACGACACTGATAAATCCAATAACATTGATACTAAGACCTTTTACCAGCGATGCAACACACAGGAGGTGTTCGCCAAATCCTATCCTGAAACATTTTTGGAGAAAGAAATTGAAATCATTGAGGAGCCGGAAAAAATCGGGAATAAAATCATCAACTTCCTCTATCCAACAAATGAAAGCTTAAAACCCGGAACCAAATTGACTATAAACCTCTTCACCGAGTACAATGGAAGACCTCTTAATTTAAATAAAGTGCAGTGGAAAATTTTTGACTTACAAGGGAACTCTTACCTCATTATAGCTCGTAGAGTGACAGGGTTTGTTAATCAAAGCCTAATTTTTGATCTACCTACCAGTATTCGTTCTGGTCCCTATGTTTGTCAAATTTTCTATGAAGGAAAAATGGAAGCAGAGCTTTTTGTGATTCATAAATAAGGCACAAATGTCCTAGAACGTTCCTGGATCTTTCGGATCCAGGAACTATTTTAAATCAAGTAAGCCACTGGACTGGTGTCAATTGCCTTTCTTTGATGTGTGAAAGTAATCGTCATAGGTGGTGGTGCAGCAGGATTCTTTGCAGCCATCAATATTGCAGAGAAACATCCTGATTATGAGGTTACCATACTCGAAAAATCGAGCAAAATTTTGCAAAAAGTGCGCGTATCTGGTGGTGGGAGATGCAACGTAACCAATGCCAGAGCTAAGCCTTCGGAGCTCGTCCATTTCTATCCCAGAGGTCAAAAAAAACTGCATTCGCTATTCAAAAGATTCACAACCGCCGACATGGTTGAGTGGTTAGAGAAACGAAGGGTGAAAACCAAAGCAGAAGAAGATCTTCGCCTGTTTCCAATCACCGATTCATCTCAAACGGTGATTGATTGTTTTGAAAAAGAAGCCAAAAAACACGGGGTAAATGTTATTAACAACTGTGCATTAAAATCTCTAAAATTTACAGCAGGAAAATGGAATCTTGAAACAACTCAATCAACCATGGATGCTAATAAAGTAGTCGTTGCAACAGGTTCTTCTTCAGCCATGTGGAATCTGTTGAAGGAAACAGGGCTTGAAATTACAGATATAGTTCCTTCCCTTTTTACATTCAATATCAAAGACGAACGAATCAAAGATCTTCAAGGAATTTCCTTTACCGAAGCTCAAGTAAAAATCGCTGGAAGCAAATTAGATGAAAGTGGTCCTTTGCTGATTACACATTGGGGACTCAGTGGACCAGCAATACTGAAGCTCTCATCTTGGGGTGCCTATGAATTGGGCGCGAACAATTATCATTTTGATATTCTAGTGAACTTCACTGGAACCTTAAAGCCAGATGAATTCAGCATGCATCTTTCTCAATACAAAGAAGCAAACCCCAAAAGAAAGGTGGTCAACTATCCTCTCTTCGATCTACCCAAACGTTTTTGGGAACGGATAACAGCCTATTGCGAGATAGGCCCAGGAACGCCATTTGGCGAACTGTCTAAAAAACAGGCCAACAAGCTTGTGGAAGAATTATGCCAGGGCAAGTACGAAGTTACAGGCAAGAGTACCTTCAAAGATGAATTTGTAACCGCTGGTGGCGTTGACCTCAATGAAATAAACCTTGACACATTTGAATGTAAACGGTTTCCAGGACTGTACCTTGCTGGAGAGGTGTTGAACATTGATGCACTTACAGGTGGATTTAACTTTCAGGCCTGCTGGAGTGGTGGCTGGGTTATTTCCGAGAACATAAACGAATAAGAACACTTGACGCTAGAATCAGCTCCCTGTGGGTTGATTCATCAACAAAAAGGAGTCATTCTTCAGTACGTAAGTTTTTGGTGATCTTGATGCATCTTCAGGGTACGAGATTGTGACATAAACCTCCTCACCTTGCTCTTTTACATTCATCTTCGCTCCCTCTCTCACCTCTTTTCGCGATAGCACCAGCGAATTGGTATAAGGAATACGTTGCTTAGGAGTCACCAAGTCGCCATGGAAGACAGGAGAATTCTCAATCATTTCTCTCTTTCCAATATGATAAATACGAACCCAGGAACTTGGAACATATGGTCTGTATCGAACCAATAAATAGTTACCTGCTGAATATGAGCTAACATAATCATCATACTCTTCAAACATGAAATCGACCGTTTTTCCGGCTGTTCGATAGACCATAGTTCCATCATAGGTTGGCTCAAGATCACCGTCTATCACTACTTTTATGGTAATGAGTCCTGTCATGTCATCATAATCTAACGAGAGGCTTGCGTCCCTGGAAACAGAATCTCCATATTGGAAAATAGTGGTTAAACCCTTTTTCTTGTATTGCTCTGCATAGTCTACCTCTTCTCTTTCAAATCCACCACCAAAGAGATCCAAATAGTATTCAATAGGCTCTGGTCTTTCCAAAAATAGGCTTAAGGCTCCTTCGGGAACCCACCCTGATAAAGAAGAGCTATCAGACTTCACCTTGTACCAAGTCTTAGATTCCACAAAAACCTGATCAATTACTTCCAGGGTCTCCCCATAATCAAGATTATCAACAAACGCAGTTGACGTCACTGGATCTTCACGAAGTACAACATGATCATCTTCTACAATGGCAAATTGAAATGCAAATGGCTCTGGAGCTAACTCCTCTTGTTGCTCTTGAGTGTCCTTTTCTGAAGGTTTATCTTCTGTCTTTTCGGCACTCTTCTCGACCATCTCCACTGGTTCGGTTCCAGATTCATTTGATACGTTAGATTGACATGCACTGAACAAAAGTAACAGTGCGACGGTTGGTGAGATTTTATTCATATCACTTATAAAAATAAATCATTCCTCGTTTATTTGACATCACTAGATTGACACGCTGAACAAATCAACAATAATAGGCGAGAGTATCTTTAAAGAAGAGTTTGTAGCTGCCGGTTGATTCTACTTACAGGTCTGCTGGATCGGAGGTTGGGGGTTTTCAGAAAACATTTTATTAAATACTTATAGTCGACTATAAGTATTTAATAAAATGGATAATAATCACAAAGTAAATCAAGCAAAAGCCCCGTACGGCACCAGAATAAGCAAAAGAGGTATATTTGAAAGGTAGATAAACGACATACGTTGTTTACATTAATGTTGTACTTAATTGGAAACCATATATGAAATCCATTTTTGATCGGAACGGAAAAACGATAGCTTGGCTAAAAGAGAGTGAAATCTTCAACCTCGGTGGGACTAACATTGGATTTCTTGACAAGGAAGCAGTCCATAACTTACGAGCTAACTATAAAGGGACATTTACTAATGGGTTTTTCAGAGATAAAAGAGGCAACTCAGTAGCCTTTGTAGATGGCGCATCTAACGGACCAATCCCTCCAATACCAAACATTCCTCCGATACCACCAATACCAAGTATCCCGCCAATTCACCCTATACCACCAATTCCACCGATTGCACCAATACCAAGCTTTAGTTGGTCAAATATTGATTGGAACGAATTCATATCTTAACACAGAAAATCAAATGGCAAGAATCAAAGTAGAAGACATAGTTGATCACCTAGACAGGGAATTTAGAAAAGCTCTTGAAAACACGCTTGAAGAACACTTCCCCAATGAAAATTTTGATGCTAGAGATGTATTCAGAACTTTCAAAAGAAAGATAAGACGGAAATGTAACACTTGGGAAAACGTACCAGATCGATTTGTAGAAGATTAAACTAAGTACAACAAACTGTATGAAGGCATGTGCTTGAGTGCTTTCTACAAACTGCATCGGGACTCGCCCGTTTCGTCTGCCGCCGAGAGAGTTTTGAGCTGTTTGATGACTTTAGTTTGCGGGAGTTTTTCACTTCAGAACGCAGTGCTTTCTACAAACTTTGGATGCACCGGCAGACTTCACTATTTTAGTGCAGTCCACAAAGTGAGAGCACACGCCTCATACATGGACGTTAGAGCCTATTAACCGTTACACATGGCAACTCAAGAACAATTAGAACAAATAATCACCCAAATCAACGATAAACTTGAACAGTTGACGGGACTAGACATTAACGAACTGACGAAAGAGCAAGAACTTGGAAGCCAACTTTCATTCAAGGATTACGAACCGTGGTTTATAAAAACAATTGAACTTTTCAAAAGAGTAAAATCAATCAACCTAGAACAGGTTCCTCATAATCTTTTGCAAGCGTTCAATGGGCAGTTGACTAATGCAATGAGTCATCTTGATCAGGTAAAAACTTTCCAGCCAAATCAGAATAATCCAGCAAGCGTAAGAGACCAGCTTGGTAATCAAGTTCGAGATCAATATGATTCATATTATCAGGGGACTTTACCGGTTCTAACTGTTGGTTTACTTCTTGGGAACGACTTGTCAATCCAACAGGCAAAAGTTGCAGAACTATTGGACGAAATCAAAACGAACCAAGAGGAAGCAAAAAAAGAAAGTGATTTAACCCTGAGTGAACTACAGGACACGTTAAAAACAGCTGAAGAAGCGGCTGCCAAAGTTGGTGTTTCTAAACACTCTAAGGTTTTTCAACTTGAACATACCGATCAAGAGAAGAAAGCAAAAACATGGCTGACAACAACGTTTATCATTTTAGGTGCGATAGCCGTGGCGGCAGGTCTTTTAATTTTGTTTATGCCAGAAGCGAAGGATACTTACTCCATTGTTCAGTACACAATAACAAAACTTATAATACTGTCTGCTCTGTTTTATGCCCTTTCTATCAGCAACCGAAATTACAAGGCATATATGCACAACTCAGTTGTTAACAAGCACCGACAAAATGCCTTAACAACTTTCGAAACGTTCTCGAACGCTTCTGGTTCTGATGTACAAACTAAGAATGCCGTCTTACTGGAAGCAACCAGAACAATTTTTTCGAACCAACAAACTGGCTATTTAAATGCTGATAAGGAGCAAGAATCATCAAACAAAATAATTGAGATTATAAAAGGTGCTGCAACTGTTAAGAAAGATTAAAACAGGCTCTAACAGGCACTAGCGAGAATATGCCTGATTGCTTTCTTCCAGTTTCAGTACAACTTGACCGCAAAACTTCCCATTCTGATACTTTATCGCTCGTAGAAATTTCTGCGGTTCTGGATTTTGATTTTCAGAATGCACTTCTTCGTAGATACTGTTGTAGTGGTTGGACAGTTTCGCTAGTTTAGTGCTCTTTATAACTAGTGGGCATACTCTCGCTAGTTAGTCGTTAGAAGCCATAATCCCCAGAACCATTTGAGAAGCATTCGAACATTCATCCTTCTAACTCTTCTAGGCCTAACTAATGTATCCATTGGTCAACAGGAATTCTTGAATGAACTGGGAACTGAAAAAGCAGAAAGTTTCCGGAAACTAATAGATTCCTACCAAAGATTTTTGAGTTTAAATTATCCCAACGCTTCTAGTTTAGGCGAACAAACAAGGTCATTCATGATGCAAATGGTGAACGGTGAAAAACCTCTTAATTATGATAGCCTTGATGCAATTAATGTTATTAGTTCACTTGAACAGTCAGGATTAAGAAAGGAAATTTATTTGTACAATGAAGAAGAGTACGAAGGTAATTATGAGCTTCGAGAGTTTCTTTCAGAGGTAGAAGCAGATGAAATTGATGAAAGTATAGCTTTTGATAATCGAGAAATTATTGTCAATGATTCTCTTAAGAAAAAATGGGACGCAATCTTTCAAGAGCGTTTTGAACAACTATCACCAGAACAGAAAAAGATAGAAGAAGAACTAGAAAAAAGACGCAAAGAAAGAAAAATATGGGGCTCAACTCCAACTCCTAAAGGTTTGTTTCATTATACTCTGCTTAAGACTGATACTTCATTTTACGCATACTGTCTCATTAGATCAATGGATAACTCTCCAGCCATAACTCCAGCTTTGACCGAACTGTCAAATGATGAACTTGAACTTTGGAACATACAGATCATATTCATGATTGACTACTATCTCAGAGATATTCTTTTTCGATACCGTAGACATATGAAACCGGCTACTAACAAACGCTAAAATGCATATGTCAAACTGCATCTAACCACTCTCCTGCTACCCGTCGCAAAACTTCGCCTCTGCTGCTGGCGTCATATTTTCAGACCGCATGTTTCATAGAAGCCGCCCGCCTGGATAACGCCTGTGGGACAGGTTGTAGGTGTTGGACAGGTCCATTATTTTAGTGCTATCCATAAAGTGGGAGCACCCTTTTCATACATGGACGCTATGCCCCACAGACCCAAAACTATCACCCATGAACTACGAAACTTTTGCCCCCCATCCAAACTTAGACGCCATTGTAAAATGCCATTGGATTTTGGAGGTCCCTGGTGACATGGAAGCTCCTAAACAACGAGTGATTCCTGATGGATGCATAGAAATGTGTTTCATTCTAGGCGATGATGTTAAAAGATTCAACTCCGAAAATGAATTCATTATTCAACCCCGAGCCATGGTCTTTGGGCAAATCACAAAACCCTATTTTGTGAAACCGACTGGTTATGTTAATACTTTTGCTGTTCGATTCTATCCCTATGGCTTTGCTAATTTCATAACCCAGCCAATTCATGAATTGGCTGACAAGGAAACACCCCTCACGTCTTTATTTGAAGAGAGTTCGATCAAAGAACTGGAACAAAAAATAATCGAAGCAGCATCCACTAAATCAAGAATAGCAATCATTGAAAGTTTCTTGCTCAGCAGGTTAACCGATAAATCAATTATTGACAATATTGTCACGTCCACCATCGACTCCTTGTCCCAAACCAAAGGCAGTGCATCGATTAACTCAATCCTGAAAGACGACCTTTCTAAAAGACGAAATCTTGAGAGGAAATTCTCAAAACAAGTTGGAATTAGCCCCAAACAACTGGGTAGAATCATAAGGTTACAGGCAGCTCTAAAAATGATGCTGAACAAACCAGGAGAAAACCTAACTCAGGTTGCGTATGAAAACGAATACTATGATCAAGCTCATTTCACCAAGGATTTCAAAGAATTTACTGGAGTCAATCCAAAACAATACTTGGATAACGATCAAATGATGCTTTCGTCTCTAATCTATTCTAAGGATTAAGGTTGTCGCACTTTTACAATTTATGTCGTTAAAACTGATGTAATTATGCATCACATCAGAGACTATAAAAATGAAAGGCAGAATACTCAAATCGGTGATGGCACTCACAATAGCTATAGCCTGTATTTACCCAAACAACGCGAAAGCTCAAACAGAAAACTTAACGAACCAAAATAAAGAAAGCATGAAAAGTTTTATTTCCATTTTTGAAATTCCCGCAACGGAAATTTCACGAGCAGTCAACTTTTATCAGGCAATTTTGGATATTGACATTGAGAAAATGAAAATGCCAGGTATGGAAATGGGTATACTGCCCTACGAAGGACAGATGGTTACCGGCGTTATCGTGAAGGGCGAAGGATATCAACCTTCGGCAAATGGTGTCACTATATACCTGAATGGAGGAGACAACCTTCAAATTATTTTGGATAAGATTGAGAAAAACGGAGGCAAAATAATCGTTCCAAAAACACCTCATGCTGATGAGAGTGGCTATTTCGCTATGTTTCTTGATTCCGAAGGGAATAGAATGGGGTTGCATTCCCCTCATTAAAGCCCAGGTAACCAACACTAACATCACTCAACTTACTCAGTTGTTTGCAGAGGATTCTATGATAAGATTCTTTTTAACTTTAAACATTGGATTGCTAGTTAAAAGGAAATGGACAGAAGAGAATTTAATAAAGGACTTTTGGCAACAGTCGCCAACTTTGCGCTAATAGACTCTCTCTTTGCTTACAATGCTTTTGGGAGTAACATTAAACCTATTGCAACCCATTGGGCAATTAAGTTAAATGAGTTTTGTTCAGATTTGAAAACCGAATCCATCACCGCAAACCAGTGGCAGAAGCATATCGAGGAACTTTATGCAAAAATCGAATTAAACGAAATTTTGAAATTCATAGATTTCAACAAACTATACAAAGGATTTGAATATCCGGATCTTGGAGTCAATACTAGACTTGTAAAATTTCCAACACTAACTGATCTCCCAGAGAAAACTGCTTTTGTCAAAAAGGTTTTCGGAATGAAAAAAGATCGAGCAATTATTCCTCACGGACATAGCAATATGGCTTCTGCACATTTGATTTTGAATGGAGAGATGCACCTACGCCATTATGAGAAAGTAAGACAAGATCAAGACAACTTAATCATAAAACCGACCATTGACAGAATTGCTAAAATTGGAGATAGTTCTTCAATTTCTGACGAAAAAGACAATGTTCATTGGTTTATTGCCAATACCGAGACATCCTTCACTTTTGATGTAATAATGCTAGATCTAAACAATAAGTCTTATGATATCCATAATTTGGATATTCACGAAAAACAAGATCTAAGTGACGGGACATTGAGAGTGCCGATTTTAGACGTTGAAAAAGCGTTAAAGAAATATGGAAAAGAAACACACCATTAGAGTAGAGCTGATCAATTCTACGATATTTGGGATACATTAGAGAAATATCAATCAAGGCTTAAGAAAAAAGCTGAGAATTAACTGTAAACGATCCTATGAACATCAAGTCAATAAGAGCTTTTATCGGAGCGAAAGATTATCAGCTTTCCAGAGAATTCTATAAAGACTGGGGATTTGAAGAGCTTCAAATCTCTGAAAAAATGTCTTTTTTCAGAATGGATCAATTCGGATTCTATTTACAAAACTATTATGCCAAAGAATGGGTAGACAACACGATGCTTTTTCTAGAAGTAGACGATCTAGGAAGCTATTGGAAGGAACTTACTCAAAAAGGTTTGGACAAGAAATATGGAGTCAAGTTCGTAGATCCCAAAAATCTAGATTGGGGAAGTGAAGGGTTTATTTACGACCCCTCAGGCATATTGTGGCATGTAGGAGAGTTTAATCAATAAGTTATTTAATTTCCACCTCCTGCTCTTCGAATTTCACCTTATCTCCTTTTCTCAGCTTCTTTCTACGCTGTGTTTCTACTTCCCCGTTTACCTGCACCAGACCTTCATCAATAAATTGCTTGGCCTCCCCTCCCGACCCCACTAACTGCATGATTTTCAGCAGTTTGTTCAGCTCGATGAAATCGTGCCCTTCCAGTTTAAATGCTTCCATTCAGCAAATCTAATCAAGTAGTTTTATTATTTATTCTTAAAAATAGAAACATATTAGATATACTTGCCGTATGATTAATTCTTAAAAGTAGAAAGTAATACATATTTTCACTTTAAAGCCATTCTGAATTTATTTTAGAATCTAGACTCTGAAACAAATTCAGGGTGACTTGAACTCATCAAATACGAAATTATGAAAGGATACATTGGAGAATTTGAAGAGTTGGTGCTTCTCACCATAGCCAATCTGGCCAAAGATGCCTATGGGGTTGCCATACTCAATGATATCTCAGAAAGAGCCAATAGAAAGCTCAGCATCGGAGCACTACACTCTACGCTTACCCGGTTGGAGGAAAAAGCCTACATCTCTTCCTATCTGGGAGAGCCAACCAACGAACGTGGTGGCCGGCGTAAGCGATACTTTGAATTGACTGACAGTGCAATTACAGAACTGAATAATATGAAAGCACTCAGAGATCAGTTGTGGTCTGGTTCAAAAATCAACCTTTCACTTAAGTGAAAAGTAATCCACATCCCCCAAGGTTTGCTGAGCGGCTACTCAAATGGTATGCAGGCAGAGCGGATATGGAAGATATTCAAGGAGACCTGGATGAAGTCTATAGGTTAAACCTAAATCAGAACGGGGGACTAAAAGCTGACATTATCTATTGGCAACAGGTGCTTTCCCTTTTATTTTCTTATGGACTAAAGAAGCGTAGAAAGGGTGCATCATACTCTTTCCATTATCATAAAAACTCAGCGGCTATGTTTAAAAATTACTTCAAAATAGCAATACGCAGTTTCTCGAAACACAGGCTATTCACGACCCTCAACGTATTTGGACTTGCGCTTGGGATGAGTGTATGTCTAGTTGTACTTTCAATTGTCGTAGCTATCTATCAATCTGATGGATTTCATACGCATAAAGATCATATTTATCAGCTCAACACCAACATAGCTAATGAATCTGAAGAAAAGACCTATGGCTCCTCTTTTCATGCAACAGGGAACTACCTTAAAGAAAATTACCCTTTCATTGAAGAGGTGGTTAGCATACAGTCTGATTTTAGGCCAATCGTTAATCATCATGGAAATGATCTAAACTTCACAGGATACTTTGCAAGTGAGGCTTTCTTTGACGTCTTCAGTTTCAAATTGATTAGTGGTGATCCACACTCTATATTGAAAAAGCCTTTTAGCGTAGTACTAACAGAAAAGACTGCTAACAAGCTTTTTCGAGATGAAAATCCAATTGGAAAAACGGTAGAAACAGACATGGGAACTTTCACTGTGACTGGTGTTATGGAAGATTTGAAGCAGACCCATTTCTTTTTTGAGATGCTTGCCTCTTATGAAACGTTTAAGGAGATGGGATCCTCCGACCTCAATAATGATTGGGTGAATTACAAGAACAACTATGCCTACATTTTATTGCAAGAAGGCACTAAACAAAGTCAACTGGATTTTGCTCTTTCTGAGATAGCTGAACATGCTTCCATTTTTCATCTAAACAAAAAAATCGATCTGGAATCTATCGAACTGCCCCGTGTAGTTCCCAGATGGAATATCAACAATCCAATAGGCATAACCTGGGATAAACCCTCACTCATTTTCTTTCTTGCAATTGGAATTTTAATGCTGATGCCTGCCATATTTAATCACACCAACTTATCCATTGCCAGGGCATTGAAGCGGGCAAAAGAGATTGGTATTCGAAAAGTGGTTGGTGCAGAAAAAGTACAGATTAAAATTCAGTTCATTGTAGAGACTGTACTCATGGCACTATTAGCGCTTGGGGCTTCTTTCCTGATAATGAAACCAATGAAACGAGGCTTTCTGGATATGGTCTATTTTTCAGAGGTCCTTGACACTGACCTAAACATCTATCAAGCTTCTATTTTCCTTCTATTCTCTTTATTGGTAGGCTTATTTGCAGGAATCTTCCCTGCTCAATATTTTGCCAGATTAAATCCGATTCAGATATTGAAAGGTGAAATAACTAAAGGGAAGAATGGCGCATCAGGATTCAAAAAAGGGCTCTTCGTCTTTCAATTTTTCATGTCACTGGTATTCATTATTGGAGTAGCGGCAATCAGCAAACAGTACAGCTATGTGTTGAACAATAATCATGGGTTTGAGTCGGACAATATTCTTACTCTTCCTTTCAATGGAATTGACAAACAAGTTGCTATCAATGAGCTTGGCAATCATCCGGATGTAAAAGCCATCACAGCGTCATCTAATCTACCAGGAGTATTCTTACCCGATAGAATTCAAATCACATCAAATGATGTAGATACAATAGAAGCAATACAGGTATACATATCAGATGATTTTGTTAAAAACATGAAAATGGAGCTGAGTTGGGGTGAAAGTGAGTCCATCAGTCGGTCCCATCAGAATGAAGAGTTAGTACTGGTCAATCAACAGTTTATCAACTTATTGAAAGTGTTTAATACGCAAAAAGATACGCTCCGATTCAACTTGTCAGATGGTACTCATTGTAGAGTTGTTGGGATACTAAAAGATTTCAATTTTGAGCCGCTGAGTGAGTTAATTAGTCCACTAATGATGCGCTACTCATTAGCAGAAAGCAACTATGCTTTACTTACTATCAATTCACCTAATATCAAACGAACTATTTCAGAGTTGGATGATATCTGGAAAGCCATTGATCAAGACGAGGGTTTTCAGGCCTCTTTCCTGGATGATGAAATCGAAGAAGCTTATTACATCATGGTTGCTCAGATCAAATTCTTTAGTGTATTGAGTCTATTGGCTATCACCATTTCTTGCTTAGGATTGCTAGGAATGGTCTCATATACCACAGAGAATCGCACAAAAGAAATTGCTGTTCGGAAAATTATGGGTGCAACGAATGGAAGCCTTTACTATTTACTCACCAAAGATTTTATCAAGCTCATTGGGATCTCCTCATTAATCGCTATCCCTTTTTCTTATCTTTTTTATGACAAGGTATTTCTTCATTTCCTTATCAGATATGGAACTGGATTGGGAGTGATTGAAGTGATTGCAAGTATTGTGTTTTTGTTCATTGTAGGTGCAGCATCTATTTACTGGCAGACATCCAAAGTAACTAAGGCCAATCCAGCAACAAAGCTGAGGTATGAATAATCATTTAGCTAAAAAGGACAAAATGACTAAGCAGAACTACCCTCCCATTCTTGCCGAAAAACTACTCAAATGGTATGCTGGCAGAGCAGAAATGGAAGATATTGAAGGAGATCTGGATGAGGTTTATCAAAACCAATACCAACAAAAAGGAAAACTAAAAGCCGATCTCAAATATTGGCATCAAATATTCTCACTACTCTTTTCCTACGGACTAAGGAAAAGAAAATCAAAAGCAGACTATTCTTCATACTACTTTAAAAACTCAATGACTATGTTCAAGAATTACTTCAAAATCTCCATCCGAAATCTTAAAAAGCAAAAGGCATTCACCATCATCAATGTCCTTGGTTTATCCATAGGAATGTCTATAGCCCTACTTGCATTAGCAATGTACTTAGAGCTCAATCAGTTCGACACTTACCATGAAGATGCTGAAAATATTTATCGCGTGACTACTGAATTAACATACAGTGGAGATAGAGAAAAGTATGCTTCTGCACCACCAGCGCTCACTTATCGAATGGATGAAGAAATACCTTCAATCTATAAATCCGTTCATATAGATGAGAATTTCTCTGCTCTAATTGATCACAATGGAAACAATATTCGAACATACGGATATCATACCGAACCTTCTTTTTTTGATGTATTTGCCTTTGAACTGGAGTCTGGAGACCCATCCGTTCTAAATGAACCAGGAGTTGTTATACTCACAAAAGAATTAGCGACAAAACTATTTGGTGAGCAGTCTGCTCTGAATCAAATCATCGAAACTGAAGAGTGGGGGCAGTTGCGTGTGGCAGGTATTTTGAAAGAATTTCCAAAGCTTACTCATCTAGCTTTTGACCTTCTTGCAGGCTTTCCTGTTTCTAAGAAATTTAATGCCAATTACAAAACATCTCAATGGACAGATTTTACTGATAGCTATTATTATTTCGCTATACCAAATGAGTTTAAAAGTCAGTTAATAAGTCGAATGAATGAAATAGGTCAAGCTGGCACACTTGATTTTCAGGCAGAAGATGAAACGGTAACCTATGACTTACAAGCACTATTAGACATTACACCGGGAGAACTTATCAATGATGGAATTGGAGTGCAGTTTGATATGCCTACTATGCTTCTATTTTTTGGAATCTCATTACTTATTCTAGTTCCCGCATGTCTTAATTATTCTAATATGTCCATTGCTATTGCACTAAAGCGAGCAAAAGAAGTAGGGATAAGAAAGGTAATGGGTAGCTATAGAAAGCACATCATCAATCAGTTTTTAGTCGAAACGATACTCATATGCTTGGCTTCACTCTTAATCTCTAGCCTCGCTTTCATTCAGCTCAAAAAGGAGTTTTCAAGTATGCTCGCGGGCGGTACATCTCTCCTGTTCGAAGTGACTCCTGTCTTGATCCTCGTGTTTATTGGTTTTGCCATTCTAACGGGCATTTTAACAGGCATAGGACCGGCACTCTATTTTGCGAAAATATCCCCCATTCAAGCTTTGAAATCAGATTCCTCCAAGAAAGTCACCATCTCAGGCATCAGAAAAGGATTGCTCGTATTTCAATTCGCCATGACGTTGAGCTTCATGATTGGAACGGGAGTATTACTTAAACAATACCAGGAAAGCAGGTCTTTCAAGCTTCCATTTACCACAGAAAACACATTCATTGTTTATACTCAAAAAACAGATGTCCAACTTCTGAAAAACGACCTCTCGAATCAGTCCAACATCTCGGCGTTAAGTTTCAGTTCCAGTATTCCAGGCACTTCACTCACGAAAAGCACATTCGTCTTTAATGACGATTTGCAAGATTCAGTAAGAATCAGAGAAGTATTTGTAGACGATCAATTCATAAATAACATGAATCTCAGCATGATTTGGGGAGATAAATTAAGCGAAAGTGGACAACAAGTCGATGAGGTAGTTGTCAATCGGGAGATGATGAGAAGACTGGATCAATTAAACTTTAAAGACACCACATTCATTTCTCTGAAAAACGGTCAATATGCAAAGATTGTAGGAGTCATTGAAAATTATAATCATGAACCTCTCAATGAAAGCATTGAGCCTATGATGTTAAGAATTGATGATAGCGAGCTCGCTTATGCTATAGTCAGTCTTCAGAATGAAAATCATATTGCTAGTACTCAGTTCTTGCAAAATAGATGGGACGCATTGTTTCCGAATGTCCCGTTCAGAGCTACTCTCTTAGAAACAGAAATAGATAACGCCTATGATTTCTTTATCATTGGCTTAAGAATATTTGGATTTTTAGCGGTTTTAGCGATTACAATATCCTGCTTAGGTTTATTGGGAATGGTTGTGTATGCAACAGAAAACAGAACGAAAGAAGTAGCCGTTAGAAAAATACTTGGGGCTAGTAAGAAAAGCCTTTACAGAACACTCGCCGGACTATTTATTAAACTCTGGTCTATTGCATTACTTATAGCCATACCAGCTTCCTATCTCTTTTATGACAATTTTCTAGTAACCATTTTTAACAAATTCGGAGATGGTGTTGGCCTTGTTGAGATTGCTTTGAGTGTATTAGCCACGCTCCTCCTAGGTGGAAGTGCGATCATATGGCAAGTCAACAAAATAGCCAATGTAAATCCCTCAGATAATTTGAGATATGAATAGGTAATTTCAATCTTATTAATTTTTACTTTTATCAGGAATCTGACAACATTTCAATGAAATTTATATTCCATTTGCAGCGTTAAACTGCACAATGACCAGAACACTAATATCTACTTTCATTCTTTTCGTTATAGTCTTTTCATTGGATGCGCAGCAGACTGTCGTATCTGGAAAAGTAACCGAGGTTGAAACTGGCGCTCCAGTACCTTTCGCCACCGTTGTTTTTCAAGGAACAACGGAAGGTGCTGTGACCGATTTCGATGGAAACTTCACTGCGTCTACAAGTCTAAATGTAGATTCTATTTATGTCACATATGTAGGCTTTCTTAAGCGAGTTAAGGGCTTAAAGCGTGGTGAAAATCAAGTGATAAATTTTCAGCTTGCTGAAGACATCATGACATTAAACGAAGTAGTGGTGACGCCAGGAGAAAACCCAGCTTTTGCTGTAATGCGCAAAGTCATTGAAAACAAAGACAAGCACGATAAACGAAAGTTGGCAGCCTACGATTACGAAAGCTATACACGTACCGAGTTTGATTTAGACAACATCTCCGATGAGATGCGTGATCGCAAACTCATGCAGAAGGTATTGGATGTTATGGATAGTATTGATCAGATTGCAGGAGAAGATGGCAAGCCCATTCTTCCATTGATGATGTCGGAAGCTATTTCACGGTTCTATTTTAGGAAAGCACCTTATGCAAAGCATGAGCAAGTCATACGCACCAAAGTAAGCGGCATTGGAGTTACCGATGGAACCCTCACTTCTCAATTGATTGGAAGCACTTATCAGGAATACAATTTCTACCAAAACTGGTTAAATATCGTAGGCAAAGAGTTTGCAAGCCCAATAGCCAATGGATGGAAACTCATCTATGAATATGAGCTAGTGGATAGTCTCTACATTGGTGATGATTATTGCTATAAGCTGGAGTTCTTCCCAAAACAAGAGCTTGATCTTGCCTTCACAGGCTCCATGTGGATTACGAAAGACGATTATGCGTTAAAACAAATTGATGCTTTCGTTCCTAAAACGGCTAACCTCAATTTTGTTGAAAAAATCAAGATCCAACAAGAGTTAGCACCTACCACTTCCGGGCCGTGGTTACCAGCCAAAATTCGGGTAGTTGTAGATCTGAAACCTGTCACAAAGAAAACAGCAGGTATTTTAGCCAAGTTCTACGTCTCCAACAAGGACTTTGTGGTTGATCAACCAAAAGACAATGAATTCTATATGAATGTCATTTCTCTTGATCCCAATGTGAGAGAGTCTGACGAAGAATACTGGGCAGAAGCACGCCATGATTCACTTACTGCGATTGAAGTGAATGTATTTTCTATGATTGATTCACTAAAGAAGATCCCTGTTGTTCGAAACATTACAGAAATAACGAAATTCATTACGACAGGCTTCATCAAAGCAGGACCGATAGATATAGGACCTTACACTACTTTCTTTGGTAACAATGATATTGAAGGGATAAGGTTGGGAATGGGCCTGAGAACAAATATTAATTTAAGCAACAAATGGACGATCGGTGGCTACACAGGCTATGGCTTTGATGATGAACGATGGAAATACACAGCGTACGTTTCCTTTTTAGCCAATAGGAATCCTTGGACTGAAATAAAATACGAACAGCAGCGTGAAGTTGAGCAAGTCTGGTTGTTGAATGAAGACATTGGTGCGAATAGTTTGTTCTATACTTTCAGTCGTTTCGGCACTCTCATTCAGCCTTTTCTAAAGCAGAAATACAAACTTAGTTTTCAAAGGCAGCTAGGCCAAGGCATTAATAGCACGCTATCCTTCAAACATGTAGAGATTCAGCCTTTGTTTGACTTTAGCTTTTTCACCGATGATGCCAGAACGGTTACTCAAACAGATTATTCCGTAAATGAAGCAACCATCAAAACGCGATACGGAAAAGATGAAATCATCCTCGTAAATGACAATCAACGAATCAACCTGGGGCCGATTAGATTCCCCGTCTACGAATTCACCTACACCTATGGTTCAGATATCGCAGGAGGTGATTTTGAATATCACAAACTGAAACTCTCTTTTCAGAAACAACAAAAAATGGGGCTTTTCGGAGTATCTAACTTTAACCTGACTGGAGGTTACCAATTGGGCACTGTCCCTTATACCTTACTGTTCAATCCCATTGGAAATGAAACTCCTTTCTATGTAGGCTTTGCATATAACCTCATGAACTTTTTCGAGTTCTCGTCAGATCGGTATGTAGAACTAAAATATAGGCACTCATTTGAGGGATTCATTTTTAACCGAATTCCCCTACTGAAGAAATTGAAGTGGCGACTATTTGTAAATGCCAATGGATTATTGGGTGATATTCGAGAAGAAAATATTGCTATTTCAAACTTTGAACGAGACGCAAACGATAATCCTATTCTACCATTTCGTCAATGGGATGGCACACCTTATTTAGAGGCTGGTTATGGCATTGAAAATATTTTTAAAATCCTTTCTGTTCAAGCCTTCCACCGACTGACTTACATAGATGATAACGCATCTAAATTTGGATTGAAATTTAATGTTTCGTTCAGTTTGTAATACCTAATAGCTTCAATGTCCAACGATTACTTTCAATTCAAGCAGTTTCTAATACAGCAGGCCAATTCCGGAATGAAAGTAACTACCGATGGATGCCTGTTTGGAGCCTGGGTGGCGAGTGAGATCAATGCTAATGCCGAACCTAAAAAGATACTGGATATTGGAGCTGGTACTGGACTACTCTCACTTATGCTGGCACAAGCAACGCAGCAAAGTCAAATCGAAGCAGTTGAGATTAATACGTCAGCATTCGAAGAAGCCTTATCAAACTTTTCAGATTCGAAATGGAGTGAGCGACTGAAGATCTACCAATCTCCTATTCAAGATTTCTCTGTTGACTCTACCTATGATTTAATTCTATCCAATCCCCCTTTTTTTACTGATAGTCAGAAAGGAACAATAGATGATAAGAATCAAGCACTGCATTCTTCTGATCTACCTATGCAAGCTCTACTCAAGGCAGTGCTTGCATTGTTGTCCAAAGATGGAACGTTCTATGTACTGTTTCCTGAAAGAGAAATGGATCGGTTCATTGAACTGGCAAATAAGTCACAACTCTGCCTGACCGAATCTCTTGAAGTGAGAAACCAATCGGGTAGTAAGGTTTTTAGGAAAATGGCTGCTTTCAGCTTCAGAGAAAAAGAATTTAATCAAAGAGAGATCATAATCAGGAAGTCAGATGGTAGATACACAGACGAGTTTTGGAGCTTATTGGAAGAATTCTACTTAGAGTACAATGATCCATATTTTAAAACATTCTGAGCGAGTAGAATATTACTCACTCAGAATGTAAGGCATTCGATCTACTCTATCGAAATTGCCATAGGCACTCCTCTCCTTACCTCACGATATTGTTGTTTTGCCTTCTCACTTGTTTTTTGTGCTCTATTGATATCATAGAAGCTTTTGCCATAAAGCTCTTGAGCTTTTTCTTCATAATAGTCATAGTAACCTTGCTTCATTGAATTCAGACTAGTTAAATATTCCTCATATGTATCATCATCTTCATACCTTCCTCTAACTACGAAGGCAGACTTGTCAATCATTGGATCATGAAGGGATTTATAAATAAGCTCTGAATATTGTTCCTGAGTTTTCCCCATATCCACATCAAGAAGTTGAATGCCGTTCTCTTGAACAAACTTATCTGTCAATTCTGGTACTGTGATTCCTGATTTACTATTGGGAGCGGGGGGTAACATCATTGGAATATTCAGAAGCTCACCGGACTCATTTTTTCCAACATAAACGATCATCCTCAGCTCTTTTTCACGAAGCACGTCTTGCACATTTCGCACAAGTTTCATCTGCTGGTTCTTGTCCACCTTTAGAATCATTTGTGCTTTTGGATGAAAATCCCCATCAAAGCTTGAGAGCTCTTTCAACGTCATTAGTTCGTCTTTGAAATAAATTAGATCATTTTTAATGATTATATCAAAACGCACCTCTGAACTGATGTTGAAAACGTACTTAGTATCCTGAATTACCGGGAAGTCAACTGAAAACTCTTCTGTCAATGAAAGATCCTGCTCTTCCAGCTTTGAATTGCATTGGACAATGACCAAACTAAATAGTACTGTCAATGTGATTACTGTGGCTACCTTGAACTTTCCAAGGTTACCGATCTTTTGTATGTTCATCATGGTTATTCTTTTTTTAATGAATGATAAATTGAAATTGTGTACTAACCCGAATGAGTTGTTGCTGATCAATTGTCTCAAAAGCAAAGTTTGATACTCAACCAAGGAATAACCCTTTTTAATCATTTTTCTATCTGCTATATATTCATGTGTAGTTTTTAAAGATTTATTGAGCCACCAGATCACTGGATTAAACCAGAGAATAGCACTCAGAAGTTGAACAATAATCAAATCAAAGGAATGTCTTTGTTGAATATGAGTCTTTTCATGTTCCAGTATATGGGCAAACTCATCACTATCCAACATTTCTATTGAAACAAAGACACTATTCAAAAAGGAAAATGGTGCTATCGGCTGTGGAACCTTCACGATAGTTAGCCCACTCACAATCTCTTTCGAGTTTCCCGACTTCAATTTGAAAATCCACCTCAACATCCAAATGAGTCGAAAAATAGAGACAATCAAACCAATGGCGTAAACAATCAAGAGTATATCAAAAAACAGATTTCTGTGTTTTCCCTCTTTTATAGATGTTATCGAAGATGAGCTAAAATTCTGATCTATTATTCCATAAGACCAGTTCTTCACTATATCCTGATAACCAACACGTGCATCACTCAGCTGCTTAATTGGCTGATCAATTATACCTCCCTTGTCAGAAGTGAAATCAATACTTAAAAGTGGTAAAGTAAATGAGCAAACAAGAACACCTAACAAATAAAATCTGTTGAAATTGAGGGAAGCTTCTTTTCTCAGTAATGCGTGATAAATAAGATACAGAATACCCAGAGTCGCGCTTGATTCTAATAGAAATAAGATAGCTTCATTCATCTTTCTTAGACTTTAGTTCCTTAAGCATTTTCATTACTTCATTTAATTCCTCTTCATCAAGATTTTTACTTTCTGAAAAGAAGTTCACTACCTGCTTCAAGGAGTTATTATAGTAGTCTGAAACCAATCGAGACAACTGCCCCTTGCTATACTCTTCCTTGGATACCATCGGATAATATTGATAAGTCTTGCCATAGGCATTATAGCCTACTATCTCCTTCTGCACCAATACCCTTACAATTGTTGATACAGAGTTGTATGGAGGTTTAGGGTTGGGATATTGCTCAAGGATATCCTTGATAAAACCTTTTTCAATATCCCAGAGAATCTTCATAATCTTCTCTTCTGCCTTGGTTAAAGTAGTCATACTTCTAAGAGTTAAAATTGATCAGCTACACAAACTTACAACTTAATTTTAAGTTAAACAACTTATTATTAAGTTTTATTATTTAAAACTAAGTTGATAATTGCAGTCCACATCTGTAATAAATTGGAGTTTTCAGTAACTCACCTTACATGAAACTTATTCTACCGAAAGACAGATCTTCTCTTACAGAGAAGCAAGACAAAAAATATCAGTCGCTAAACAATCTCATTAATTCACTGAATGAGAAAGAATTAACTACTGATTTTATCTCTATAAGCAACTCTGAATTAGAAGCGCTGAATGAAATTCAAGACTCAGATCAGCACCTTTTAAAATTGACTACAAAAACATATGCTAAAATCTATAATAGGGCCGTGACCAAACTCAAATACACAACCAAAAGCTACTACATGACACTATGGATGTCTCTAGGCATGGCAGTTTTCGGCATTCCTTTCGGAATGATCTTTAGCATGAGTTTAGACAATTTCGCTTTTCTTGGATTGGGTTTACCAATCGGTATGTCCATTGGTCTTGCGATTGGAGCAGGACTGGATAAGAAGGCGGAGACAGAAGGAAGGCAACTTGTCGTTTAGTATATCTTAGACAATCCATCCTAATAAACGTTCTGGAACCTCTTAACTTCTCTTTTCGAGTTGGAGAAATTAAACATAGATCACTTCTTTATCCTTCAAATACATCTTTTCATCGAATCTCAATCCCCTAGCACAGGAATTTAGTCTTTTCATCGTCTAACCTTAAAATTCAAAGACGATTATGACTAAACTGCTGATACCACTCGCTTTCCTTTTTCTATTTTCTTCTTGCGACAGTTCTGAAGAAGAAGTAATTGAAGTTGATATTGAACAAAGCGCAATACTGGTTCAATTCGAAAATCGAATTGATTTAACTAATCTTCCAAATTACGCTAACCAGGAAATTCCATCGTATATATCGAAAGATAATACAACAACAAATCCAATCACGGATAATGGATCTATTCTTGGAAGAGTACTTTTCTATGATAAGAATTTATCCATAGATAACACAGTAGCCTGTGCAAGTTGTCATCAACAATCTTTTGGATTTAGTGATGGGGATATTGCATCTACAGGTGTGAATGGAAGCACTGGCAGACACTCTATGAGGCTGGTGAACGCACGCTTTGCAGATGAAGTGAATTTCTTTTGGGATGAACGCTCAACTAGTCTAGAAAGTCAAACCACTCAGCCCATTCAAGATCACATAGAAATGGGATTTAGTGGAGAAGAAGGAAATGATGACATATCACGTCTTTTCGAAAAGCTAGAGTCCATAGACTACTACAATGAGCTTTTCACATTTATATATGGAGATACTGAAGTGAATGAGCAACGAATGCAAAATGCCTTAGGTCAGTTTATCAGAAGTATTCAATCATTTGACTCAAAGTATGATTTAGGTAGAGCTCAAGTAAATAACGAAAACACAGATTTTCCTAATTTCTCAGAACTTGAAAATGAGGGAAAAGCGCTTTTCATGGATCGGGTTGATTTTAATAATAACGGAGTTAGAGTAGGTGGTGGAATAGGATGTAATGCTTGCCATCGAGCTCCAGAGTTTGACATTGATCCAAGAAGCGGAAACAATGGAATCATCGCGTCTTTAAGTGGTGGAACAGATACAGAAGTAACCAGATCTCCATCGCTAAGGGATCTATTCAATACCTCGGGGGAGGTCAATGGCCCATTTATGCATACAGGGTTTTCTGAAGATTTCGAAGATGTCTTAGATCATTACGATAATATCCCTGCTGCCGGAAATGGTTTGGATAGACGTCTGAATCCAATGGGCAATACTCAAAACTTAAATATGACTCAAGGAGAAAAAGATGCAGTAATTGCTTTTATAAAAACCTTAACGGGATCTGACATCTACTCCAATGATAAATGGTCTGATCCGTTCAATTAAAAGTGAGGGATGAACTTTAAGCGATCTTATAGAGTTGAAGTTTATCAGATTGCTTTTAGTTTTAAAGAAAAAAATCATGCTCGGATTCCTCACCGGAAAGAATAAAAAAGTTCAGCAATACTTAAATGAAGGAGGAATCATCGTAGATGTTCGCTCTAAAACTGAATACGAAGAAGGACACCTCAGAAATTCTACAAATATTCCATTAGACTCTTTGCCAAAATTTATAGGTCAGCTTGATAAGTCTAAACCTATAGTGACATGCTGTGCTTCTGGCATGCGAAGTGGTTCAGCTAAACGCATGTTAAAAGCAAATGGCTTTAGCGTAGTTAATGGTGGTGGCTGGATGAATCTTCAGAAGTACGAGTAAAACCGTGAGCTGCTTGTCCAACGAAATTTTCAGGGAAATTTTCATCGCCTGGAAAACCTAGTTCTATGTCTCTCCCATTTTCAGGTATGTAACTTGTTTTGAAGAGATAATCCCAGATACTCAAAGTCAACCCAAAATTCACACCATAAGATCGATCTTCTGGCAATGCTTTCACATGATGCCAAATGTGCATTTGTGGATTGTTAAAAACATATTTCAACGGACCTAGATTGAGTTTGAAATTGGAGTGGTTAAAATGGCCAACTACTAAGGTGAAAATATGAATTACGAAAAAATCCCTTAATCCAATTCCAATTAATGCAAGTGGGATATATTCAATCGTCCTGTAGATAATTGTCTCCATCCAGTGGTATCTTAAATGTGCAGCAAAGCCCATCTCTTTGACACTGTGATGTACCTTATGAAATTCCCATAAAAAAGCTGACCGGTGCAACAAGCGATGTGTCCACCATTGCACAAAATCCCTCACTATAAAGCCGAGAAGTAAATGAGCCCAAACTGGCCAGTTCATTACTTCAAAAGCCACCAAGTTCGTAATGCCTATTAAAGCCAATACATCATTAAAAAAAACAACCACCACATCAGACGCTGCATTGAATACAATCAGGGAAAAAAGAAAGAAGTTAAAAAACATATAAAAGAGATCAAGCCAAAAATCTTTCCTAAACTTTGCTTGATTTTTCCTCCATGGCTTTATCCATTCTAAAACTAAAAAAAAGGCAGAAACACCCAATAGCCAATAAAAATAGCTATGCCATTGAGGCATAGAAATTTCTTGCCATAGATAGTTAGCATATCCAGAATATGCATTTTTAATAATCTGCCAATAGTTCATGATTTATTAAGCTGGTGATGGACCAAAAAGTTCACAACAATTTTATCAAAGCTAAACTTGTTAAATACTTCGTATGTTACAACATTAGATTACCAATCAGAGAAATAATATATGCCAAATACAGATGGTAGGCTTACGTTAGATATAAATGCTCCTGCCCCACTTTTTAAAATCAATGACATTTTTGATAGAGAAATAGATTTATCCAAATACAAAGGAAAAAAAGTACTCATCGCCTTTTTCAGGCATGCCGGATGTCCTTTTTGCAATACCAGAGTTCACAATCTTCAAAAGCATTACGAAAATTTAAAAGCGAAAGGTCTTGAAATGATTTTCTTTTTCGAGTCAAAAAAAGAATTAATGGTTTCTAGTGATTTTCACAGTAGTATCTCTCCTATTCCCTTAATCTCAGATCCTGAAAAAACTTGGTATGATGCATACGGCGTGGAAAGTTCAGGATTGAAATCTGCAAAAAGTCATTTCAAATCCTTCTTCCAGCAAGTCATTGAAGCAAAAAAAAGCAAAGTTCCAGTACATTGGATGTCAGGAAATGAGTCTATAAAAACAATCCCTGCGGAGTTCCTAATGGATGAAAAAGGGATCATAAGAGCGGTACATTATTCAAAAGGACTAAGAGATCGGATGTCAATTGATGCAATCATCGAATTCGCCGGATAAACTATAATCAGGTTCCTCTTTCGATAGCCAATTCAATAAGCTCATTAATTAAGTCCGAATAGCTCATCCCCTCCTGCTCCCAAAGTTGGGGATACATGCTAATACTTGTAAAACCGGGGATGGTATTTACCTCATTGACCAAGATTTCTCCATTATCCTGAAAAAACATATCTACACGTGACATTCCTTGACAGCCCAATGCTTTATATGCTTTGATTGCTGTTGCTTTTAATTGATCTACATATTTAAGATCAACATCTGCAGGTATCCTAGTCGTTGCTTTTGATGAAGAGGCGTATTTTTCTTCATACGAATAGAAATTACCTGATATCACTTCCCCAACTCCTGAGGCTTTTGGATGATCATTACCTAAAACCGCGCATTCTAATTCCTTACCTTCTACCTTTTTTTCTACGAGTACTTTTCGATCATACTGCAGCGAATCTTTGATAGCAACATTCCATTCGGATTCATTTGTCACTCTATGTACACCTACAGATGACCCCATATTTGCTGGTTTCACAAATACCACAGAACCAAGGAAAGATACCTCAGCATAAGTAGGTATTTCATCACCACGGATGATCAAGATCCAATCCGCTACCTTAATCCCACTATCTCTTAAAAGGCGTTTTGCTACGTCTTTGTCCATTGAAGCTGCAGAGCCAAGCACATCAGAGCCTACAAATGGGATTCCCAATAGACACAGAAGTCCCTGAATAGTACCATCTTCTCCTTTCGGACCATGTAGGATAGGAAACACTACATCAAATCTTCCAATTGATTTATTGTTAGAAACAAAAAAATCTTGACCTCCGGGATGAATAGAAACCAGTTCTCCTTGAGTCGTAATTTCCTCTGCCAGCTCATCCTCTCTCACCAATCTCCAACTGCCTGCTTTAGATATTCCTATTATTGAAAAATTATATCGAGACTTATCAATTTCCTTAATGATGTTTTTTGTAGAACGAATTGATATTACATGTTCTGGTGATTGGCCACCACAAAGGATTAAGATATTTTTCATAAGGGTACGTTAAGTAACATATATTCAATCATAAATCTCTCTCAACTCAAAATCATCTCCTTTTCCATACTGAATAAGCTCGCTCATCAAGTAATTCTCCATTGAAAAAATATCCTTCAAACGGTAATCATTTCTTCCAATTACCTCGAAAAGAATAAACTCGTTCACTTCGCCATAATTGATTAGACGATACTTCTTACCTACACGCATGCTAGAAAATGCCAATCCACTCATATTGATAGCAATATTATTATGCGATTTTTGATTTACTTTTACTTTATGAAAAAAATTCTTCCATTCCTTCTAATTACAGTCTTTTACATCGTTAGTTGCAAGGATGATGATCGCTTAACTGAAGTACTTACTGGTACCTGGATAGGACAAAGAATTGATATTACGAACTGTTCTGACGATGCACGAAATATTTCGGAAGAAGTGGACTGTGGTGATGTCTCTTGTTTTCGTTTAATCCTCAATAGTAATACTTACTCATTTCAGCAAAGAACAAGTGTAACAGAAGGCACATGGAGCGTAGGAGATGTATTAAGCTTATGTGTAGAAGAGGAAAACGAAATTATTTGTGATGAATACCTATTCACATTAACAGGAGCCAGTCTTATACTTTCTGCAGATACCACCTCGGCGAGATGTGTCACCACCTTCACCTTTGATAAGTTGTTCGAACAAGACACAACATCTTCATAAGTCAATAGAATTACTAGCTAAGATTTTTAGGAACCATCACTGATTAGCTCCCCCATATCATACTCATATTCAATCTTTAAATTTCCTTCCTGATCATACCATTTAGCTAATCCATGGATCTTTCCATTTTCATAATTGGACTCCTCCATCGTTTTTCCATCCACATAGAACTTCTGTTGCAATCCACTCAGCACTCCATTACTATAATTTTTGCGTTCTACTATATTTCTACGCTTATAAATAAGGTATTCGCCATTTAGCACATCGTCATTGTAATAGGCTTTGGTTTCTACATACCCAAGATTGTCAAACACAAGCTCAACTCCTTGCTTTTTCCCATTAAGGTATGTTGTAATTGACTGTACCTTACCATGGGTATCATAAGCGGTCCAGGTTCCATGATACAAGCCATCAAGAAAGTCGCCTTCTCCTATGGTGATTTCATCTGATCTTAATGTAACTTTTTGAAGCCCTTGCCTTCCCTGATAGTCAGAAACAATCGCATTGGGTGGAATTTGACTTCCTTCAATAGGTTCAGAATAAGTGTTTGTTGATCCTCCGCAAGCACCAGATATAGTTGCTAAAATCAAAAAAATCTTTTTCATTATCTCTTAAATATTTTGGGTAAAACATCTTTAAAGATTTTATCCTTATTCGTAAAAATAACATACAAACCGCATAGAAAAACGATAAGAGCATAATAGAAAAGCTGCCCTTTATCATTCATAATTTCTATTCCCAATATTGTTAAGTGCATTCCTATAGCACCAATCATTAGCCCAACAGCCAAGACACCCCCTACCCATGCAGTGCGAGGTATTATCAACAAGACAGCAGCTATCAATTCCATTATTCCAATTAACCATCTTCCCCATGGCTCCATTCCCACCATCTTGAAGATGTACATAGATTCTGGAGATCCAGTAAATTTGAAATAAAGCGTTTGTGCCATTATAAAGGCGGCAGCTAGTCTAGCAATGATATAGGCAGTTTTCGTCAGCATAAGAGTGATTTTAGATTGATAATATATAAAGATTTTGAAAAAGCTTAAGAAATTAAATAGAATCTATTGGGTATACGGTGGCATTATGGGCCTCCTAATGATTTCCCTACAAGTCGTGCATTACAAGACAATGGTTAGGGACATTAAGGTGGAATTGTTTGGCGGAATTATAGGAGTTCTTTTTCTTGCATTTGGTATTTGGTTAGGCACATCAAGTTTCAAAACTAAAAAAGCTTCAGATAAATACGATGCTTTGAAGCTTGGTTTAAGCAAACGCGAAGTACAGGTGCTTGAATTATTAGCACAAGGATTTTCAAATCAGGAGATAGCAGATAAGCTATTTGTTTCATTGAATACCGCCAAAACTCACATATCAAATATATACGCCAAACTCAATGTACAACGAAGAACGCAGGCTATTCAAAAAGCGCGGAACCTAGCCTTGATAGATCATTCTTTCGAGGGGAAAGCATAAAATCACCCGAAAGAATGAATAAAAAACGAATCATTTAATCGTGATTTGAAAGAAAAAAGATATGAAAACTAAAATAGCATTGAAGTATGGGTTGATAAGCGGTTGTATGATTGTCAGCTCTTGGTTTATATTATTAGGTTTTGAAGATAATCCAGATTTTGCACTAGCCGAAATACTCGGTTATGCTATTATGATAGCTGCGCTTTCAGCAGTTTTTGTAGGCATCAAACGAATTCGTGATGAAAACGGATCTCTTTCATTTAAAGAAGCTTTCTTAAATGGCTTAGGTATAACGCTCGTTGCTTCCACCATTTATGTAATTGGATGGATGATCTATATGCCTAATTTCGCTCCAGACTTTGTAGATAAGTATACCGCATCACAAGTAGAACTGATAGAGCAGATGGATATTGAGAATGAAGAAAAACTAGAACAAATAAATGACATCAACGAGTGGATGGAAACCTATAAACAACCTCATATAATGGTAGCTATGACATTTGTTGAAATTTTCCCTGTTGGCTTAATAGTCACATTGATTTCGGCTTTAATCTTGAAGAGGAAGTAGATTCTATCTAATTTCACTGAATGATTAAGAAACTAGCTCTTCTTTTTATTTCTGGATACTTTCTTTCCTGCAGCACTACAGAAAAAGAAGAAAATACATCAACAAGTGAAAGACAAGGTTCTCAAAGCAACTACGTCCCATCAGGCTTTCATGCATCAATAAACCATGGTAAGAAAAATCAACCGGTAAGTCTATTATTAGAGGATTCACTTTATCACCTTTATTATACCACTGGTACAGATGAATTGGGTCATTTGAAAAGCGTAAACTTACTTGACTGGGATTATGATCAATCCATCTCTATAGGTGATTCCTATGGGAAAGTACAATACGACCTATTCAATAGTAGTGGTCTCTCTGAGCCTTGGATTAAGTATTGGGTAGATGACAATGAATTAATCATTTCGACAAGTGCGGATGGAAAATCTAATTGGAACGACAGATCTGTTCTCAAAACAGAGGGCTTCAATCCAAGTATATCGTGGGACAGCAATCTGGAACAATGGATTCTTGTATTAACCAATGGAAACAAACTAGAAATACACACTTCTGTAGATTTTCTTAGATGGGAAAGTAGTTCGGAAATAGTTTATGAAACTCCTTTACAAAGTGCCTCATTATCACAAATAGGTAGCCAATGGTTGTTTGTCTTAAATCAGGAAGAGATAAAGTACCAAATAGGTAGCTTTGATGGGGCATCTTTTATTCCCTTAGGTACTCCATCTTCTTTGTTTGAAGGGAGTAATTTTCAATCTGCCAATCTATTTCATACTGGAGATAAAACACTCCTGATTGCGCAAAGTGAAAAAAACACAAACTCAACTTCTCCAACATTCAGTTTGCCTTTAGAAGTTGACATCAAAGATGAAAATATCCTCTTATTTCCTACATCTCACTTTAGATCGAAATTCACAGGAAAGAGAAGAGGAAAGCTTAGTAAGCTCGTAGCTGAAGGTCCTTCATGGTATTCTTTTACCATAGATCAAAAATTTTCAAACTTAAAAATGATCCTAAATGATCCCGCTTCTTCCATGAATATGGAATGGGATACCGAAAGGAAAATCATTAAATTCGATAGATCTAAATCAAGCATTGGTGATCTTGAAATTATTGAATCTAATCTTTCGATTGATCCAGACAATTTAAAAGTTGATATTCTTATTGATCATGATGTTATAGACATTTTCTTCAACGATGGTGAAGCGTATTTTTCCATTTCTGTCAAACCATTTTCATTTTTTAGTGAAGTGCAAATCTATCTGGATGACAAAAAATATGATGCAAGGGGAGTTTTGTTCAATATTGGCATCTAAGTAAATAGATGTTATCACCTATAACATAAAACATAGAAAGACAGAATTTTTAGTCCAAAAAACCTTAAACTTGAATTACGAAGTTATTAAACTAACCCTATGAAGTCACCATATAAAGTCATAATCCTATTAACTCTTGTTTCCTTTTTAGTTGGATGTACATCCAGTACAAATCAAAATGAAAAGTCTAGAGAAGAGCTAAAGGAAGAGAAAACCATACATGATTTAGAGCAACTTTTAGAGGACTTACCACCTCCCTCTTTGGTTCCTTTCACACTCAAATCCATTGAAGCAGAATTCGATAAAGGGCACATCAATTCACTTGAAGGCATAGAATCTTATAAAAGTAATCGTGACAAAATGGCTCTTAATATGGGTGTATATGCTTCAGATATAAGCTACATGGCCGCTTATGGTCATGAAAATGATTGTATTGAGTACCTAAAAGCTTCTCATGAAATGGCTGAATTCCTCGGGGATTCTGCAATCTACAATGAAGATGACTTGAATGAATTTAGAGGTCACATAGCCGCACAAAACGAAGATGAAATCTCCCGGATACTTGGAAAGCTTTTTCTAGAGACAAGCGTAAAAATGGAAGAGGATCACCATTTAACAATGGCAGGTCTTGCACTTACTGGAAGCTTTGTTGAAGGTTTGTATCAAGCAGTCATTACCTTAGAAACTTACCCTGAAACACCGGAAAACGAAAAATTACTTGAGCCATTAGTGAAAATAGTCCTTGGCGAAGAGCAAGCATTGCTAGATATTATTCAAGTATTGGAAGATCTTCCATTCGATGATACCATCGCTGACATGATTGCAGAATTATCAATTCTAGATAGGCTCTATAAAGGAGACATGAAAAACATTGAAGAGAAAATGAAAAACGATCCCAATTTTATTTTGACCAAAGAAGTAATGAGGGATGTTACATTAGAAGTAAAAAGAATCAGAGGAAAAATTACAGTTATGTAATTAGCACTTAATCCCTAATCCTTAGGCACTGACTAGTCAGTGCCTTTTTTGTTTATACATAAAAAAACCTCTCGAAATTTCGAGAAGTTCTGTTTGTCTTAATAAATAAGGATACTTATTTATCCTCTTTTTTCTTAGCAGCTGGCTTTTTAGGAGCAGCTTTCTTCGTTTCTTTTTTTTCTGCCTTTGGCTTTGCTTCTTTTTTCTCAGCAACTTTTGCTTTCGGCTCTGCCTTCTTTTTAGGCGCAGCTTTTTTCACTTCCTTCTTCGGAGCATCAGCTACCTCAGCTTTTGGTGCAGCTTCTTTCTTAGGCGCTATTTCTTTTTTTGGAGCAGCTTTTTCAGCCTTAGGTTCCTCTTTTTTAGACTTAGCCTTGTTTGCAAACTCAGCCTTAATCTCCTCAATATCAACTTGTTTAATAGAAGGAACAGCGTTTAAACGCTTCATTGTGTTCACTCTATTTTTAGCGACATTTTTATTTTTTCTTCCTTTTCTTTCTAATCTTGTTACGGCCATTTTCTTGGTCTTCTTACGTGAAATGAGCCGCAAATTTAGGTTATTATGTAGTTTTGTCCAAAACAATATTTAATGTCTAAAAGTAAGCCTTCACTTCCTCGTGGAACCAGAGATTTTGGTCCTACCATTTCTGCGAAACGTAGCTACATCATTGAAAAAATTAAGAAGAATTTTATAAAATATGGTTTTAGTCAATTAGAAACTCCAGCAATGGAGAACCTATCTACCCTTACAGGAAAATATGGCGATGAAGGTGATCAACTGCTTTACAAAATCTTAAATAGCGGGGATTATCTAAGCAAAGCAACAGAAGACGATTATAAGGAAGGAAGTAAACATTTATCTAGCAAAATTTCAGAAAAAGGTCTTCGATATGACCTGACAGTCCCGTTCGCCAGATTTGTAGTCATGAATCAAAATGAAATCCCTTTTCCATTTAAGCGCTATCAGATTCAACCTGTATGGAGAGCAGATCGACCTCAAAAAGGCAGGTACAGAGAGTTTTATCAGTGTGATGCAGATATTGTTGGGAGTAAAGGAATATGGAACGAAGTAGAACTGACACTTCTATTCCATGATGTATTCAATGATTTAGCCCTTGAAGATTACATAGTTAAAATCAATCATAGAGAGATATTATTCCTTTTAGCTGATTATGTAGGGTTAAAAGAAAAAGCCATTCCTTTTACGGCCGAAATTGATAAGCTGGATAAGATTGGACGAGAGAAGGTTGTAGATAATGTCCTTGCCTTAGGAGGAGATTCCTCTAAAATAGATGAAGTAATGGATCTCATTATTTTAAAAGACAGAGACCAACTTCTGAATAAAGTCAAATCAATAGACGACTCAAATACCGGAGTAATAGAGCTTTTAGGCTTTTTTGAAAGACTCAACCAGTTTAAGGAAAGAAATTTAAGAGTAGAACTAGACCTTTCGCTTGCCAGAGGCCTCTCCTACTATACAGGAATGATCTATGAAGTAAAACCCACTAGTGTGAGAATGGGTAGTATTTGTGGAGGTGGTAGATATGATAACCTTACAGGAATCTTTGGATTAGATGGAGTATCCGGAATAGGAATATCATTTGGATTGGATCGAATCTATGACGTAATGGATGAGCTTAATTTATTTCCTGAAAAAATAACTCAGCAGATTGAAATCCTTATTTTACACTTCAACGAAGAAAACCTGAGACATGGTCAATCCATTGTGATGCAATTGAGAGCTGCTGGAATCAAAGCAGACCTCTATCCCGAATCTGTGAAAATTCAAAAGCAGTTTACTTACGCCGATAAAATTCGGACTCCTTATGCACTCATTATTGGTGATAATGAAATGAGTTCTGGAGAGTACATGATTAAAAACATGCAATCCGGTGAACAGAAACCAATGAGCATTGATAAAATAATCCAGCTCTTTAAAGGTTAACTTTACAGACTTTGTTTGTATTTCTAATTGATGCCGCGCTGGATACATATTGCTTTACTTATTATCCTGCCTGCTACTGCTAGTAGCCAGGCATTCAGCAGTAAAGGACGTTTTTCTGTTGAATTTGATCGTGGCTGCTCGCCAGTTACCATAAATATTACTGAACATGATGGTTTCGGTGACGTAACAAGGCAATATTTTTATTTTGAAGGAGCTGGTATCACAAGTAGTCAGACATTTACCTATCAAGAAACTGGAACGTTTGAAATTGTTCAAGTCATTGGAAGTGATTTACCTGATGATAAAACAGACACTTTAATTGTTAATGTTCTTGAATCAATTAAGCCTCAAATAGAAATCACTAAATGCAGCAATTTAGATATTTCTGTTACTTCCAAAGACTCATATTATGATAGCATCCGAGTTTATTTCACTACAACAGACTCAGTGACTCTTGTAAATAATCAAAAATCAGAGTTCAGTTTTTCATCACCGAATCTGGTCGCCATTGGTCTGAAAGGTTTTTTTGATAATGCAGATGAAGTTTGCTCAACCTATTTTGAAGAATTACTTCCAATTTCATCCATAGAAGCACCTCAAATTCTCTCTGCCTCGATAAAAGAGACTTGTAAAGATATCTTCTCCATGTATCTTGAGCTCGCTGAAGTAGATACATTGGTTCGCTATAGAGTAATCTTAGATCAATCAGGAGAAACGACTCTTTTTGACAACTATCTTTTTCAAAGCACCTTGGTTCTTAGTGATATACCCTTCACAAAATCAAATTATTGTATTCAGGTTGAATCTTATGATCCATGCAATGATGTTACCCAAAGAAGTTCTGCGATTTGCGCTGAACCAAGTCAACTATCCCTATCCCCTTTTGAGACGCTGTATTCCACATACGATTCAGCAGGGATTTTCATCAATTTGGATGAAGTAAATGTTGGAACTTTTGATGTCTACAGACGGATTCAAGGCCAGGAATTTGAATTGAGATCGCAAAACTCTTCCTCTTTTACAGACCCAATTGGGTCATTAAGTCGGCAATATTTTTATAAGATTGATTATATCGATAGTTGTGGACAAGTGCTCTATTCAGCAGAAACCAATCCCCCTCTGATAGAATCAGATGAAATTGAACCCAATCAATACCTTGCAAGATTTACCCAGCCGGTTAATTCCATTGACTTAGGTATTTCAAATGAATACAGAACCGGCACGACATTTTCTCAATCCACGGGTGATATCAATTCCCCAGAGTTTCCCGTTTCCCTCAATGCAAAAGACGGGAGCCCAAGGCAGTTCATAAGCGCTACATCATCATATACAAATGGACTCATATTAACTTCAAACTCAGAGGCGGTCAGATACGAGCTTATTATTTATGTCCCAAAAGCTTTCACTCCGAATGGTGATGGATTAAACGATCACTTAGAATTATTTGGTTTGCCTACAGAAGATGCTGTCACTAATATCTATTCAAGATGGGGACAGCTTGTTTATTCCTCGGATCAACCAAGTCCAGGGTGGGATGGTACAATCAGCGGATCTTTAGCCGATGAAGGAACTTATCTTTATGAAATAATCTTTGAAACAGTGTCAGGTGAAAAACGCAGGCAAAAAGGTACCTTTACATTGATAAAAAAATAGAGAGACATGTTTGATATGATGAAAATGATGGGCAAAGTGAAGGAGATGCAATCCAAGATGAAAGAAGCTCAAGATCAGCTAAAAGACATCACAGTAACAGGTGAATCTGGAGGAGGACTGGTGAAAGCCAGCGCTAATGGAAACAAAGAATTGATTGCATTAGAAATCGATGATTCTCTGGTTAATGGAACCGATAAGGGGATGATGCGGGATTTAATCATCGCTGCTGTAAATAAAGCCGTGAATGAAGCAGATATCAAAGCAAAAGAGCATATCAAAAACTCTACAGAAGGGTTAATGCCTAATATTCCAGGGATGGACCTTTCAGGAATGATATAAATGATTAAAACTTCTGTTGTTATACTTAATTATAATGGGAGAAACTATCTGGAAAAATTTCTCCCTTCCGTTATCGCTCACTCGAAAGATGCAGAAATCATTGTAGCAGACAATCATTCCAGTGATGATTCAATTGAATTTCTTTCTACAAAATTCCCTCATGTACGATTGATCAAACTCCATAAAAATTATGGATTTGCTGGAGGATATAACGAAGCATTAAAAAAAATTGATGCAGAATATTTCTTACTTCTTAATTCGGATGTTGAAGTAACGGAGAACTGGCTTCAACCTATGGTATCCTTTCTGGATAATAATGAGCTCTATGCAGCATGCCAACCTAAAATCAAGGATTATAATCATAAAGCTTTATTTGAGTATGCAGGTGCTGGCGGAGGGTTTCTTGATTTTTTGGGATACCCTTTCTGCAGAGGGCGGATTTTCAATCACTTAGAAATTGACTCAGGACAGTACAATAACCCCATGGATATTTTTTGGTCTTCAGGTGCATGCATGTTGGTAAGATCAAATGTTTTCTTTGAGGCAGGTGGATTCGACTCAGATTTTTTTGCTCATATGGAAGAAATCGACTTGTGTTGGCGTATTAATAGCCTTGACCTCAAGATCAAATCGATTCCAGAATCCACGGTTTATCATGTTGGTGGCGGTACTTTAGATAAATCGAATTCATTCAAAACTTATCTTAACTTCCGTAATGGGCTTTTTCTACTTCTGAAGAATCTTCCACTTAAGAAATTATGGCAAAAAATTCCCGCAAGGGTACTACTCGACTGGGTTGCTGCTATGAAATTCCTTATTGAAGGAAATCCCAAACACAGTCTTTCGGTTTTAAGAGCACATGTATCTGTGATTGCTAACTTCAATAAAACATTAAAAAAACGTCGGTTAACGTCCCCAATTCCTAAGTCTAAATTGATGCTTTTTGAATATTTCTTAAAGGGAAATAAAAAATTTAGTAATCTTTAATAATACCAAAGTGTATTATTTCGCCTTCTGAGGTGTTTTCTGAAATTCATTACAAAAGCTAAGCCCAGATAAATAATGAGTGGCGAACCGAAAGTCAAGAAAGAGGTGTAAATAAAAAATAGTCGTATGCTGGAAGTAGGTATGCCTAGTTTCTCACCTAACCTGGTACAAACACCGAACGCATATTTCTCTAAATACTCTTGCATGATTTACTAATTAGCTCAAAGATATACAATACTAGTTTTAGATAGTTCAATTATTAGTACTCCAAAACAATAAATTCGATTAATTTTGCGTGGATATAACTAAGAATTATACTATTTATTGTTTGTACAATTAAAAAAACAGAATCAAATGAAAAAATTTAACCTAGCCATGGCATTTGCTGCCGGAGCAATTTTGCTTTCCGGTTGTAAGCTTGACAAGATGATAAAATTGGCTCAGGAGAGTGATCTTCAAGTGAATCCTAATCCACTTGAAGTACACGGAGGAAACGTACCATTCGAGGTGAGTGCGGTTACTCCGCCAAAAACTCTTCCACAAAATACAATGCTCACTTTAAATACAATTTACGTATACGGTGATCAGGAAGTAACTGTTGGATCAATAGAAATGAAAGCTTCTGATTTTCCAAATAGTTCTTCAACTACTTCAAGGAGAGCAGAAAACTTCACATTCCCTTATCAGGAAGGAATGAATCCAGGTACGCTTTATATACAGGCTGTTGCAACTGATACACGAAACGGAAAGACAAAAGAGTCTGAGCGTCTTTCAGTTGCTCAAGGCCTAATCATGACTTCTGGATGGGTGAAAGATGTGACAATGGCATCTTACGCAGCTCATGGATATGATGATAGAGAAGAATTAGTTCCAACAAATGTAGATTTCTACTTCGACCAAGGAAGATCTAATTTAAGAACGTCCTTAAAATATGATGGTGTATCTAATGCATCTAAAAGAGATGAGCTAAGTGCATTCATCGCTGAGAAGAATGTTACAAGAACAGTTACCATCACAGGTACTCACTCACCAGAGGGTACTGAAACAATAAACAGTGACTTATCTGAAGATAGAGCTTCAACAATCGAGAAATACTACAGAGCTAGAATGGATCGATATGATTATAAAGGAGCCGCAGATTCAATTGATTTCATCCTTAAGCCAGTTGTTCAGAATTGGGCTTCATTCAAAGCTGCTTTAGCTTCTTATGATGGGATTACTTCTGAGGAAAAGTCTCAGTACAACAACATCATCAATGGATCAGGTTCTTTCGTAGAAAAAGAGAAAGAAATGAAAAAGCTTTCTACCTACAAGAAAGTATTCAAAGATGTATATCCTGGTTTAAGAACAGCACAAACGAATGTTCTTACAGTAAAGCCTAAGAAATCTAATGCTGAGATAGCAGTTTTGGCCAAGTCTATCGTAAATGGAGATGCTAATGCGGATACATTGACTATAGAAGAGCTTATGTTCAGCGCTACCTTGACTCCATCTTTGGAAGAAAAAGCGTCTATCTACAAAGCTGCTGCTGACAAATCAGGAGCATGGGCTGCTCATAACAATCTTGCTGCTGCTCACATTGAGATGGCAAAAAGAGGAGATGCTTCTAAATTAGACGGAGCTGCAACTCAACTTGAAATTGCTATGAACAAAATGGGCGATGCTGCTGAAGTACAAGCTAACATGGCTGCTGTTCAAGTTATGCAAGGTGAGTACGAAGCTGCTTATGAAACACTTAATGGTGTTAGCTCTTCTTCCAATGATATCAATGGAAAAGTAAGTGCTATGAAAGGCGCTGTTGAAGTGAGAATGGCTGAATACGATAAAGCTAAAGCTACATTTGCTTCCGCTACTAACGGAGAGAATGTAATGATCGATAGAGGTCTTGCATACTTGCTAAGTGGTGATTACAAAATGGCAGATGCTGAATTCAATCAAGTAGAAAGAGCTGATGCTTATTACTTGCTTGCAGTTTCAGCAGCTAGACAAAGTAATGCTGCTGGTGTAGGTTCTAATCTTAAGAAAGCTGTTGATGCTGAGCCGTCTTACAAAGACATGGCATTAAATGATCTTGAATTTACCAACTTCGCTGAAGCTGTAAACGAAGCAGTGAAATAATTAATATTCTCACTAGTAATAAAAAAGCCCTACCAGATTGGTAGGGCTTTTTTATTTAATCATATATCTGTAATTCGATCATACTCATCGTTAAAAACCATCCGGAAAACGATCAATAATAAGGCATTCATCATTAATTTAGCAAACCGAAAAATACAACTTTTACAATGAGAGAAATCCAATTCAGAGAAGCACTTGGCGAGGCAATGAGTGAAGAAATGAGAAGAGACGAAGATGTCTTTTTAATGGGTGAGGAAGTAGCTGAGTATAATGGTGCTTATAAAGTAAGTCAGGGTATGCTTGATGAATTTGGAGCAAAACGAATAATAGATACCCCTATTGCTGAGCTAGGCTTTGCTGGAATTGGTGTTGGAGCTGCAGCGAACGGCCTACGTCCTATCATCGAATTCATGACGTTTAACTTTTCACTTGTAGCAATAGATCAAGTTATTAATAGTGCTGCAAAGATGCTTTCCATGTCTGGAGGTCAATATAGTGTTCCAATTGTATTTCGAGGGCCTACAGGAAACGCCGGACAACTAAGTCAACAACATTCTCAAAATTTTGAAAACTGGTATGCAAATACCGCTGGACTAAAAGTAGTCGTTCCTTCCAATCCATATGATGCTAAAGGACTTTTAAAAACGGCCATCAGAGATGATAATCCTGTAATCTTCATGGAATCTGAGTTGATGTATGGAGACAAGGGTGAAGTTCCTGAAGAAGAATACTTATTAGAAATAGGTCAAGCAAATGTCGTAAGAGATGGATCAGATGTTACAATCGTTTCATTTGGTAAAATGATGAAAGTGGCTAATCAGGCTGCTGAAGAATTAACTAAAGAAGGAACCGAAGCTGAAGTGATTGATCTTAGATCAGTGAGACCAATAGACTACCAATCAATTGTTGAGTCTGTCAAAAAAACAAACAGGCTAGTGATTGTAGAAGAAGCATGGCCATTGGCTTCAATCTCCTCTGAGATAAGTCACCATGTACAACGAAATGCATTTGATTGGCTTGACGCTCCTGTACACAGGATCACCAACAAAGATGTATCCCTTCCATATGCTCCAACATTAATTGAAGAAGTTCTTCCTAATGTTGCAAGAACTATTGAAGCAGTAAAGACAGTTACCTATCAGAAGTAATTGACACAAAATATTGTAATCAAAAAGGCAGACAACTCGTTTGCCTTTTTCATTTACGGCTATAAATGTCATAATTCAACTCGTAGACGGAAGCGTATTTACCATGCTTCTGAACATATTCAATTAAGTTGGTAAAGAAAGAATCAGATCCTAGAGTTGCTGAATCTCCGACGATTACCAGCCTGTGTCTGGCTCTTGTCATAGCTACATTCAACCTTCGGTATTCTTTCAAAAAACCTATTTCACCATCCGAATTAGATCTGGTAAGTGAGATGTAAATAGCATCACGTTCTTGCCCCTGAAATGCATCCACACTATTGATATTAATGTGCTCTCGATAAGAAGCTACTTCCTCTGACTCGTTTACCTTCTTGTTTAGCACCTCTACTTGCGCCTTATATGGAGCAATAACTCCAATGGAGAGTCCATCAGGTTTATCATCAGCAATGAGATTGATAAGTAAGTCTGCTTCATCTTCGTTATATGTGCTAAGAGTTTCCTTTTTGACTTTTTCGGTATATCCTGCCCCTGCTGTATCAACGAAATAAATGGCTGGTTCAAACATCTTATCTCTCGAAGTAACAGAGGAAGATGCCTTCAACTTACTATCGTAGAATTGAACACTTGAGAAATTCATAATAGATGCCTCCATCCTATATTGAGTTTCTAACATCACTTTAGCATCAGCTTGATTATCAACTCCTCTGTAGAACAATGTATCTTCCAGTCCTTCTTTAGCAGCCTCTCTGGACTTAATGGTAGGCGGTAGTTGATGATGATCACCAGACATGATAACTCGTTGAACACGATTTAAGGGTATCCAACATGCGGCCTCCAAAGCTTGCGATGATTCATCAATAAATATGGTCTTAAACAGGCGATCTTGGATTAATGAATGGCAAGATCCAGTAAGCGTACATGCAATTACTTGAGCTTTATCTAAAAGGCTTTCTGAAATGTAGTTTTCTAAAAACCTGGACTCTCTCTTTAAACTTTTAGCCTCTTTGTACAACATTTCACGTTGTGTCTTTTCCTGCTTCCCAAAATTTCGTTTGTATTTGCTTGCAAGCGTTCGAAATTCTTCAGATTGCTTTCTCATCTCCTTGAGTCTTCCAAAATCTGCATGCTGACTGATTTTTACATCCAAGCTGTTTTCCACTACTTCTGGAGTCAATCTTGCTGGATGTCCTATCCTCAATACACTTATGCCCTCATTAGCGAGTCTTTCTACAAGGAGGTCTACCGCGGCATTGCTCGGAGCACAAACAAGAGCCTGCCTTTCAATTTCCACAGTTTCTTTAATGCACTTAACTAAAGTGGTTGTTTTACCTGTACCTGGAGGTCCATGAACGAATGCAACATCCTTTGAGCTAGCAATCTTTTCAAAAGCACTATTCTGTCCTTTATTCAATGAAGGGACCTCATACATGTATCCTCCACCAAATTGTGCCTGCCGATTTCCATAAAAAACATCTCGTAGTTCTGATAAGCGATCATTTTTTGCATTTAATACCAGATTCAATGCTTTATTCATTTCCCGATAGGTAGAGTCATCAAACAAGAGATTCAATCCTAATCTATCTTCTTTAATCCAGTCAGGTAAAAATGATTGGTTAAGCACAACTCGCATCGTATACTCTTTTAAGTAGCCTACAACTCCGTTGATTGTCTTTTTCTCATCGCTTCCAGAAAATATTCCAACTACAGATCCTACGTGAAATGAATGTTTTTGCTCCCTATTTTTAGACTTAGATAATTCGAGTGTAAGTCGTTCACCGGTACTAATAAAGTCCTTTTCTATTTGAATAGGATACCATGTAATCCCATTCTTTTCTCTGTCCTGAATGGTAGTAAGAGTCATTCGCTCTTGAAATTGAGTATAGTCAGCTTCCTTTTCTTTTTTAAGTAAAGCTATCTGATGCTCTAACTGATGGGTGATTTCTTCTGAGGTCAAGTGATTCAATTTTATGCAGCAATTAAACACAAATCACTGAGTTTGGTTAATACTATAACAAGAATAAGTTTATGCTATTACAACCTGCTCCTCCCAACTTTCGAAATCATCAACACAAGTTTTCATTTGTCATAAAATCAGATGAATCAAAAGTTTGGCAATGGCTAAATGATCCTAAGACATTTATGAACAATCAAGTTTGGCCATATAAAGTAGAATTCTACAGCCCCCATCCTCCACAAATACAGAATGGATTTCACGAAGGGGTATTAACTAATCACACAGGGCCATTAATCAATTTTGCTGGGCAGTTGGTTTCGATTAAAGAAAACTATCGTGACTTACAGTACTTCTACGGTAGCTATGCTATTCGTTTTAGTTGGATAAGGCCCTACAGACTTGAATTTTGGACAAAGAATATGGAAGGTCATACAGAATTAACCTGTGCAATCAGTTCGTATGTAAAGCCTAGCATGTATTCACTTTGGAATAAAAGCCAGAAATTTTTCTGGAAGCGATTTAAAAAATGGTCTACTCAAAGTATAATGAAAATTTGAGTTATTTCATTCCTCCTAACATATTGGCAAGAGCTCTCTTCCCTCCTGATTTGTTCATCATCTTCATCATCTTCCGCATCTGCTCAAATTGCTTCAAAAGTTGATTTACTTCCTGTATTGAGGTTCCACTTCCTTTTGCTATCCTTTGCTTTCGGGTGCCATTTAATACCTCTGGTTGTGTACGTTCTTTGGGAGTCATGGATTTAATAATCGCCTCGATAGGCTTAAGTGAGTCATCATCTATATCAATATCTTTGATTGCTTTTCCCATTCCAGGGATCATACCCAAGAGATCTTTCATGCTTCCCATTTTTTTCATCTGCTCCATTTGAGCTAGGAAATCATCAAACCCGAATTGATTCTTCCGAATCTTCTTATTTATACGACGAGCTTCGTCCTCATCATAATTCTGTTGCGCCCTTTCAACCAAGCTTACAACATCTCCCATCCCGAGAATTCTGCTAGCCATCCTATCTGGGTGGAACAGATCTATGGCATCCATCTTCTCTCCTGTTGAGATATACTTGATTGGTTTCTGAACTTCTTTACGAATAGAAAGAGCCGCACCACCACGAGTGTCACCATCTAGTTTTGTTAATACAACTCCATCAAAGTCCAATCGCTCATTGAAGGTTGCCGCTGTATTAACTGCATCCTGACCAGTCATTGCATCAACCACAAATAGCGTTTCTGCTGGCTTTACTTCCTTTTTGAGCTCAGATATTTCATTCATCATCTGCTCATCTACTGCCAATCTACCCGCAGTATCAATAATCAGTGTTCGTTTTCCATTATCCTTTGCATGCTTGATTGCATTTTTCGCAATCTTCACTGCATCTTTATTTTCAGGCTCAGCGTACACTTCAACACCTACTTGTTCGCCTAAAACCTTGAGCTGGTCAATTGCCGCAGGACGATAAATATCACAAGCTGCGAGTAAAACAGTACGCCCTTGCTTCTTTAAAAGACTAGCAAGTTTACCTGTAAAGGTGGTTTTACCAGAACCTTGAAGTCCTGAAATAAGGATAATGTTTGGATTGCCATCAAGACTAATCGGAACATTAGTATCTCCCATGAGCTTAGTAAGCTCTTCAGAAACAATCTTCGTTAATAATTGACCAGGAGAAACCGAAATAAGTACATCTCTTCCTAACGCTTCTTCTTTAATGTTATCAGTGACATCTTTTGCTACTTTGTAATTAACATCTGCATCGACTAGAGCTCTTCTGATCTCCTTGATCGTAGTTGCAATATTAATTTCTGTAATCTGCCCTTGGCCTTTCAGGTTCTTGAATGCCCGGTCCAGTTTTACACTTAAATTATCAAACATAATCGTACTTCAGTTTTCAGGATACAAAGGTATAAAATAGTGTTCAGTGAATGATAGCTCTTTTGAAATGAAACCTTTTTTTACAGATAGAGTATAACTAGTACCTTGCATAACAAAATACAACCAACATGAAAAAGACTATTTTAATACTAGCCGTAGCGCTTTGTTTTTCTGTAGTAGGTCAAGCTCAGAAAGTAACGAAAAAGGATATTGTAGGCACATGGAAATTGGTGATTGATATCGAAGAGGAAATGGAAGAAGAAGCTGAAGATGCTGACACTATGCTTGAAGAAGTGTTTATTAAGGCAATTTCTGGTTTCGTTGGAGGAATTATGGAAGATGTTGAGATCTATTTTGACTTTCAGAGTGATAATGATGTAAAGATTACAGTAAATGCTTACGGCGAAACTGAAACTGAACGAGGTTCATGGTACATCAATCGTCGCGGTTACCTGGTAATTGAAGACATAGAAGACGATGACGATAGTTTTCATATCTCTGCGGACGATGACGAATGGAAATTAGTTGATGGGATTCTCGTAAGTGACGAACATGAGAGAGACAGAAATGTGTACATGGCTCGTGTAAACTAAGAACAATTAATCACCACTCTACTGAAAGGGCAATCTTCTAAGACTGCTCTTTTTTATTTATCAATACATCTAAGCTGATTTTACCAGCTCCATTTAGCATCAAAAAAACTGAACCTGCAAGCATAGAAATAGCTGGATAAGTACTCGGGTATGTATCGCCTACATGAACTAAAAGGATGGCTACAATAAAGTTGACAATCATCAAAATACTAGCTGGTCGAATTTTGAATCCCAAAAAGAAAAAAACACCACAAGTGAATTGAATATACACCGACATTATTGCCGAAAAGAGAGGTAATGGCATTCCGTAGGCTTCAAGAAAGTTGCTAAACTCTAGCATTCGCTCCCAAGAAAATATATTATCTATCGTCCCGTAGATAAGGTGAAAACCTACAGTCAGCCTAATGGGTAAGTCTGCGTAACCTTTTAGTTTATTCATTTCCAAAAATCGTATCAATGATAACTTTCGCTGCTAGTCTACTGCCTTTAGGTGAAGGATGAAATCCATCTGATCCATAAAGTGAATAGTCTTTTTGGCTTTCGAAGTAATCTTTCCATACCTCTCCTACCGGGCATAAAATTGCGTCATTTTGAGTAGCTACTTCTCTATGATTTCTAATAACTCCATCAAATGTGTAATAATACGTTTGAGATGGCCAGACCATAAAAAAGACTAATTGAGTGCCGTTCTGCTTGCAAAGCATTTTTAGTGTTTTCCCACTTTCCAAAAGCATTCTTCTCCCTTCTTCTTGTGATGAAGGTCCCTGCTGCACAATTACATAGTCAAATTTTCCATTTCTTATACGCTTTTGTACTTCGCCATCCTTCAGGTGATCAACTAAAGCATAGTTTGGGTAAGCCAACATTGTATTTTTTAACTTAATCCCTCTGATCTTCGCTTCATTGCTGACAAGCTCTGGTAAATTGTTAGTGTAGGTAAGACTATTTCCTACAAAGAGGATTTTTTGAATCCCCTGAGCTAGACATCCTTCAAATAGGAACAAGTAGACTAACGATAAAAAAAAGTGTTTCATCTTTCAACCAAAACAATGGTAAAGTTGATGACCCTACATAACTAAACAGGCAATTGCCTTGACTAATAAGAATGCATCAAATCCATTTATATGATGTGCAAAAAAGATCATTCAAAATTGCATGACCTGACTCTTCAGAATCTATCAATGAATAATCTTTCTTAGCTAAGAGAATGAGTCTTAAATCACAATGCCAATCAAGGACTTACTCGAATAGCATTCCTTTTAAATCTGCTGGGGAGTAATTAATCGACTTTAAAGTTTTATTGTCTCCGACTCGATACACAAGCCACTTACCATCACGTTCTTCATAGAATGCATCTGTATCTTTTTCCGTTTTATAGTGATCCACTGTCTTTTTTGCCTCTTCCTCAGTTTCGCAGGCCTTACTCATATTGGATCGTTGAACCTCATTGAATAGCTTCCCAAATTTTTCACCCATTCCGAATTCTAAGATCGCTCCCGATAAAACATATTGAATATCACAAAGTGCATCTGCAATTTCTACGAGATCTTTATCGTCTATTGCTTCTTGGAGCTCCTTAAGCTCTTCAGCAATTAAGGATATACGCAACTTACACCTGTCTTCTGATGGAATCTGTGGTTCTTCAAGAACTGGATGGCGAAAGGTTTTATGAAATTCAGCTACTTGATTTAGTGGGTCAATCTTATCCATTGATGTCTTTTTCTTTTCTTATTGCTTTAGTTAAAAAATATACAAATCCTCCCATCACCATTGATAGGATTATGATCATACTTATGATTGCTCCAGTGCTCATGACTTTACAAATTTCTTGTATAGATATCCATTTAATATCAATCCAGCAATGATTACGATCCCCCACTGAGTGATCGTGGAAGCATTGCTATAAACTCCAAATAAATCCCATTGCCCTTCCTCATTAAACCATGTAGCACTGTAATCTTGAGACAGCCACCAATATATTAGGAAAACCCCTACAGCAATATTGGTGAATATCGCAAATCTGAAAAAGCTAGATGGAAGAATCATATCAGATCCTACATCGATATTTTGTTCTTTGAATTTCACAGGGTTATTCATAGCTACAGCAATCAATATGAATAGTCCAGTAACTATCAATCCTACACCCCAAACCCAATCCTGATTTGAGAAAAAATCCAAAGACCAGGCTGATGGGAATCCAAATACTACAAAGCAGACAATGACAATAACCAATGTATTCTTTTTGGTGATATTGAGATCCGCAACATTTTGAAGAAATAGCTCAATCATAGGAAGTAAAGAACTAAAAGCCGCAACAAACAAGGCTAGAAAAAATAACACAGACAAGTAGTCCCCTCCAGGAACATTTGCGAAGAGCATTGGGATAATGGTAAATGTTAATGCCTGATTACCTGTTTGTAAGAAGGTAATCGCTTCTGTATCTGATGCAGATAAAGCGAAAACAGCTGGGATTATCGCCATACCTGAAAGTAATGAAGCTGTATTATTTCCAAACGCTCCAATAAAAGTATTGAGTGTTACGTCTTCATTGTCTCGTGAAAATGCAGAAAGTGTCATCATTAATCCCCAACCAGCTCCCGTACTCCAAGCTGACTGAGAGAGTGCTTCGATCCAAATAGTAGGATTACTAAAAAGCGACCAATCAATTGCGAACATATACTCGAGACCTCTTATTCCTCCCTCCATATTCAACGAAACAAACACGATAACCACTAGAAGGATAAACAAGCTTGGTATCAGTAATTTATTGGCTTTTTCAAGTCCATTTTTAACCCCTCTAATAAGAATTATAACAGCTAAAAAAATCACACATATGTAGACAATGACGGTAGTCCAATCACGGTTTGATATTCCATTCCAAAAATTTGTTAAGTAGTCAGGGTTTGACTGAAGTGTTTCAAGAAGTGTCTCTGTCTTAAAGATGTTACCAACTGAAAATGTGAGATATCTAAAAGACCAGGCTGTAACAATTGCATAGTAGAAGGCAATTCCTAATGTGCAAATAGTAATAAAGAACCCCATCCAGGTATACTTCTTACCTGCAAATCGCGCGAAACTTCCTATAACTCCACTTTTAAATTTCTTACCAATTGCAAACTCAGAGAGTAATAAAGGAATTGACCAAATAAATAGGAAAAGTATCCAAAGGAGAATGAAGGATCCACCATACTGACCTGCCAGCCTGGGAAATCGCCAAAGGTTGCCCGCGCCAATAGCCATACCTAATGCAGCTAAAACAATACCCCAGCGATTACTAAACTGTTCTTTACTCATAAATGACTTTTTGCGAATTGCGAATCTGTCAAATATATGTAAAGTTTATCACGTCGTTTATACCCTTTTTCATAAAGGGTATATCCCGTGGAAGAGCTCTATATAGGATGAACCGAAAAACTGAATTATTCGTCCTTCAAAGTAGTGGCTGGATTGATTAACGCTGTAGATATTGTACGGTGACTGACCGTTATGACAGCAACAACTAACGTAGCTATAAAGGCTAATGCAAAGAAACCAGCCCCCATTTCTATTCTAAATTCATAATCATTTAGCCACTCATTCAGTACCAGATATGCTGCCGGTGCAGCAATAACAAAAGCAACAATTACCAGTATTAAAACTTCGAATGTAAACTTGCTAATAATGCTCATCACGGATGCTCCCAATACTTTTCTGATGCCCACCTCCTTAGTTCTATTAGCTGAAATGAATGCAATCAGTCCGTAGAGTCCTAAGCAGCCGATAATGATAGAAACTGCTGAGAAAGTAGTCATTAGGGTTGCTATGCTCTTCTCTCTCTCATAGTTTTCTGCCAGTTCTTCATCAAAAAACTGCCAGTTCTTCACAAACTCAGGATACACTTGCTCCCACACATTTTCAAAGTGCGTAATTGCTGTTTTAACATTTGCTCCTTCTCTTGTCTTATATGCTACTTCATAGAATACATCAGGATCATTTAATATGACGATATATTGAAATCCTTCGCTTAGATTTTGTGAATGAAAATCTTTCATTACTCCTACAATATTCAGTTCCAACCCTCTCCAACCAGAAGTCAATTTTTCTTCCAATGCTGCATTATAATTATCATTAAAGCCCATCAGGTTAGCAATTTGTTCATTGATAACCACATCAATTATACGCTTTCCATTTGCAGTCTCCTTAATAGTGTCACTTCTACGAATATTTCTTCCTTCAAGTAACTCCAAGCCATATAAACTCACATAGTCTTCATCGGCTACTTTAAAACTTGCATTGTAGGAATCCTCAGATTCAAGTGGCGGATAGTTGAAATTGGAATGAGAGTTAGAATTTCCTGTTGGAGAGCTTAGTGAAAATGATACCAACTGTATGGAAGGGTCTTCTAACATCATTCTTTTGAAGCGTTCATTCTTAGTTTGATTTCGTTCTGGTAAATAACTCTTGATAATCGCTTCTTTTTCGAAACCTAAATCTTTATCTAAGAAATAGTTCATCTGCGCAGAAATGATCACTGTTCCAATGATCAAAAATTGAGAGATGGTAAATTGAGCAACTACGAGTGCTTTCCTTAAATTCAATCCTCCAGAATGATTCTTTGCGGTAATCTTACTTTTCAATGCCTTCACCGTATTCATATTACTTAAAAGAATAGATGGGTAAAAGCCTGAAAGGAAGCTCACAAGAACAAGTAATAAAGCCAAAAATCCTATGGTCTCAAATCCATTAAAAAGATCGAGCGATAAGCGACTACCGACTACATCTTCCAATCGGATAAACAAAAATTCTGCAATCGCCAGTGAGCAGAATAAAGCTATTAAGGTTATAAGAGTGATTTCAGTAAAAAACTGAACTACCAATTGAGTGGAATAACCACCAATTGCCTTTCGTATTCCAATTTCTTTCGATCGATTCGCAGCTTGGGCTGTGGCCAGGTTAATAAAATTGATACATGCCGTTAATACAAGAAACAAAGCAATAACTGCCAAAGCTTTCGTTAATGCTGCAGGTGTAGAATATGCGTAGCTACCATAGTCTTCATCATAATGAATATCTGACAATGGCTGAACCACAAATCTGGTTTTTTCTGAAGCTCCTTCATCATAGTATTTCTCAACAAAGTCAATAAGTTTTGTATTCATTGCCTCTGGATCAAAGGTGTCACCCACAAGAAAGTAGGTGTTTGTACTTGAACTGGTTGAGTTCCATTCTTTGCCTTCGTTGTAGTAAGGATTAGACTTTGCTTGCCCGCTGTATTCACACAAAATCGTGAATGGGAAGTTCGTGGCTTCAACAGGATCTTCAATCACTCCTACCACTTTCACATCTAATAGATTCCCTAGATTAAAATCCATTCCCATGGCCTCCGCCTCATTTCCTTCTTCTAATCCGAACAATTTTCTAGCCTCCGACCCTGAAATAACACCGGTGTTTGGTTCTGTTAATGCTGTTTTTTTATCTCCCGCAATAAAATCCACAGAAAAAATGTTGAAAAAAGCATTTTCTGTGTAGACAATTCCTTCCTCCAAAAGGAATTTATTCAGGTTATCACCATCTCGCACATTCACTTGATCACCATAAACATAATGAGTACGAACCACCTCTAAGATATCTGGGTAGTCCTCCTGGAGCGCAGGACCTACTGGATGCGGGTTACCTGCTCCTTTACTTATGTCATTAGGTCTAATATTGTTACGAACTACTCGATAGATATTCGAATAATTTTCTTGATGCTCATCAAAGCTATTCTCGAACGATATCACTTTAAAAATCACAAGAGCACATCCAATACCAAGGGCAAGTCCAACAATGTTGAGAATGGTATAAACCTTATTTCTTGACAGGTTTCTAAGTGCGGTTTTAAAATAGTTCTTGAACATGGATCTATCTGTTTTGTGTTACTAGCGGCAAAATCATGCCATTTTAGTTAACTCCTTGATAGACAAAAAAATACACCTGACTTAACACTATGAAGTGAAGCCAGGTGTACACCTAATTCGTTCGTAATTGAACAGTTTAATCTTTTTCTTTGGATACTTTTACTACTGATCTATAAATGAAAAATATGATCGCTGCGAAGATGATTAACCCTGGCCAACTAGAGGATTCTTCAAGAATTCTCATGGAGTTTGGATCACCTCCGGACTTCATTATTCCTACAGTCAATCCAGCACCAAGAATTCCCATTAGTGCTTCTCCAGTGATTAACCCAGAAGCTAGTAGTAATCCTGCATTATTTCCTCTTTCTACATTTTTATTACCCTTAGTAGCTTTGGTTAGAAAGTATGCCAGTACTCCTCCTACAAAGATTGATGAATCCAGCTCAAATGGAAGATATAGTCCTACGGCTACTGCCAAAACTGGCATTCTGAAATTAGATTCCTTAGATTTTAAGTACTGATCAATTAAGATGATAGCAACAGCAATTCCCGCTCCAACATATATGATATTCCATGGTAAGCCACCGCTAAAAATCCCTTGAGCAACACTCATCATCAATGTTGCCTGAGGAGCGGCAAGTGATTCTGGATGCTCAGGCGTAGGCGCTCCAATGCCGTTTCCAATTAATAGAATGTTTAGTACAAGTGGAATTACCAATGCTCCGGCTACCACTCCCACTACTTGCATTATTTGTTGCTTATATGGAGTAGCTCCCAATACATGCCCAGCTTTTAAGTCTTGCATATTATCTCCTGCAATAGCAGCCGCACAGCATACAACAGCTCCAATTAAAATCGCTCCAGCTGCACCTGACAACTCATTGCCAGTTCCCATTAAGGTCAGCAATAAAATAGAAGCGAATAGAATCGTTGCGATAGTTACTCCGGAAATTGGATTATTTGAGCTTCCTACTAAACCGGCCATATATCCAGCAACGGCAGCAAAAAGGAAACCAGCTACGACCATGATAAGTGTCATGGTGATACTTACGGTAACATCGCTAATTGCTGATAAGTAAATCATGAAAATGGGAACAACGAGTACTCCGATACCAATAAGTACCCAAGACATAGGCGTATCCATTTCTGTTCTTATCTGATCTCTCATTGAAGTCCCACCAGATTTGAATGCTTGAAGACCCGCCTTAAATGCTGTACCCAGTGAGTTTGCAAGGCTCATTAGAGCCCAAAGTCCTCCTACTACCATTGCTCCAACACCTAAGTATCTCATCTTAGCACTCCAGAGTGCTCCACCAATGTTATCTGCATTTACATCACTTACGCTCGTGAATTTACCCAACTCAACAAGTTCAGCAGCAACTGATTCAAACCCATTCGTACCTATATAAATAGGCATTCCAATCCACCATGTGATCACGCCTCCAAGGAATACTAAAAATGCAATATTAAGGCCTACAATGTAGCCTACTGCCACCAGAGCAGGTGATAGATTTAAACTGAAGTATCCATAAAATTTCTGGCCTACAAGAGTTGCTTTTTCAAAAAGTCCACTCCACAAATTGAATGTAGAATCTGCTAGTTTGAAAAGGCCTCCAAGTAACGAGCCCCAAACTAAATATTTCACGGACTTGCCTCCCTCTTCTCCTGTCTTTAATACTTCAGCTGTAGCAACTCCTTCTGGAAACTTCAAATTTTCCTCTACAATTAATGCTTTTCTAAGAGGTATGGTAAAGAGTATCCCTAAAACGCCTCCGCAAAGTGCGATTGCCATTGTTTCGAAATAATTAAACTCTTCCCAGTATCCCATAATAACAAGAGCCGGAATAGTGAAAATAACACCTGCTGCTAGAGATTCTCCAGCGGATGCTGCTGTCTGTACAAGGTTGTTCTCAAGTATGTTAGAGTTTTTGAATACTTTCAATAGCGCCATTGAAATTACTGCTGCAGGAATTGAGGCTGACACAGTTAGTCCTGCAAACAATCCGAAATAAGCATTGGCAGCAGAAAGCACCATTGATAAGACAGCACCAAGTAGTACAGCCTTAACAGTAATCTCTGGTAAACTTGTATTTGAATCAATATATGGTTTTTCCATTATGATAATTTTGGGTTAGGTTTTTAGTTGATCACTAACAAAAATGTCTATTTGCATCCATAAAACAAAAAAGGGTAGCTATTAGCTACCCTTATCTATTTCCATAGTTATTTGAAATCAATCATACTCTTGATCGCCACTGGACGTTGTACCTGTAACCTTGATACCTCCTCGACTAAGTACCAGTCGCTTTTCTCCAGATTTACTTCCTACTTCTAAGTCTCCTGAAGTTGCCGTTAGATCGAAGCTCAAATCATTCAGATCATTGACAAAATCAATTTCAATATTTCCTGAAGTAGCATTAAAATATGAGTTATCAGTTAACTCAATACCATAACCATCGATTTCGCCAGATGAAGTACGTGCTCTAAGGGCTCCAATTCCTTTTCTAAACTCTACATCACCTGAAGTTGCCTGAACTTCAATTTTTCCCTTAAATCCTGAAATAGTGATATCGCCAGAGCTGGCTCTTGTCTCAATATTTCCTTCGGTATTGTATAGTTTTTGATCGCCACTGGTTGATTCGATATCTGAATCACCTGTCAATCCATCTATTTCTATATCACCGCTGGAGGTCTCTACTTTCAGATTAGCAACGATACTTTTAAGTGTAATATCTCCGCTTGATGCTTCAATTCTTGACTCATTCGCACGCAGGTTTGCCACATTAACATCTCCCGACGAATTATCGATATCTAATTTCACTCCATCTGTAATAGTCAAATCAATTCTGGATTCGGTTATCCGATAGTTCTTCCAACCACGATCAGTTTTTCTGTCTACTTTAATTACTAAAGTAGATCCAACAATGTCTGTTTCAAACCTATAATCTCCTTCATCGCCATTACCTGTGATCTCTCCTTTAAAGTATACACGATCTCCAGTATTGACGTATACATCTACAAAAGATCCTTCGATTCTAACTTCGTTAACGTTTTCAGCTTCTAATTCAGCCTTGGCTAAAACATTTTGTGCGACTGACTCTAGAGAGATGAGTGCGAGAATTACAGCAATTGATTTCTTCATACAAATAATATGTTTTTATTAAAGATGAAGATTTTTCCAAATAGTTGCCTAGCCAATCTTGAATTTTTTCATAGCAGCTAACAAACGTAACCCTTCTTTCAGGTAAGGATCGTTTTTCAATTTTTCATCAATCTTATCTTTCTCCACTACTTCAGAATTATCAACAGCTGTTGCTAAATCATCTTCATCCGTACTTGTCGCAGCTTTACGAGTTTCCAGATTTAGAGAAACTGATTTTCTATTTCTACTTTCTTTCGCTTTTTCAATATCGCGAACTAGCTTTTGTAAATCAGGATCAGAGTTAAGATCACTTCTGTACAGGTCATTCAAATGATCTAAAAGTCCTTCCGTAATTGAGTTGGTTGGTGTAAAATTAGCACTGGCTATTTCATCCCATGGAAGTGCATTCTCCCTGCTTGCTTCGCCATAATCCTCCTGTGAATAAATAGATGGAAACTGAACATCCGGTGCTATGCCTACTCTTTGGTTACTGCTACCTGTAACCCTGTAAAATTTAGCCAGGGTCATCTTAATTTGTCCCAAGTTGAGTTCCGGATTTCTTATATACCTACTTAAATCAATCACATTCTGAACTGTCCCTTTCCCAAAAGTACTTTCACCAATGATCACACCTCTTTTATAATCTTGAATGGCTCCAGAAAATATCTCAGATGCAGATGCACTCCCTCTATTTACCATAACGGCAAGTGGTCCATCATAGAAAACTTTTCCGCCATCTTCATCATCCATCTTATCTACGGATTGATCATAATTTCTTACTTGAACCACTGGTCCATCTGGAATAAATAATCCGCTAAGCTCAATAGCTTCTTGGAGGGATCCTCCTCCATTAAATCTTAAGTCTATCATCAAACCGTCCATTCCCTGCTCCTCAAGCTCTTTGATCAATTTTTTAACATCTCTTGTTGTACTGCGATAGTCTTCCTTACCCGCTCTCAATTCTTCAAAATCTAAATAAAAACTTGGAACGGTAATTACCCCAAGGTTATAGGTTGTATTTCCCTCACTGATTGGAATCATCTCAGCTTTAGCAGCTTGCTGCTCTAAATTGATTTTATCTCGTACAAGTCTAAGCGTGTCTGGAAGCGCATTTACCCCTTCACTTGCCTTTAAAATTTGAAGCCTTACAACTGACCCTTTTGATCCTCGTATTTTTGCGACTACATCATCTAATCTCCAACCAATTACATCCAAGAATTCACCATCATCTCCTTGAGCAACACCAATTATTTTATCGTCTTTCTTAAGTCGCTTACTCTTATATGCCGGCCCTCCAGGGATGATGTCAGCCACTTGTGTGTAGTCGAGATTCTGCATTAGCCTTGCGCCAATTCCCTCCAAAGATAGGCTCATATCTATTTGAAAATTCTCTGCATCGGGTGGTGAGAAATAATCAGTATGTGGGTCATAGGCATTGGTATATGCATTCATATAACTCTGAAATACATCTTCACTATTATATTGATATATCGCTTTTTGAATTCGTTGATATCGTTTTTTTAAGCTTGTGGCAATATCATCCCATTCGCGTCCTGCGAGCTTATAGCTCAAAGCTTGGTTTTTGATTGTTTTCCTCCATATGTCCTCTTGTTCTTCACTTGAGGTTAACCAACCAGCATCTTCTCGATCAAAAACAAATATTTCTTCCTTCGAAAAATCAAATTCAGTCTCTAGTAAAATGAAGTAATAGTCTATTTGCGAAAGAACTCTTTTACGATAAATATCAAATACATCAAAAGCTAATTGCAAATCTCCTTCAGGTATTTTCTCATCTAGTTGATACCTATATTTTTCAAATTTCTCAACATCGGAAGCATAGAAATATGCTTTATTGGGATCAAGGGATTCGAAATAGTTATCGAAAATGACTGAAGAAATTGAATCAGAGAGTGGAAGTTTTCGGTAGTGAATTCTTTTTAAAAGATTTGTAATCACATAAGCCTCACTAGGGTGTTCTTCTTTAGGTTTCAATGTTTTGAGTGTATCCCCTTGAAATAAGGATTGAATTTCTTCACTATATCCACTAGAAACTCCGAAGGAAGTAAGTAGCACAAACCCTGCTATCAACAGAAACTTATTCATATGTATTATTTTAGACGTATTCTTTCAACGCAATATTTAATAGATTGATTTAAAAATAGTCGATTTTTTATGAGTGGTTCAAAGAGCAGGCCAAATCGTGTGTATTTAATAAAATTTAACAGGAATGAGAAAGTATGGTTATGGAATTCTAATGGTACTGATTGCCTTTGTACTTCTAGCCTTAATATTCTTTGCTTTCATCAAATCTGCGGATTTTGAAAATCGCTTAAATCAATCAGAAGTGGTTGCCAACAAATTAAAAGAAGAGGTGATCCGACTACAAGAAGTCGCTATCAATGCAGAGGCTAGTGCAAAAACTGCTGAGATGGAGACTTTAAGATGTACCAATGAAGCCAATCAGCTTCTAGAAGAACTTGCAAAATGTAAGAGTAAATAAAACCTAATATGAAAAAGAACATTGCAATATTTATCCTATTAGTGCTAACAGTAGTTTCATTTATATATGCCTCTATAAAAGCGGATGAAGCAGAAAAGGCTGCAGTAGCAGCTATAGTGGCTCAAGCTCAAGCAGAGAAGGAAAAAGAACGAGCTGACCACCAAGCAAGAATAGCATTGGATAATGCTGCTGACGCAAGATCAGTTCAAGCGGAACTGGAACAATGTAAAGCTAAGTAGCTCACCCTTTCAGGTGATTTTCGTTTTTCATTTCTTACGTCAGGTTTTTTCTTATTTATTTGAGATCAAATAAAATTGAATATGAAAAAGCGAGTGACTGGAATTGGTGGCATCTTTTTTAAAACTGAAGATCCTGAAAAAATGAAAACTTGGTATCATAAACATCTCGGAATTGAGTCTGATCAATATGGAGGTTTATTCAAGTGGCGTGATCATGATGATAAAGAGAAGGAATGTACTACAGCCTGGAGTCCATTTACAAAAGATACAAAATACTTTGGCCCAAGTACAAAAGAATACATGTTTAACTATCGTGTAGAGAATCTAGTAGAGCTTTTAGAAGAGTTGAAAAAGGAAGGAGTTGAAGTTGTGGGAAAAATAGAAGAATACGAATACGGAAAATTTGGTTGGATCATGGATCCAGAGGGAAGAAAAATTGAACTATGGGAACCCATAGATGGCCCGTTTTTGTAAACTACAAATGGAGCTTTTTATTCTTTATCAATCGGCTGTCCAAAACTTGAATAATCGTTATTAGCACTCCGATTAACACGGCCATAGGCACTACTTGATTCGTTAGATTTTGAACACCTTTAAGGTTTTCTAGTGCTGATGGTAAAAAGTAAGCGAATGTTGCATACCCAAATCCAAACATTATAACTATGCCTAGGGTCATCCATAAGTAAAGTCTTTTCTGACTTACTCTTTCCCTATTTCGTACAGCTTTTATTACTCGATCTTTAAAATCAGTCCCCAACTGAAATGATGGTTCTGTTTTTAAAGCCTGATCTACAATATCTTCAATGTTTTTCATGCCTGTAATCTGTTTTCAAATGGTCACATGGAATCACATACATTTTTATTCATCCTTAGTTTAAAATATTAAGGAAGAATAAAATTATACCTATTTCATGGCAATAGTGCTACCTCCTTTATAGCTTGTTCTTCAACAATTTTTTTCAACTTAAGCCTAGCTCGATGAATATAATTTTTCACCGTTCCTTCAGGCATACCTGTAACGTCAACTATCTCAGGGTATGAAAAGCCTTCTAAATAGAACAGCGTCAAAACAGTTTTATAATTGACTGGAAGCTGATCAACTAATTTGAGAATAAAAAGCTTCATATCATGTTCTTCAGTTATTGACTTTTGATCATCAATTGCAAATGCAATTTGATCAATATCTACCTGAACGATTTTTTTCTTTTTAGCAAAATTTAAAGCTGCTCTAAATGCGATTGTTGCAATCCATGTGGATAATTTAGAATCAAATTTAAATGTACTCAGTTTATCAAAAATTTTAACAAACACGTCTTGACAAAGCTCTTCCCTATCCATATCATCAGAAACTACACGCGCGATCATATGAACAACTAATCTTTCATACTTACTTATTAATAGTCTCATCGCAGAATCACTTCCACTTAAAACTTGCCGCGCCAGTTCCTTTTCATCCATTCAATACTATTAGTCAACTCAAGTCAACAAAATGTTGCAATAAAAAAATATTTTAATTTTCTGCAACATCTCAACAGATCAGTGCTGTCACACGAGTAAAGATGTTCAATTTTAAAATTTACGAATTATGGATGATTTTATACCAATAGTAGCCATTGTATCTGTTTTTGGTTCAACAATACTTTTCGTTTCAATACTTACGAACTATTCGCTTAAGAGAAAATTAATAGATAAGAATATGGTTAATCCAGAAGCAGCTAATCTATTTGGAAAGCACGAAAACAGGCAGAGTGCACTTAAATGGGGCTTAATAGTGCTGTTTGGAGGGCTAGGATTAATTATTATTGATGTAATGGGTCTTGATAATGACGATGCAATGCCTTACGGAATAGAAGCCGTGTGTATCGCAATAGGTTTCTTAATCTACTATGCACTTGTGAAAAAAGACTCTGATAGCTAGAAAGTAATGGCGCAACTCAAAGGTCAAAAACTCAAAATCTAATGCGTTGCGTCATTTTTTCAGATTTGAAAAAGTGAATCTCTTTTATTTACAGCTTATTATTTTTCATTTGTTCTTTAAACCTTTACTATACATCCTGTGTCAAAAGAAGCATGAAGTGGAAAATACTCATCAAACTTCTTTATTTAGTTGTCCTGTTTGCGGTAGCAGCATATAAATGGGATAAAGAATCTCAGCTTATAGATTCGGATCCTACTATAGACACCACTACGATCCAGCAAGCTTACCACGAAGCTTAATCAACTCATTTTCTTTCCGTATTGTAGAAGTTATATTTGCAGACCAAAATTCTGTTTAATAACTCACAAACTTTTACAAAAATGAAATTCAGACCTGGTGTATTGACTGGACAAGAGGTAACGGATCTTCTTGATTATGCCAATAAAAACGACTTTGCCATCCCTGCGGTAAATGTTACAAGTTCGAGTACTGTAAACGCTGTTATAGAAGCAGCAAGAGATATCCAATCACCAGTGATCATTCAGTTCTCCAATGGAGGGGCTGCTTTCATGGCTGGAAAAGGGCTTTCTAATGAAGGTCAAGCTGCAGCGATAGCTGGCGGAGTTGCTGGAGCTCATCATGTACACCAAATAGCTGAAGCTTATGGGGTAACAGTAATACTACATACCGACCATGCTGCAAGAAAATTACTCCCTTGGATTGATGGCCTCTTAGATGCCGGAGAAAAACATTTTCAGCAAACAGGAAAATCTCTTTATTCTTCTCATATGTTGGATCTTTCAGAAGAACCAATTGAGGATAATATTGGTACATGTGTTGAATACTTCAAGCGCATGGACAAAATGGGTATGACGCTGGAGATAGAACTAGGAGTTACTGGAGGTGAAGAAGATGGTGTTGACAATTCAGATATTGACAATTCTATGCTCTATACACAGCCAGAAGAAGTAGCGTATGCTTACGAAAAATTGAAAGAGGTAAGTGACAATTTCACAATTGCTGCTGCTTTTGGAAACGTTCACGGCGTATACAAACCAGGTAATGTGAAATTGACTCCTATAATCTTGAAAAACTCGCAGGATCATATTCAACAAAAACACAGCACTTCTGAAAACCCTGTAAACTTCGTTTTCCATGGTGGATCAGGCTCTTCCAGAGATGAAATTAGAGAAGCTATCACCTATGGGGCGATCAAAATGAACATTGATACAGATTTGCAATGGGCATACTGGGATGGTGTAAAAGGATATTACCAGAAGAATGAAGGGTATCTTCAAGGGCAGATTGGAAATCCAGAAGGAGATGATAAGCCTAATAAGAAGAACTATGATCCTCGTGTATGGATCAGAGAAGCTGAGAAAACATTTACTGAGCGATTGAAGTTGGCATTCGAAGATTTGAATTGTATAAACAGAAACGCTTAAGATAAAATGAAGAATATTTCAGTAATCGGCAGTGGCACAATGGGCAATGGTATTGCCCATGTATTTGCTCAAAGTGGCTATAATGTAGCGCTGATTGACATCAATGAAGCGGCTTTAGAAAAAGCTATAGCAACTGTTTCAAAGAATCTGGATCGAATGGTCCAGAAAGAGAAAATTTCATCTTCAGATAAAGAATCGACTCTCAATAACATTACAACTTTTACTTCTACAGAAGAAGGCATTAAGAATGCAGATTTAGTAGTAGAAGCGGCTACTGAGAACTTTGAGATAAAGAAGAAGATCTTTGAGGTGATGGATGCGAATGCTCCGGCCAATGCTATCTTATCAACCAATACTTCTTCCATTTCGATCACTAAGATTGCTGCCGCAACCAAGCGACCTGACAAGGTAATAGGAATGCACTTTATGAACCCTGTTCCAGTCATGAAGCTCATAGAAGTCATTCGAGGGTATGCTACTTCCAATGAAACTACTTCTACTATCATGGAAATGAGTAAGAATCTAGGAAAGGTTCCTGTGGAAGTCAATGACTACCCTGGGTTTGTAGCTAATAGAATTCTTATGCCTATGATCAACGAGGCGATCATTACACTACATGAGGGAGTTGCAGGTGTAGAAGAAATTGATACTGTCATGAAGCTAGGAATGGCCCACCCTATGGGACCACTTCATCTAGCTGATTTCATAGGTTTGGATGTATGTCTTTCAATCATGCATGTTCTGCATGAAGGATTCGGTAATCCAAAATACGCACCATGTCCTTTGTTAGTCAACATGGTTACAGCCGGGTATCTGGGAGCTAAGACAGGAGAAGGTTTTTACAAATACACTCCAGGTTCAAAAGAACTGATTGTGAGCAGTATGTTTAGCTAACAGAACTTAAAAGAAAAGAAAGGCAGCCCATGTAGCTGCCTTTTTTATTTAATCATCATCCTAAACCAATTAGGATATCTTTAAGCGAATTTGGAACTTACACTCCCTAAACTCACTTAAGATGAAAAATTTCAAATCATTGGTATGGCTAGCAGGAATGATGCTACTGATAGCTTGTACAAATCAAACAACAGAAGAAAAACCTATGAGACCGGATGCACCCGTTGCAGCAAAGGCTGATACCTTATTAAAAGAACATGGTCAAACACGAGTAGATCCATATTTTTGGATGAGATTGACAGATGATCAGAAAAACGCAGAAAAACCAGATGATCATACCAAAGAGGTGTTGGCATACTTAAATGCAGAAAATGACTATACAGAAAAGGTTCTCTCTCATACGGAGGGTCTTCAATCAAAACTCTATGATGAGATTATTGGACGAATAAAAAAAACCGATGAATCAGTACCCTATTTATCTAATGGTTATTGGTATTACACTCGCTATGAGGAAGGCGGGGAATATCCTATCTATTGTCGAAAGAAAGGGAGCCTGGATGCCCCCGAAGAGGTGATGATAAATGTCAACGAAATGGCCGAGGGATATGGATATTACGCCGCTTATCCTGCAGGTATATCAACAGACAATAAAATTTTGGCTATCGCTGAGGATACTTTAAGTAGAAGAATATATACCATAAGGTTTAAAAACTTAGAAACAGGAAAATTCCTTGAGGATCAAATTGAAAATACCTATGGAGGTGGCGCTTGGGCTAATGATAATGAAACCTTTTTCTATGGAACAAAAAACCCTGTGACACTGCTTCCTGAAAAAATCTACAAGCACAAATTGGGTGATGATACGAAGAATGACCCATTAATCTATCAGGAAGAGGATGATACATTTTATACTTATGTGTACAAAACAAAGTCAGACAAGTACATTGTTATTGGTAATTCCAGTACTCTGATAAATGATTATCAAATTCTGAAAGCCGACAATCCTAACGGAGACTTTAAGCAATTTATCCCAAGAGATCCTAAGGCACATGAATACAGTATTTCACATTTTCAAGACAAATTTTATGTGATGACCAACCGAGATGCTCCCAACTTTAAATTAATGGAAGTATCAGAAAACAATACTGCAGAGAAAAATTGGAAAGAGGTCATTCCTCACAGAAGTGATGTATTACTGGAAGGTTTAGAACTTTTCAATAATCATATGGTAGTCGATGAACGAAAAAATGGGCTAACCAATCTAAGAATCATTAACCAGACAACAGGAGATGAACATTATCTCGATTTTGGAGAACAAGCGTATAATACTTACACTTCCGTTAATGCTGAGTTTAATACAAACATTCTACGTTTTGGATATACATCCATGACTACTCCAAATTCTACCTTTGACTACAACATGGAGTCTCGTGAGAAGATCCTCCTGAAGCAACAAGAAGTAGTTGGAGGTCATAATCCAGAAGATTACGTTACAGAACGTCTTTGGGCGACAGCAAGAGATGGCGTTAAAGTTCCAATCTCATTGGTGTATAAAAAAGGCTTTGAGAAAAATGGAAAAGGTCCGCTACTTCAATATGGTTACGGTTCGTACGGATCTACCATAGATGCCAGTTTTAGTTCTGTTAGGTTAAGTCTTCTTGATCGTGGCTATGCTTTTGCAATAGCACATATCAGGGGCGGCCAATTGATGGGACGTCAGTGGTATGAAGATGGGAAAATGTTCAAGAAAATGAACACGTTTAATGATTTCATTGACTGTTCCAAATTTCTCATAGAAGAGAAGTACACGTCAGCTGACCACCTCTATGCTCAAGGTGGAAGTGCAGGCGGTCTTTTAATGGGTGCGGTTGTTAATCTTGCTCCAGAATTGTACAATGGTATACTGGCTGCAGTTCCTTTCGTGGATGTGGTTTCTACCATGTGGGATGAAAGTATACCGCTAACCACTGGAGAGTTTGACGAATGGGGTAACCCTAAGAATCTCGAATCTTATGAATATATGATGTCTTACTCACCATATGATCAAGTAAGTGCACAGGATTATCCTAATATGCTTGTGACTACTGGACTATTTGATTCTCAAGTACAATATTGGGAACCTGCTAAATGGGTTGCCAAGCTTAGAGACATGAAGACAGATCAGAATTTATTAATCCTTGATACCGATATGGAGGCGGGACATGGAGGAGCTTCAGGAAGATTTAAGAGATATAAGACAACTGCACTTCAGTATGCATTCCTGATGGATTTGGAAGGAATTAAAGAATAGTTTTTAAAGCGATATTCCTAAAAAAGCCTCGAAGTATTCGAGGCTTTTTTGTTTTATACTTTCTAAGTTTCACATCACTATTTATCTTACCAGTCAAACCTAACCTTATTTATTCATGAAATTAGAAATCAAGTATCAAAAGCGATACTCTCGAGGAGAGCTTTTGCTTAGATCAATTTTTGGAGGTATCTACATTGTACTACCTCATCTTTTCTTGTTAATTTTTGTCTCACTCTGGGGTTCAATACTCTCGGTTATTTCATTCTGGATAGTCCTGTTTACTGGCAAGTATCCACAGAGTTTTTTCGAGTTTCAGGAAGGGCTTTATCGCTGGAACCTTCGCTTAAATGCTAGAATCAGTAATTTATCTGATGACTATCCTGCTTTTGGTATCAATGGTAAAGATGAATACACCAGTTTGGAAATCCCATATCCTGAGCGTCTTAGCAGAGGCACTCTTCTATTGCGCTTTTTCTTGGGAGCCTTCTACGTAATACTACCTCATGCTTTTATGCTTTTCTTTAGAACCATTGCTTCTTCTGTATTACAATTTTTAGCCTGGTGGGTAGTCTTGTTTACAGCAGAATATCCTCAAAGTTGGCATGAATTCAATGTTGGAACCATTCGATGGGGAATGCGAGTTAATATCTACATGTCATTCATGACAGACGAATATCCTCCATTTTCTGGAAAACCATGAAAGAACAATATCATCCAATACCACAGCCAAGTGAGCTAAGTGACAGGGAAAAAGATGATGCAATGGGATCATACCTTATGATGTTTGCATCAATCGCTGTTGGGCTTCCTTTGCCTATCATTAACCTCATTGCGGCAGTTGTTTATTATTTCACAAACAGGTCGAAAGGTCTGTTTGTGCATTTTCATTCTTTGCAATCATTGATTAGTCAGCTCCCAACAACCGTCATCAATGCTATTGGAGTGTTTTGGGCCGTTCGTATTTATTTCTTTGACTGGGACCTTACTGATAATTTCAGAGGCTATGTAATCATGGCAATCATTTTTAATCTTGCTTATTTCGCATTTAGCATATTAGGTGCAGTGAAGGCACGAAAAGGACGCATGTATTACTTCCTTTTCTTTGGTAGACTCTCTTATGAGGCTGTATTTAAGATAAAGGAAATAGACGAAGGCAAGAATCAAAACTTACCTCCTAAATGAAAATATGGCGTGAGTTACTCATACTAGTTTTAGTCTTTGGATTAATCTGGTTAGCATTTACATGGCGACCACTTAGTCTTCCAGGAACAGATTTGAGACTTAGCAAAGATCGAGAAAAAGATTTGGCTGAGCTTATCATGGATGACCTGGAAGATGCTTATGAGTTCTATGACGATTCAGTCGTCAACAAGTTCATCACGCCTATTACGACCCGGCTCTTGGATTCTTTGAAGGATCAACAGTATGTATACAAGTTTCATCTCATAGAGAGTCCAGAAATCAATGCTTTCGCCACGATAGATGGGCATGTTTATGTTTTTTCGGGTCTTGTCAAGTTTGTAGATAACCCTGAACAACTTGCTGGTATTCTGGCTCATGAAATAGGCCATCATGAAAATGGGGACCTAGTGGATCGATTGATGAAGGAACTTGGACTCAGCGTGCTTGCAGCGGTGCTTACAGGTGGAGATGCTGTCATGATCTCTGAAATAAGCAAGCTATTGATCTCAAGCGGCTTTGATCGTAAACAAGAAAGAGAAGCGGATGATTTCGCCTACGAATTAATGGTAAAGTCCCAAATCAACCCGTCAAGGTTAGCACATTTCTTTACTAAACTTAAGGCTGAGGAAAAAACCTATCCAGATGATCTTGAAATTATCATGACTCATCCCAATTCTAAAAATCGAATTGAAGGAGCACTCTCATACCCTCTACCTGTAGAATTTGAGGAACGGAAATTTGATTTGGACTGGGAGCAGTTAATTGAGACCAATCTTTAATTACTTAAAAATACATTCCGCATTATCTATGGAAATCTGTACAACAGCTTCAGGAATCTTCTGATCACTGAATGTATTTTTCATGTCTTTGATGCGAATAAAAACAATGCCCGATTCTGTGATATCCTTCATGTTTTGTTCAGACATTTGATACGTGATATCATAACGTGTAATCTTACTTCCAAAATCTTTGATAATCTCAGGAGAAGAGCTTTCTATGGCATTCATACGGATTACTTCTCCATTTCCTGCACGCATCACCAATTCACTTCCTTTAGGGATTACTGTGTCAAGTTCACCATAGTCACCTACCTCGACCTGAAACTTGAAATCACTACCATTTCTAATGTATGAGAAGTAGTAGTAAGGTGTAGGCCCTGTTAATCGAGTCTTTACTGTTCGAATAATATCATCTGTGATCGGATCTTTTTCATTAACCACATACTTACAGATTTGAGCCGTGGAGCCAAGTCCCATTACAAATAGGGCAAAGAGTAATATTAATTTTAATCTCATAAATGGATGCTTAACACATTTGAACTACAACAATTCAAAAGTAGAAATCAAGTATCTTAATAAAAAAGCCTGAGAAACTTTGTGTGCTAACTTAATTTAAAAACTCTGGCCAGCCTATATCAAACCTCTTATTAGAAGGATTATGAATCAGTCAGCACCGTCAATGATCCCCGTGAAGGGCGTGATTTAATGCACTGAACAAACCCATTTATTGTTACATTCTCAGATTTGTATACTGCTATGCCAGAGCAATGTAAAAGTAATTCACTCAATTGAATGAACCTTTAATTACCGCTTCAAAATTCTCAAGTTGAACCTTATAAACGGAATTAATCACTACCATCAATCACTCTCTTGAAGAATAGACGTGTTATAAAAATGCCTTTACCATCATTTTGCCCTCCGCCAAGTCCTTTTGAGACACCAGCATCGCTTTCCACTCCGCTAGTTACAAAAGCAAGATCCCATCCCTCATCAATCAATTTGTTAATTTTTGATGTTATCAATGCATCATTAGAGGCGATGTTTTGAAAGTTAATCCCTGTTATACTGTAAAAATTTAGCAGTTTAGCTTCATTAAATTCATCAACCTTTAAATCCTTTCTATCTGCATCTAATTTGCTTTTCTTTCCGTCAGTTCTGTCAGCAGAAAAATCATCCACATTCAATTCAGAGCCTGTTTCGATAATTCTGGATCTACCAACCCCTCCTGGAACAATGGATTCAACAATTGTTACAACTTTAAATTCGATCCTATTTTGACCAAATGAAAAATTGACACATATCATAGATATGATAAAGAATTGAATAAGTGCTTTCATTTTGTACTTTTTAAATTATCTCTTATTCAATTTAATTCATAAAAAATGGTTTTGGTAATAAGTTGATTTAAAGCATTAAATAAAAAGCCACTCTAGTGCCTGATTGGAAGGCTCTATAGGTGAGTAATCTCCAATTGGACTACACTAATCTCAATACACATAATCCCTCTGAAACCTTCGATCTATTTATCTCATACTTCACAAGCATTACATACAATCCCTCGTGAAGCTGCGCTTTCAAACCAACTTCGTTGACTGTCAGTTGCTGTGGTTCTCAACCAAAAAAAACATAAAAAAACCCTGACATGTCTGTCAGGGTTTGAGAGCCTCCAGTCGGATTCGAACCAACGACCCGCGCATTACAAGTGCGCTGCTCTGGCCAACTGAGCTATGGAGGCTTAGCTTCTGCTTTTTTGCCTTGTTTGTGAGAAAGTTTGACTTCCAAGTGTGCTGCTCTGGTCGAAACGTCGAACCGCAACTAAACTATGGAGGCCTAGCTTCATCCTCTTACAAGGCTGAAAATCGGTTTGCAAAAATAGCAGTGTAGAGTTATTTCGCAAATCTATTTTTCAATTTTGTGCAGAAATTGCTACAAGTTGTAATTTCAGGTCTTCTAATTCACCTTTAGCCTTATCAATTCTTTCCTGCATATCCGCCTTTAACTTATCAGCAGTGGCAGATTTTGCGAAAAATTCCATGTTTGTGTTCCAAGTGGAAATATCATTCTCAATAGAAGAAATTTTTCGCTTGATAGAATGTTCCTTACGATTAAGTTTTTGCGCTCCACCTGGAGAATTTCTTAAACGTCCCATCGAGATATGATTTCTTAGATCTGTACGATCATCTTCATGAATTGCTTCATTAGAGAGTATCGCCTCTTTCACTTTATCAAATCGATTGTGAATTTTTTTGATGGTATTCTTAGGAACAAATCCTATCGCAGTATAATTATCAATCAAATCATACACATCATCTAGGTTAACCTCATCCCCCGCTCCTGCGGCCTCTAACTGATCACAAATCTTAAGTTTCAACTGAAGATTGTCTTCATATTCTTTGAATTGCTCTTTATTCTGATCCCTCCGTTTATTAAAAAAATGATCGCAAGCAGTTTTAAATTTCTTGTACGTTTCATTTCGAACCTTCTCAGGCACAGGACCTACATCTTTCCACTGAGCTTGCAAATGTTTAAACTTATCAGCGGTAGAGTTCCATTCTTCGTTATCCTTCAAAGCTTCAGCTTTTTCAATGAGCCCGTGCTTTTTAGCAAGGTTTTCTTCTCGTTTTGATTCTAGTTCTTTGAAAAACTGATTCTTATTGGCAAAGAATCCTTTGAATGCATTCCAAAATGCTTTATTGGTAGCTTTGGCATTCTCTCTTGGCACCCCTCCTATTGCTTCCCATTGCTTTTGCAATTCAAGAAGCCCTCTAGTTTGATCATTCCACTCCGTAATTCTATCCGAGCTAAACTTTGTAAACTCTTCCACTTGCTTGATCAGCTCTTCCTTCTTCAAGAGGTTGGCTTCAAACTCAACTTTGAGCCCTTCAAAATACTCCTTGCGACGTGAGTAAATCGCATCTGAAGCAGCCTTAAATCTTTGCCATAATGGCTCCTGATGCTCCTTAGGTACCGGACCTAGGTGCTTATATTCATCATGCAGCTCGTTCAACTGAATGATCGCCGTTTTCATGTCCTCAGTTTCACTCAGCGCTTCAGCCTTTTCACAAAGCTCCTCCTTCAACTTCAAGTTCTTCTTTCGATCCAGATCTTTCAGCTCGAAGTAAATACTTCGATTATCATAATATCTGTCAAGTAACGCATTGTAATTCGCCCAAAGCGTCTTATTCTGCGCTCCGGGAACAGGGCCCACTTTTTTCCATTCTGACTGAAGGTCCCGAACGGAATTGATGCTATTGGAAGATTCCTCACCATCTACGATCTGTCGCAATTCTTCGAGCAATCGCTCCTTCTTCTTGAGGTTATCTTCCTTTTGATTTTCTAAATCCTTATAATGCTTATTTCGCTTCGTTCTAAGCTGACCGAAAAGAGTGAAAAACTCCTTATCTATTTCATCTCCGTGATATTCAAATGAATCTGCTTCGTTTCCTTCGGAAACAAATTTCTGCAACGCTTCATTTTTAGAGATTTCATATAGCTCATCAAAGCGTGGTTTAATGGCTTTTAGCACTCGGTCGAGTGACCGAATGTTTTCTTCGTTTTTTATTTCTCGAATCTTCGAGACAATCTCATCTTTGGAAGCATGATCAAAATCGAGTTCTTCTTCTTGTGTATCTTCTTCGCTCGAACTGTCACTTTCTTCTTCTACTGAGTCATTTTCATCAGCCTCATTAACTCCTTCACTTGTTTCAACAGTAGCTTCTTGAGTTTCTTCAACTTTCTGTTTTTCAACAGTCTCAACAGCTACCGTCTCAGTCGTCACCTCCTCCTCAGTTTCACTTGGTTTGGGCTTCTCAGAAATGGCCTCTTGAGCAACTTCAATGTTATCCATTTCAGCCTTCTCATCAATCACTACCTCGGCTTCTATCTCCTCGACTTTTTCTACTTCCTCTACCTCACTTGATTCAGCAACAGTCTCTGGAGTTTCTTCTACTTTCTCTACTTCAGGACTCTCTTCAGATGCTACTTCAACAGGAGCTTCTTCTGATTTCGTTTCCACGATCTCCTCAGTGGCCTCTTCCCTATGTTCTTCTACTACTTCGGGTTGATTTTCATTACTTAATTCAGATTGGCTCTGAACTTCATCAGGAGTTTCGTTTTTGGTTTGATCCGAAACATCCTGCAATTTCTCTGCATTATCCATTATGGAAACTTTACTTTTCTCTAAGACACAAAACTAACCAAATACCCTAATTCAATCGGGGATCTTTTGGATAGTTAGACATGAGCCGGTATTTCCCACCCATGATTTTTAGACACGCTTTCCATAGGTCTTGGTTGTCCCAATCAAAAATCATTTCCGGCGTAGTGTTTTTTAAGACAATCCACGACTTAGCTTTCATCTCATCCATTAACTGACCTGGACCCCAACCAGAGTAGCCTATAAAAAATCTAACATCCGTTGGCTGAACACTTCGAGTATTCATCATTTCCGTAAGTTTATTGAAATCTCCACCCCAATAAACCCCATTAACCACTTCTCTGGATGAATCAATCAGCTTTTGTTCGCGATGGACGAAATGTAGAGTATCATGCTCTACCGGACCTCCTACAAATAGTTTTGCGGGATAGCTACCCACTTCATCTACTACTTCCTTCAAGCCCACATTTGCCTGATTATTGAGTACAAATCCAAATGTTCCATTTTCATCATGTTCACAAAGGAACACGACTGTACGTTCAAAGTTTGGATCAGGCAAATAGGGTTCAGAGATTAAAAGGTCTCCTTTCTCTGGCTTTATAAGTTTATCTGACGAAAAAAAATCCATACTAATGCAATGCGGGTCTTATGGGAAGTTCATCCAGAATGACTCCCTCCAATTGTTTCATTTCCTCCAACCGATCATACACCTCCTGTTCATCAAAGTAATTAAGCGCCATCTTCACAAATACCTCTCCATGTCTAGCCTCTGATGCCCAAAGTCGATGATAAAACTGTTTCAAACCTCCTTCCTCTAATGCTTCGTACACTAATCTAAAACGTTCTGCACCTCGTGTTTCTACCAATGATGCTAATAACAATCGATCCATGAAACGTTCTTCTCTTCCATCTCTACAGATTTTAATCAGCTTTTGCATATACATGTCTTTGGGTATTTCATGATTGAGTTGTAAGCCTCTCTGCTGCATGATATCATATACATCTCTAAAATGCTCCAGTTCTTCAACGGATGTATCAATGAGTTCAGGGATAATTTCTGTACGATTGGGATATTTAGCGACAAGACTCAATGCCATCCCTGAAGCTTTCCTTTCGCAATCGGCATGATCCTGAAGAAAGGAATCAAAATCTGCCATCACTGCTTCTACCCATTCTTTTTTTGAGTCTACTGTCAAGTCAATTCTAAACTTCATCTACCTTTGGATTACTAACTTTTAAATTCAACATAAGTTGTGTTTCAAAAGTAAACGGAAAGCTGAACATGAGAGAGGATATTGCTTCTATACGTAAAGAATACACTCAGGCAGAACTGGATGAACAATCTGTTTTGCAGAACCCGTTCGAACAATTTGAAAAATGGTTTCAGGAAGCATTAAATAGTGAGATAGTAGAACCTACAGCAATGATCCTTTCTACAGTCAACCCAGAAGGACAACCTTATCAGCGGACTGTACTACTTAAAACATTTAATGAAGATGGCTTTGTATTTTATACAAATTATGAAAGTAGAAAAGCAAGTCACTTGAATGAAAATCCGAAAGTATCACTACTGTTTCCCTGGTATTCTTTAGAGCGCCAAGTCGCCATTACTGGTGAAGTAAAAAAAGTATCTACTAAAGAATCTCTCAATTATTTCTTATCCAGACCTTCAGGAAGCCAGTTAGGCGCCTGGGTATCCAACCAAAGCGAGGTGATTACTTCCCGGAATATTTTAGAAACGAAGTTGGCTCAGATGAAACAAAAATTCAAGGATGGAAAGATTCCGCTTCCAGATCATTGGGGTGGATACCGCGTCATTCCCGATTCCATTGAGTTTTGGCAAGGGCGATCGAGTCGATTGCATGATCGCATCCTATTCGAACAAAGTGAAGGTAATTGGAACATTAGCCGACTTTCTCCCTGATGTCTATCTACCTAGAGCGGTATGCCTGGCCGCACAAACTCTTTCCTGATTATCAACCACCTGGTAACCTGTCTCTGATTGTGGTCATCCCCTGTTTTAAAGAACCAGATTTAATTGGCGCGCTAAACGCATTAAATGCATGCGATGAAACACATGGCCAGGTGCTTGTAATCGTTGTAGTGAATGAATCAGAAAATGCTACCAAGAAGGATCAAGCTGCCAATAAGAAAACACTGGATGATCTAAAAAACTATCAAAGCAAACTACCACTATTGATTTCACATCAAAAGCTGCCAAACAAAAAAGCAGGTGTAGGACTTGCTCGAAAAATAGGAATGGATGAGGCTGTACGAATCTTTCGAAGATCAGGCAATGACGGAGGAATCGTCTGCTTTGATGCAGACTGCCGTTGTGATGCAAACTATCTCGATGAAATAGAGCTTGCCTTTGCAAATCCTGGAACTCAAGCAGGAGTTGTTTTTTATGAGCATCAACTTCATGGTGTGAATCACGAATCAATCGTTGATTATGAATTGTATCTGCGATACTACATTGACGGGTTGAGACATACCGAGTTTCCATATGCTCATCAAACGTTAGGTTCATGTATTACCGTACGAACGTCAATGTATGAAAAAGTAGGCGGCATGAATACCCGAAAGGCTGGCGAAGATTTTTACTTTCTCAACAAAACTATTCCACATGGGAAGTTTGTAGAGATCAATAGCACCACAGTACGCCCTTCTGATAGGGTTTCTGATCGGGTTCCTTTCGGAACTGGAAAAGCCATAAATGATATGATCCATGCAACGGAAGACTATTCCGTCTATCACCCGAATATTTTTGAAGACCTTAAACTCTTCTTCAGTAAAGTGGAGTCTTTTTGGGAAGAAGATATCTGGAAAATCCCCATGACGCTCACTTCTTTTTTGGGTGATGATTGGGTAGATCAAATTAATGAGGTCAAGAAGCAGGTAAGCTCAAAGGAAGCATTTGTTAGACGTTTCTTTCACTGGTTTGACGCATTCAAGATCTTAAAGTTTGTTCATCTGGCTAGAGATGAATTCTATCAGAATGTAGAACTAGAGGAAGCTATTGAATGGCTGAGAGCAAAACATTTATTCCTGAAAGGCTCCAAAGAATCACTTTTGATCCAATTGCGGTATTTGGATAGAGAGACTGTTAGTTGGTAGTTCACAAGCACAAGCAGTTTTTGATTTTCCTTTTGAGACTCTCTCAAAAATGGTTTAGAATCCTCTATCTTAATCGGTTGAATCAAGTTGATAAAATATTATGGCTCCCTCCATTTCAAACATCCGTATCTATCCGATCAAATCATTGGATCCTGTGGAGCTGCAAGAAGTAGAAATTGGAGTGCACTCGCTAAAAAATGATCGCATCTTCGCCATGATTGCTGAAGATGGTAGGTATGTGAATGGCAAGCGTACAGGTAGAGTCAACCAATTGCATTCCAAGTTTGACCTAGACAATAAGTCTATCCAACTGACGGAAAGAGGTTTGAATAGCTGGGAGGTATTTGAACTTCGGGCTGATAATCTTGAACTCCAGTCATACCTGCAGGATTTCTTTGACATGAAACTTCGCCTGGAACATAATGAACAAGGAGAACTCCTGGATATCCCTCGAAATAGCAGCGTTACTGTTGTAAGTGAGGCTTCCCTCCTTTCTTTGCAGAAAGACTTTCCAACGTTAAGCATAGAAGACTTACGCTTACGTTTTCGAACGAACATTGAATTAACAGATGTAGATGCCTATTGGGAAGAACAGCTTTTCAATACTCCACAATCCGGCATTCGCTTTAGAATGGGTGAAGTAGAATGCATCGGCATGTCTCCCAGAGCAAGATGCAACGTCCCTCCTCGCAATCCTATGACAGGCGAAACCGACAAATCCTTTGTGAAAACCTTGATAAAAAGTAGGGCAGAAAACCTCCCCGAAGAAAGTACACTCGGTCAATTTGGTAATTTCTACCACCTTACCGTGGACACCTATCTTCCTCCCACCGAAACAGGAAAGATTTTGAAGACAGGCGACAAGGTTGAAATATTGGAGACTGTCCAATTTCAATAGGAGCTCACATAAAACGATGAACGGAAATTTTATAGATGCTTTTAGAGTTGCTTTCAAAAGCAGATTAGGTGATAAGAACCTGAAAACTCAATGGATTGAAACTGATTTTGGGAAAATCAGAGCGCTTGATACACAAGGGAATAAACCAGTAATCATTAATGTTCCAGATGGTCCAAATGTTATTGAACATCATGAGTATTTAATTGAGAAACTTTCTAAAGACTTTCGAGTAATTTGTTTTGAGTTTCCTGGGTTTGGCTTTTCATACCCTACATTAAAATATGACTACTCACTCGAAAAATCAGTCAGTCTGGTTTTAAATTTAATGAATATTTTAAGAGTGGAAGAAGCTGCTCTCTCATTTTCTTGTGGCAATGGGTTTTATGCAATTAAAGCCGCCCAAGTAGCCCCAGAACGATTCACTCATCTGTTTTTAGCTCAAACACCTTCCATACATTTAATGGAAAGCTGGGTATCTAACACCGTTCCTAAGATTTTAACAAAACCAATTCTAGGACAGTTGGCTAATGCATTTTTAGAAAAAAAATTCGCGAAAAACTGGTATAAGTATGCACTCCCCAAGGGTTCTGATATATCAGGTTATCAAAGTAAGGCTTTGAATTCTTTAAAAAAAGGCGGGTGTTTTTGCTTATCAGGGCTAGTTCAAGGATTGACTAAGGATAAGAATTCAGCACTCAAAACATTAGAAGTACCAGCAACTTTGGTATGGGGAAATAAGGACTTTACCCATCAGAAAACGAACAATAAGTCTATCCTTGAGCACTTACCTAATTGTGAGATAATAGAATTTAATGACTGTGGACATTTTCCTGAATTGGAAAATTCACACCATTATGTAAAACTTGTAAAAGAACGACTGTAAAACTGATGAGGATTTCTGAAGATTTCCAGTTTGAATAGTTGTTGATTAATGAAATCTCTTTTATTGGAAACATCACAAAATAACAACATAGCATCAACCCAGTTAACTCATCGGATCACCATTGCCTGGTCCATATCTGAGTGTGCATTGGGGGGTATCATGCATACTGTCCAGTCTCCCTTTACAGGATTGATCGTGGGGGGACTTTCTGTATTATTCATTGCACTGATCGCTTTTCATGCTGAGAAGCCTGCTACTGAAATCTTGAAATCTGTTGTATTCGTACTCGGCATAAAACTAGCCATCAGTCCACATGCACCTATAGGTGCTTTTTTCGCTGTTGCATTACAAGCTTCATTAGGAGCATTATTCTTTCATGTCATTCGAAACTTCACTATTGCAGCTTTGTTCACAGCCATTTTGAGTCTTGTCCTATCAGCAATTCAGAAGATCATCATCCTGACCATCTTGTTTGGTGTCAATTTTTGGGAGGCAATCGATCAATTTTCCAAAAGTCTGATAACCAGATTATCAATTTCAGAGATTGACTTTTCACTATCCAATTGGCTCATTTTCTCCTATATTGGTTTATATACCATCGGAGGATTGATCGTTGGCATCATCTCAACCAAACTCCCCTCTCTATTCCATCGCAATGCTAAACAGCTGGATGAACGCATTGCTTCATTTCCATCATTGAATCTTGAGCAGAAAACCACTCATTCTCCAAAGCGAAAATGGATCATGCTTCTTCTCATCATATTGGTTGTACTATTTATTCAAGTCCTATTCTTAAGCTATGAATCTGCGATCACACAACTAGTTAGAACTATCATCATCATTAGCGTTTGGTTGATCATTGCCCGTCCAGTCTTGGCTTGGGGTATGAAAAGAATCTTCCATGAAAAACAAGCCTCTTTGACCTCTGAAATTGAAGCAGTGCAAGTTCGCATACCTATATTGATCGGCTTTGGGCAGTTTGCATGGAAACATCGAAAACAAGGAAGCGGCTATCCATTTACCAACTTCATGACTCTTTATCTCTACTATGCCATCTACAAACTGTAGCATTTATATTCTCACTGGAGAAATCCAATCGGGAAAGTCTACCGCATTGTCTGAGTGGATTGATGACATAGAAAAGCAAGGAATGCGTGTAGGTGGGTTACTCAATCTTGTCATTGATTCTAAAAAATGGTTTCTGGACATTGCTTCCAAAGAACGTTGGTCCATGGAAAGGCTTCAAGAAAATGATAGTCCCATTAATGTAGGCAGATATATCTTTTCTGAAAAGGCCTTTGATCAAGCTAGAAAGACATTAAATGAAAGTAATGCACCTTACGATTACTTTATTGTGGATGAAATTGGGAAGCTAGAACTGAAAAACTTGGGACTTGAACCTGCGTTAAGTCATTTTCTTGAACATATCCAATCAGTATCTATTCAAAATCTTATTTTGGTCGTGCGAGATTCCCTAGTTGATGAGGTATTGGAAAAATATAAGCTACCAATAAAAGCAATTCTGGAAAAAGAAGATGTACCCAGTTTATAATTAGAAAATCTTGACCTTTTCAAAATTGATTGGCGGAACATCAGGGTTCGACAATCGTTTATCTGGTTTTACAAATAATCCATAATATTTATGAAGCATTCTATTATCCTCATACTGGGTCTATTTTTTGGATCTACATCTTATATCAACGCTCAAACCTCACAAGACTCTTTGGACATTAAGCAAGTCGCCCTAGACTACATTGAATCACAACATAATGTGAAACCTGAACAATTTGAGCGGGCAGCTCACCCAAGAATGGTCAAAAGAACTTTTTGGACAAATAAAAAGGCTAAAAAAGAATACCTAAGAGAGACATTTAAAGATGGTATGGTTCTTTTAGCAGCGACTTACAATGAGAATGGAGACAAGTTTCCAGAGAACCCGAAGAAGGACGTAATCATACTTGATGTTTATGATAAAGTAGCTTCTGTGAAGCTCATAGCCGATGATTGGATCGACTATATGCACATCGTGAAATTGAATGGCAAATGGCAAATCGTAAATGTGCTTTGGCAGTTTAATGATTCAGAAGATCATTAATTTAAAGTCAAATCAAACAAACTCTTCAATCAAAGTAATAGTAGTTCGCACTAGAGTTCAGTAATTGGAAACGTTTATTGCATAATTATTATTAAAATTTTTGCGCAAATCATTTTCACGAAAAAATCTTCTCTACTATTTTGGAACAAATGAACAGTAAGCGCAATTAACGGATATACCTGAATTTCCGAGCAAACCAACTATGAGAAATAATATTTTTATTCTAAGTGTAATCTTACTTATCAGTACTTCTTGCACAAAGAAACAAGACAAATTCGCCAATTTAAAAACCTTTACTAAGGCATATGGCTATGTAAAGTATTTTCATCCTAGTGATGAAGCTTCTAATATTGATTGGAATAGTTTTTCTGCTTATGGAGCTGAAGAGATTTCGAAATGTAAAAATCAAGAAGAAGTAATTAATACACTCAATCGCTTATTCCAACCTATCGCTCCAAGTGTTTCGTTTTCAAAGAAAAGAAAAGATTATAATTTAGAAACAATTACACCTGAAAACATAGAAAATTATCAAACCTCTCATTGGCAACATTTAGGAGTATCCTTTGACATGAATCCGGGTCGTCTCTATAAAAGTGTCCGGGTAAATCGACTCATGAAAATTGATGAAACTAGTCGTTTTGGGAATCTCTTAATGTCAATTGATCCCGAGAAATATAAAGGAAAGAAAATAAAATATTCAGGTTGGGTAAAACTTAAAGAAGGAAGTACAGGAACAGGGCGTTTATGGTTAAGGGTTGATAAATCTGACAAAACGAGGGGTTTTTTCGATAATATGGGCAATAATCCTATTCAAAGTAACAGGTGGACAGAATATGAAATCATGGGAGACATTGATTCCTTAGCTTCTAATCTGGTTTTTGGTTGTCTTATTTCTGGAAAAGGAACTTTATATCTGGATGATGTCCATCTTTATTATCAGGAAGACGATCAATGGATAGAGATACCCATTAAAAATGGTGACTTTGAGGCTGAAGAGGTCGGTGAAAAAAATGAACAAACAGAATGGATTGGAAAAGGTGATGGATACTCCCATGAAGTTTCAAATACGGAGTATGTTCAAGGTCAAAGAGGTGCGGCCATCAAATATGAAGGGAAGATAAAAAGGATAAAAGGAGAATCCATTTTTGAAGCATACCCAGAATTTGGAGAATTCATTCAAGAAGAAATAGGTGAGGGTGTCTTTTGCCAAATACCGTTAAGTTTATATGGTAATGAAGAAAACACTTATCCTAAAAGCAATTCTATAAAGGAACTACAAGAAAGGTTAAAGGACATTCCTAATAATCCGAATAATATAAATGTGCGCCTAGGTAATATCATAACCACCTATAATGTATTCCAACACTTTTATCCATACTTCCAGGAAGTAGGTGTGAACTGGGTGGAAGAATTAGAAACTGCTTTGGAAAGAAGTTTTATTGACTCAACACCTCATGAACACCTTATAACACTACAAAAATTTACAGCTTCGTTAAAAGATGGACATATCACAGTACGTGGCGTTTCTTTAGACTATGTCCCTCCGATAAGATGGGAATGGATAGAAGGCAAACTTGTCATCACAAAAATCTATGATGAAAACAAGGATTTACAAGTAGGCGATATTGTAACCAAAGTAAATAATCTTTCCGCGGAAAATTACTTTAATGAAGTTCACACTAGAATTTCAGCGGGAACAAAAGGATGGTTGGATTATAAGGCTCGAACTAAAAGTTTAATGGGTGAAAAAGACCAAGAGTTAATATTGGAAGTGAACCAGAAAAACATTGTGCTAAAACACAGTGAAAAATATCTATATGGCAATGATAGTAATATTGAGATTCAAGAAAACAACTATAAACTATTAGATAAAAACATTATTTATCTCAATCTTGATATGATTGAAATAGACACCATCAGGAATATTTTACCAAAACTTAAAGAAGCAAAAGGCATCATTTGTGATTTAAGAGGTTATCCAAACGGAAATCATGATTTCATTTCATACTTATTACCAAGAAACGATACTTCTAAGGCCTGGATGAGGGTGCCGAATATCATCTATCCCAATCAAGCAAAAATTACTGGTTATGACAAATATGGATGGGAATTGCAAGCAAAAGAGCCCTACCTGGGCGATAAAAAAATTATTTTCCTAATTGATGGTAGTGCGATAAGTTATGCAGAAAGCTATATGGGTTTCATAGAAGGTTATGAATTAGCAACTATTGTAGGTCAGCCAACTGCGGGTACTAATGGTAACGTGAATTCATTCGATCTTCCGGGAAATTATAATATAAGCTGGACAGGAATGAAGGTTTTCAAACATGATGGTTCTCAGCATCATGCTATCGGGGTATTACCAGACATATATGTTAACAAAACAATTGAGGGGTTCAATTCAAACAAGGATGAATTTTTAGAAACTGCTATTAATGTGATTTTAAAATAATTCACTAAAACACTGAAGAACCAAATCAAACAAGCTCTTCACTCCCGGAAAGTGCTTCACTTTAAAGCTTCGGTGTATTCAATTACAATGCGTTGATCCCATTCATGATTGTGTTCAATCAAACAAAAAGATTATCAAAAGTTAATTTCTGATTTTGTGAAAAATAATAAAACGGTTAATTGTTAGTTATATTTAAACTTAGGTTCAAGCAAATACTTACCAAAGTTATTGAGATGAAAAAATTATTACTCGGTCTAGTTGTTCTAGTTGGATGTACACAAGTTGAAGTAGAACCAGAGTTAAATCCAGAGATTGTTTCCCCTGCTAGTTCAGTTAATAAGACCATAAATGATATTGATCCAGCATACAATAATGCCATCAATATTACTGATTATATGAGTCTGGGATTGACAGCAACACAGGCTATTGATTCAGCCATTTCAGACAATAAATCAATCTATTTCCCTAACGGAACTTACTCAATAGATAAAACAATAGAATTCTTGAGCACTGCAAAGAATTCCCACTATTTAGGTGAAACAAAACACGGTGTTGTCTGGGAATATAATGTTACCGACCCAACATTAAGAATGGCAGATATTCGAGCTGATTCTGTGAAATTTGAAAATATAACATTCTCTGGAAATAATCGAGATGTAGGAACAGCGTTATTAGAAGTTGGTGCTTTCTGGGATACAGTTGATAACATTGATAATGTTCACTTTTCAAACTGTATAATTAAAGATATCAAAAGCCCTCTAAATGTCGATACTTATGATGATGAAGATAATAATTACGGTATGCGGATAACCTTAGGTGAAGTATGGGATTTCAGCCTAGATGGAATAGAATTTAAAAATATAACGGCAGTAAATACGGATACAGCTGCAGGTGCAGGATTTGCTGGAGGACTTCTTCTTTGGTCAAATGTTGGAGCAGAAACTTTTAATCGTCCACTAAATGGATATATCCAAAATTGCAAATTCTCAAATATTTATACAGAGCAGACTGGGGGTAATATAAATTACTCAGATGCAGATGGCATCAGAGTATTTGCTAGCAACTCTCAAAGTGAGAACATTACTGTTCCATTTAATCTCAATTTTATTGACAATACTTTTGAAGGGGTTGAAAAATCTGCAATAAAAATTTCCGCGGGAAAAGGAATTAATATCACCAATACCATAATCAAAAGTACTAGCCCCAATCCAAATGATTCACTTCCAGATATGATTTCTGGAATACGTATTCAGCCAGCTATAGATGTTGACATTACAAACACACAAGTTGAGGGTAGCTTCAAATTTGTAGTTAATCTTATTGGTCAGGATATTACAGTGGATGGAATTAGTAAATACAATAACAATTATGAAGCAACTGCATTATTTGATGGAGGTAGTGCAATAGTTCAAATTCAAAAAGACTATGGTATCGATAACAAAAACATTGTTGTCAAAAATATAGAAGATGGATATGTACGAAAGGTCTTTAAATTGAGATCGGATACGTTAGGCCGATTGGATGAGAGCATAACATTGAGTAACGTTAATCTTAATGGAGACATGACATACTATAACAATCTCGGTGGCGGTAATGGAAGAATAGATATCGTACAAGCGAAAGATGTGTTGTTAGAGAACGTAGACATAATTGATTGGAGTACAGGAACGAGACCAATTGTTATTATTGATTCTGAAGACATCAATATCTCGGGTGGTCATTATTACGCCAAGGAAGTAGGAATTGAAACCAGATTTACGAGCGATCCACAGGCTGTGAAAAATATAGAGATTGATAATGTAGTTTTTAAAAGAGGCGATCATTCAAGTTCAAATCTAAGATTTGCTTACCTAAGACCCTTAAGTACGGATGGACAGACTTGGGGGGCTATTGATCGAGTTTCGCTAACTAACACTAGCTTTTATGCACACGGGTTTGATGCTCAAGGCAATTTTGGTAAAGGCAATCAGGAAGCCGTTTTCATTGGTGCAGATGAGATTGAGATAGACAATGTTCAGATCTACTATACACCTGAAACTGGGCAATATCTACCCAACTCCGGTATGTATATAAGAGATGCATCTAAAGTTTCGGTAATTGATGTAACCCTCGACACAAATCCAGTATATGCGGGCGGAATCTATGCTTTGTATGCTTTTGGTTGTTCTGATTCAGATGGGTTAATTGATATCAATAATATTACATCAACAAACAATGGTGTTTGGCTGAAACAGTGTGTGACAGTAGGTGTTGCCGAAAATAATATTACTTGCCCCGGTATTAAATTATTAGAGCAATAAGTTGAAGGTTCAATTCTTTAAACTATCAGGTTGACTTTACAGATCACACCAAATCAAACAAGCTCTTTACTCCTAGAAAGTGTTTCACTTTGAAGCCCTCTGCATACTCGACTCCTATACGTTGACCCCATTCTCTGGTTCGAGATTCAAGCATACTCATGAATCCCCTTGAACTGATGAATGTTTCAGGCTCTTCACTATTGGGATCGTAGAATTGAGATTTAAATGCATTGATCGCATCACGTCTTTCTTCGATCACATCAGAGATATCTACGAGTAGATCTGGCTCATGTGCAGTACTTTGAATAGAGTAATACAGTCGTTCTGGTCTGGATGCCTCTTGAATGTCACCCTCCCATTCTGTTTCCACGGCTTTCAGTCCTGCAATGAAACAAGCAGTTTCTACCAATTGTGCTCCTCGCGTATGATCGGGATGGCGATCATAGATGGAATTGGTAATGACAACTTTTGGTTGGTATCTTCTGATTTGCTGCGCTACTTTCAATTGATTCTCTTTATTGTTTTCAAAGAATCCATCTGCCAAACCAAGATTTTTTCGAACGGATAGCTTCAAAATTTTACTTGCTTCGGCAGCTTCTTGCGCCCTGATTTCTGGTGTACCTCTTGTTCCTAGTTCTCCTTGTGTGAGATCGAGAATCCCTGTTTTATAACCTTGTTTTTGGTGAGACAATAATGTCCCTCCAAAGGAAAGTTCTACATCATCAGGGTGTGCGACTATCGCAAGTATATCCAATTTCATTAGTTCTTCATATTTAGGTCAGCGAAGGCTGTAAGCTGCAAAGTAACACCACTCATATAATATTGGTTTTCTTGCCCTCTAAATTTCTTAAATTCCCTATCCATTTTATTAAACCTAAAGTAAATAACCTATGCGAAAACGTGACAGCTTATTCAGAAGCGTCATCCTGATTTTGCTGATGGGCTTAGTGCCTTTTATCAGTATATCTCAGGATAGCGATCTGAGGCCTGTAACCAACAAGTACGTAATAAAGAATGCTACGATTGTACAGGCACCAGGCAAAATCATTAAAAATGGTACCGTCCTGATTGAAAACGGAATTATCAAAGCAGTAGGATCAAGTGTTGCTATACCGGCAGATGCCTGGGTAGTGAATGCTGATTCTATGTTTGTTTATGCCGGATTTATCAGTGGTCTATCCAACATTGGTGTAGAGAAACCAAAAGATAAAGATCGAAAAGACGACAGAAAATTGACTGGAACGCCTTCTTATGAACGAGCAGGAATCACTCCTGGTAACACCGTGAGAGATATGCTCAAGCCCAGCGATAAGTCTGTTGCAGATTTCAGAAAGCTAGGATTCACGGCTTCTCACAGTGTTCCTCATACAGGAATGCTTCCGGGAACAGGATCAATCGTGCTATTGGGAGGATCTAACGGAGACAACATGGTCATTAAGGATCAAATCTCTATGTATTCTCAGCTTTCCGGAGCAGATGGCGTATACCCAAACACTGTAATCGGTGTGATGGCGAAGTACCGAGACCTCTACAGAAAAGCAAACCAGGCAAGAGGTTATCAAAGCAAATACAATAGCAATTCCAATGGCATGGAGCGTCCTACTCCAGATGCGACCATTGAGGCCTTGTACCCAGTTGTTTCGAAACAATTGACGGTAGCTTTCAAAGCAGAAAGTGTAAAAGATGTGATGCGTGTAATTTCACTTCAACGTGACCTTGGATTCAAAATGATGCTTGGCGAAGTGAAGCAAGGGTGGGATGCAATTCCAGCCATCAAGGGGACAGGCGCTCCAGTATTCCTTTCGTTAGACCTTCCTGAATGGAAGGAAGAAGAAAAAAAAGAGGCGAAAGAAGGAGATGATGAGGAAAAAGAAGAGAAAGAACCAACAGCAGCAGAACTGGAGAAAAAGGCATTAGAAGCTCGCAAGATGGAGATGATCAAGAACTACTATACGCAAGCTGGAAAATTCAGCAGCAATGGTGTCAAGTTTGGATTCTCTACCATGGAAGTGAAATCAAAAGACTTTAAAACAAATCTTCTGAAAGTGATTGAAAATGGCCTTTCTGAGGATAAAGCGCTTGCAGCACTAACTACAGAGCCAGCAAGTATTCTGGGAGTATCCAGTTTGATGGGAACGGTAGAGGCTGGCAAAATGGCTAACCTGATTATTTCAGATACGGCTTACTTCTCAAAAGATGCCAACGTGAGGTACGTTTTTGTAGACGGCATGAAGTATGATTATGAAGTGAAAAAGAAGAAAAAGAAGAAAAGCAGCGGTGAAAGTGGTGAAGAAGCTGTTGATGCAGCCGGTGTTTGGAACTACACGACTGAGACCCCACAAGGAAATGGAAGTGGCGTAATCACTATTAAGGGTACTCCTGGAGATTACAGCGGAACGATCACGGTCAGCTTTAATGGAAGCACAAACGACATTCAGGATGTAGAGGTAGATGGTACCAATGTTGCCTTCAGTTTCAAACTGAATATGGGTGAAGAAATCAATGTAGATATCACGATGGATATAGACGGTGATTCTTTTGAAGGAACTTTATCTGTAGCAGCATTTGGCAGCTTCCCTATGGAAGGGTCACGTGATCCTAAATGAATGAGCATAGCTCACCTTTAATATTGAGATAATGAATTGTTTCAACTACAATCTGAAGCAAACAGCTTAATAAAAACATATTAAAATGAAGAAAATAAATATAATCATAGCCCTACTCCTCACTGTCACTTTTGTGATGGCACAGGAAAAAGGCAGTGTGCTTATTAAAAACGGAACGGTATTGACTGTAACGAATGGCACACTCGAAAACACGGACGTTTTGATCCGAGATGGAAAGATCTCTAAAATTGGAACAGGACTGAGCGCTCCAAGCGGAGCAAAAACCATTGATGCCAATGGAATGTATGTGATGCCTGGCATCATTGATGCGCACTCTCACCTTGCACTTGATGCAGTGAACGAAGCGACTAATCCAGTTACTGCTGAAGTATGGGTAGGTGATGCTCTTAATCCTTTAGATGTTGGAATCTACCAGGCGTTGGCCGGTGGAGTTACTTCAGCTCACTCCATGCATGGATCTGCCAATGCGATTGGTGGGCAGTGCGAGACTGTGAAGTTTCGATATGGGGAAATTGATCCAGACAAAATGCGAATGGCGGGTGCACCTCGTACCATTAAGTTTGCATTGGGAGAAAATCCAACCAGAGTTCATGGAAGTGGAAACGGCATTTTGCCGCGTACACGTATGGGCGTTGAGCATGTTATAAGAAGTTCATTTCAGCAAGCCAAAGAATACATGCAGGCGATGGATAAATACAATGCTGGAAAAGGAAAGAAAGGCTTTAAAGGAAAAGCTCCAGCTTATGATCTAAGAATGGAGACTTTAGCTGATATTCTTCGAGGTGATATCATCATTCACTGTCACTCCTATCGGGCTGATGAAATTTACATGCTGATGAAAGTATGTGAAGATTTTGGAATCAAAAGATTGGTTTTCCAGCATGTAAATGAGGGGTTCAAAGTAGCTCCTGAGCTCGCTAAATGGGGAGCAGGTGCTTCGATTTTTGCTGATTGGTGGGCTTACAAATTTGAAGTTTATTATAGCACGGCGTACAATGCTGCTATATTGACTAAGAATGGTGTGACTACTTCTATCAACTCTGATTCTGGTGAACTTATTCGTCACCTGTACCACGAAGCTGCTAAGTCTCAACGGTATGGTGGACTAACAGATGATGAAGCTCTTTCACTGATTACGATCAACCCAGCGAAACAGCTAGGTATTGCTAGCAGAGTAGGATCATTGGAAGAAGGAAAAGAAGGTGATGTAGCGATTTTCAAGAATCACCCATTATCCATTTATGGTGTTCCAATGATGACTATTGTTGATGGTATCGTTCGATTTGACAGAGAGAATGATGCCGACGATATGCGTATCTATCCAGATCCGGAAGAAAAAATTGATGTGACTCACTGGCAAGCAGAAGATCACGATCGATGCATGCAGAACACAGAATTTTTATTTCATGAATAGTTACGAGTAATTAGATACGAGTCACGAGCATGAAGAATTTTAAGCAACTATTGATTTGGCAAAAAGGAATGGAGATTTGGAAAGAAGTGTATGTTCTCTCCAAAGATTTTGCAAGATTCCTTCAAATTGCATTAGGTTCTTCATTCGAATTAGAAACTTTTCTAGTTGGTATAAAAATGCTTGAATTGAATATTTCGGAAAATGAAGTTGATCACATTCTTCAATTAGTTGATGAAGAACAAAAAATGATTATGAGCTTCAAAAAGAAAATAGTAACAGACTCGTAGCTCAAAACTCAAGACTCAAAACTTTAAGAAAATGAAAAATATAAAAAATATACTGACCCTGTTTTTACTAGCTCTAACCGGAATCACTTTCGGGCAGATCCCTAGCGCAGAAACAGGCACGTTTGCATTGACCAATGCAACAATAGAAACCGTTACAAACGGAACCATTCAAAATGGTACGTTGATTATTTCAGATGGTAAGATTGCGGAGGTAGGAACGAATGTTTCTATTCCGCAAGGCGCAAAAACGATTGATTGTTCTGGTATGACCATCTATCCAGGAATGATTGATGGCGGTACACAAATTGGTTTGGTAGAAGTAAGCTCCGATCCAAGAACACGAGATAACAGTGAGATTGGAGACGTGATTCCCCATATTCAAGCTTTAACGGCTGTAAATCCAAGTTCTGCTATTCATCCGGTAACCCGTGTGAATGGGGTAACTACAGCACTTACTATGCCTTCAGGTGGATTATTCCCCGGAACGGCAGCATTGATTAATCTGCATGGATATACTCCAGATCAGATGTATGCTGGGTTCAAAGGAGTAGTCTTGAACTTCCCTGCTACAGGCAGAAGAGGTCGCTGGGATAGAAGATCAGATGAGGACATCAAGAAAGCTGCTGAGAAGAACCTCAAGAAGCTCAATGATGTTTGGGCAAAAGCAATGCAGTATCATAAGATTGACTCAGCATCAGGAGGAAAAGATCAACCTTACTATCCTGAAATGGAAGCTCTGCTCCCTGTAGTTAGAGGTGAAATGAAGCTTTTGGTGAATGTAAATGCAGCCAATGATATCAAAGCAGCTTTGAAGTGGATTGACGAAAAAGGTGCTGATGCCATTCTTTGCGGCGTATCAGAAGGCTGGAGAATGGCTGAGGAAATAGCTAAAGCTGGAATTCCGGTTGTTACAGGACCAGTATTAAGCAATCCAACCAGAAGCTATGACCGATATGACAGGCCATATGCCAATGCCGGAGCTATGCAAAAAGCCGGTGTGAAAGTAGCACTCAGAACAAATGAAGTAGAAAATGTGAGGAATCTCCCTTTCCATGCTGGATTTGCTGCTGCTTATGGAATGGGGAAAGAAGAAGCTTTAAAAGCGATCACTATCATTCCTGCTGAAATTTTTGGGGTGTCTGACATGTATGGGTCGCTTGAGAAAGGAAAAGTAGCTAACCTATTGGTTGCCAATGGTGATCCATTTGAGACGAGCACCATGATAAAATATGTATTCATCGATGGATGGAACATTCCAATGGTGAGTAGACATACTCAGCTCTACGAAGAATATCTGAATAGAGCACCAGGGGTGAAGAAGTAAATTCTTTTTTACAATCAAAAGCCCTTGTCTTTGAATCCCATTCAAGACAAGGGCTTTTTGATACACCATTTGATCTTAAACAATGTTAGTTCGGCTATTCATAAGTTATCAAACTTTCCTGTTGTTATACAGGTTGATTCTAAAAACCCAATTATTTTACACCCATGATCAGTTTTGGAAAGAAAAAATATAATCTAGGTATTGCCATGGGAGGCGGTGGTGCTAGAGGATTTGCTCACTTAGGAGTCATGGAAGCACTGGCGGAAAAAGGTATTAAACCGGATATCATTTCTGGCGTAAGTGCAGGGGCCATAGCAGGTGCATTCATTGCTTCAGGTCAAAGCCCTCGAGATGCTTTCGATCTTATGAAGAAATACAACTTTACTGGGCTTGCTAAACTCACAGGTTTCAAACAAGGTCTCTTAAGTTTAACGAAGATGAAAGAAGATCTAGAAAAGAAGATTAAAGCCAAAAATCTTGAGGATTTGGATATACCTCTTATAGTCACGGTAAGCAACATGCTAGAGGGCAAAGTCGAATACCTATCAGAAGGACCTCTTTCAACCATTGTACAAGCATCTGCATCTATTCCTATCATCTTCAGTCCAGTTGAATACCAGGGGAAACTTTATAATGATGGAGGTTTATTTGATAATCTACCTATCAAACCTCTCCAAGACAACTGCAAAAAAATCATTTCTATTAGCATAAGTCCTATTCAGAAGCTTGATGAGTTGAAAAATCTAAAAGAAGTCGTCTTCAGAATGTTTCAGTTGGCTATCAATACATCATCAGAGGAAATTGCAGCAAACTCTGACCTATGCATAGAACCGCTAGAACTAGCTAACTATGATATCATGGATACAAAAAATGCCGAAAAAATATTTGAGATTGGCTATAATTATGCAAAGAATCTAGACATTAAGTTGTAAAATCTAGTTTCTGAGATTGTATCTGATCCCTGTTTTTAAGGACCACTGTTGATTCACAAAGACATCACTAAACTCATCAAAATCAGATTTAGTATCTCTAAAAATAGCGTTGGCTCCTATCCCTATTGTTTGTGTTATGCTTAGCTTATCACTTAAATTCAAAAGAACACCAGCACTGGCACTAAGAAACACGTTATTATCGATCTGCTCTATCTCGTTGCTCACAAATGAGTTACTATTCGTATCAAAAATCTGTGAATTCTGAACATCTTTAATACGCTGTGATATAAAATCAAATGAATGAAACATGTTCCATTTTGCTGATTTACCATGTGGGAAATTTTCATAACCCACGGCAATTCCAGTCAATTTTAAAGCGTCCCTTTCTTCAATTTGATCACCAAAAGAAAACAATAATGCAGGCCCGATGCTCCATGCATGATTATCAAAATCAAACCTTACGGATGGAGAAATAATGAAAGCGTCTTCCTTATCTAACTTATTGAAACTAACGTCTATTGATGATATTTCCTGTGAAAAAACATAACTGACCATTGCAAAAAGCATAAAAACACCTACTACCATTTTTTTCATACTCAAATGTATCATATGCAAATTGATCTAGCGAGTCCTAAAGGTGACATTCAATTAATCCATAACAGAATATCTTTGACCAATGAGAATTACTTTCCTGATCATTGTTTCCTTACTATTCAGCTGCAAAGAAAACTATGAGGTACCCAATCATACCCCAGGTGTGGTGAAAGTATTTGATGATCTACTGATGGTGGCATATGGAGAAGGTGGGTTAGTTATTTCGAGTGAAAATTCCGGCCAAATACTCACTCAAATTTTTCCTCCTAACGGAATGAATAGTATTGATGATTTTGATGTAGATGGAGACTTGATTTTTGTGTTAGATTCAAGAGGAAGAGACTTTATGGCTGTCTTTTCATTTGATGGGAATAATGTCAGTCTCGTGTCAGATCCAGTAACGGTAGAGGGCGGGCCATTCAATGGGATCTCTGCTGTTTCAGGAAATCTTGTAGTTTCTGGTGGTACTACGTTCCTCAATAGATTTACTTACTCTGAAAAAGGAGATGTCCAAGGGCCCATCTCATTTGGTCGAGATAGAGGTCACCCTGATGTGCTTTTATCAACCAATGGACAAGCTGCTTTTATTTCCACTGATTTTGGTATAGGGTTAGATATTGAGAGGTTTGGAGTTACGTCACTTTTTATTGGTGACGAATTAGACATACCGTACGTCATTTCCGAATTGGGTATTGCTGAATCAGGGCTTACCGAAGGGCTTACATCACCAGTAGGTTTCCCTATACAGTCAGTCATATATAACGACAATCTCCTAGTCGCACATGGGGGTGGATTGACAATTATTGATTTGATAGAAGACTATGTATTTGGATCCAATAATATGATTGATATTGGCATCAATGCTATTTCAGTAGATGTAGATTCAGATATTGCGTACGTTATTGGGTATCAAGAGACAATACCTTCACTGGTTAGAGTTGATATAACAGACCTGAGTGCTCCAACAATCATTAGTACCGAAGCTCTTCCAACCAATGGTAGCATTCCAACATCCGTTGCTGTAGGAACTAGCAATGTTTATATAGCAGCTGGTAAGGCTGGATTAATTACACTCCCAAAGAATTAATTCATACGCATGGAAGATTAAATTCTCAATTGAGATATCAGAAGGGTTGACTAAATTTAGATATGAGTTCTACATTAATCTTCACAAATCTTGTTGTTGGGCCCCTTCTACTAGTGTTTGCATTGATATTCAAAATGTATCCTCCTAAGAAGATCAATCACATTTACGGGTACCGCACAAAACGTTCAATGAAATCTCAGGAAGCATGGGACGCTTCAAATAAATATGGTAATGATTTAATGTTATGGACCGCTATCATTACGGTCGTATCTCAAATCATATTGTATTTAGTATTTGACCCAACAACTGCTTTGCTTACTGCTTGTGTAATCATGTGTATCCTATTAGTAGTGATGGTCTTTGTAGTAGAAAATTATCTAAAAAAGAACTTCAATTCCAACGGGGAGTGGAAAACATAGGTAGGTAGAATTGTTTTTAAAAAGTGCAGAATAGGAAGGAAAAATGAAAGTCAGAAAGAAAGTCAGAAAAGTAGCATTAGGAATCATCATTCTGTTGATTATACTGCATGTTTCTCTTCCATTTATTTTAGTTAGATATGTTAATAACACGCTTAATGAAATACCCGACTACAAAGGTTCAGTCGAGTGGATTCATGTCAATTTATTTAGAGGGGCATACCAAGTACATTCATTGGAATTACTTGTTGAAAGCGAAGACTCTTACGAGCCTTTTTTCAAAACAAAGACAATTGATCTATCTATTGAATGGAGGGCTCTTCTTAGGGGCCGTATAGTTGGCGAACTTATTTTCACCCAACCTGAATTAGTATTCATTGCTCTTAGTTCTGACAGTGCTGAGTCTAACAAAGAGAGTTCTTCCAATCAAAATGAGAAGAATGTCGATTGGACCAAACCACTTAAAGATTTGATGCCATTAGCTATCAATAGATTTGAGATAATTAGCGGTTCCATACATTATAAGGATTTAAATAGTGATCCTGAAGTTGATATTTTTCTTGACCAACTCAATGGTCTCGCAACTAACTTAAGTAATGCGGAAACTTCATCAAAAGAACTTCCCTCTGAGCTAAAATTAAGCGGTAAGTCCATTGGCAATGGTCAATTGGAGATCGATGGCTATCTAAATGTTTTACTCCCTACCCCTAACTTTGATTTCAATCTATCCTTCGAAGAAGTAGATATGACGTCTCTCAATGATTTCACAAAAGCTTACACAAATATTGACTTTGAAAGAGGAACCCTAAATGTCTATGGTGAATTTGCAGGACAGGACGGACAATTTGATGGTTATATCAAACCATTAATTAAAGATTTGAAATTGGTTGATTTCAAAAAAGATAAAAAGAAGCCATTCAAATTAATTTGGGAGTCTATTGTAGGGACATTAGCTGAGATATTTGAAAACCAAGGCGAAGATCAATTTGCGACGAAAGTCCCTTTAAAAGGAAGCTATGAAAATATCAATTCTAAAACATGGCCTGCTGTAAGAGGTGTATTGAAAAATGCTTTTATTGAGGCTTTTAAAACGAAACATGATGATAGCATCAATTTGAAAAAGAAAGACGAAAAAGACTAAACTATAGTTTGGTAAATAAATTAATCTTCCTTAGGAAAGATAATCTTTACTGTCGTTCCTTTGTTTAACTCGCTATGGAGTTCTATATCTCCTCCTAAAGATTCAATTTGCTTTTTAGCAACAAACAGACCTAATCCATTTTCCATACCGCTTTCTGTGTGAAACCTTGAACCTACCTCGAAAATACGATCTCCATATCTGCTTAAATCAATTCCTTTTCCATAATCAACAAAAGAAATCACTGTCCTGTTTTTATAATTTTTTGACTTTATGACTATCTTTTTTGACTCATCATTCACTCCATATTTTATGCAATTCGTCAAAAGCTGATAAAAGACATTGTCTAAATAACCTGGAAATACATTTATAACCAGGTCATCAGGAATTCTATTTTCTATATCAATTTCATTTTCGCTAATTACTTCTGACAATGCGACTATAAGTCTATTCAATAGGCGAGAAATCTTACACTCTGATCTCTTCAAAAGTTCATTGTGGTCTTCATTTAGAATCTCATTTACATTGAGTAAACTAGTATTGAGCTTACTGACTGTATCTTGAAGCATCTTCATGTAGCTCTCAGAGTACCCATTATTTAAGAGATCTGTGATTGCGACTAGATTAGCAACGGAAGCTCGAATGTTGTGTGATGTAATGAATGAAAAATCAGTGTGCCTCTTGTTTTGTACAGTTGTTTTTTCTATGAGTTTTTCCAACCGAATTCGATCCTTACTTTGAACCAAGAAGTTGGCAACCATATTTGCAAATAGCTCGATTGATGCTAACTCATAATTTTCATAAACATCTCTTGTCTTCTTTACAGATTCTACCGAGATGAATCCTATGTATTTACCTTTCAACTGTACTGGGACAAAAAGAATGCTTTTGATTTGTTGAGATTTCAATTCTGACTTCACAGAATCCAGAGGAAGTTGATCTACATCTGATATGAAGGAAGATAGATTAGTAACATCAGAAATCATTCTGTAGACAAGTTCAAATGAAAGCGTCTTTGCCTCACAGATAGAAGGCTCATTTTTTTTATACCACTGATGCAGTAAAATGCATAATTCATTTTCCTCATGGTATTCATGTATTCGCATCCTATCGGCTCCTAATTGCAAACACATCTCCTTTAACGAATCATTAATTGAAACCTTAATGTTGTCTAATTCATCATTGAGAAAACGAGAAGAAATTTTAGTCAAAATAGAATAATAAGACGCACCAGCATATTGGGATTCAATAGAGATTGATCCCTTTTTAACAGACGAGAGTAAAGAGGACATTCGCTTAATTTTACCTAAATAAAAAGGAATACTTGCCAAGGTCACAGAAAAGTGGGTATACAAATAGTCTACAAATAGTCAAAAACAAAAAAGCCATGCTTAGCATGGCTTTAACTCTTGTTTTCTGGGGAAATTAGACTTCAGATAATTCTACTTCTTTCTCAGCTATCCATTTTTCTGCATCCAGAGCTCCCATACATCCACTACCTGCGGCAGTTACGGCCTGACGGTAAATTTTATCTTGAGCATCTCCGGTCGCAAACACTCCTGGAATATTCGTTTTGGAAGTTCCGGGAATTGTTTTGATATAGCCCTGTTCATCCATATCTAACCATCCTTTGAAGATATCTGTATTGGGCTTGTGCCCTATAGCTACAAAGAATCCTTGTGCTTCCAACACCGTTTCTTCACTTGTCTTTCTATTAACAACTTTTACTCCATTAACCTCTTCATCTCCAAGTACTTCTTTCGTCTCAGTATTGAAAAGAATTTCAATGTTTGGAGCGTTTTGTACTCGCTGTTGCATGATTTTAGATGCGCGCATCTCATCACGACGAACAAGCATGTAAACTTTGTTCACAATCTTAGAAAGGTAGCTAGCTTCTTCTGCAGCTGTATCTCCAGCTCCTACGATCACCACATCCTGGCCTCTGAAGAAAAAACCATCACATACCGCACATGCAGAAACGCCTTTCCCGTTCAATCTTTGTTCACTTTCCAAGCCCAACCATTTTGCTGATGCTCCAGTAGAAATAATTACTGATTCTGCTTCAATCTCTGTTTTCTCATCAACAGTCACTTTGTGTGGCCACCCGCTAAAATCGACGGCTGTAATCATGCCACTTCGTACATCAGTACCGAATCTTTCTGCCTGCTTTTGGAAATCAACCATCATTTGTGGTCCCATCACTCCATCAGGGTATCCAGGATAGTTTTCTACGTCATTTGTGATCGTTAACTGTCCTCCTGGTTGTCCTCCTTGATATAACACAGGTTTCATACCTGCTCTAGCAGCATAAACAGCCGCTGTAAATCCTGCAGGACCTGATCCTACAATTAGTACTTTTACTCTCTCTGTTGACATATATTAAGATATTCTTTTACAAAAAAATGGTGTCCTCTCCAGAACACCATCTCATTCGCTTTTGTGCCACAAGTGCACTGTAATAATTTAAAGTGTCTTGAAGATTACTCTTCAGTTTTTTCTTCTGCCTTCTCCTCCTTTGGGGGGCGTGGTAAAAGAACTTTTCTTGAAAGCTTGAATTTACCCGTTCGTTTATCGATATCTATAAGTTTTACTTTTATTTCTTCTCCTTCTTCCATCACATCGGCTACATTCTCTACCCGCTCCCATTTGATTTCAGAGATGTGAAGTAATCCATCTTTACCAGGAATGAACTCAACGAAAGCTCCAAATGGCATAATAGACTTCACTTTCCCATCATACACTTCTCCAATTTCTGGCTGCTGAACAATCGCCTTAATTCGGGCCATTGCGTTATCTAGTGAATCACCGTCCACAGCAAAGATACTTACTTTACCGCCTTTTTCATCTTCTTCAATATTAACAGTTGCTCCAGATTCTTTTTGAATTTCCTGAATGATCTTTCCTCCAGGTCCAATCACAGCTCCAATAAGCTCACGATCTATTCTCAACTGCTCCATTCTAGGAGCATGAGATTTAAGGTTTTGTCTGGGCTCTGTAATAGCCTTAGCCATCTCTCCTAATATATGTAACCTACCTTTCTTAGCTTGTTCTAACGCCTGCGAAAGAACATCATAGGAAAGTCCGTCTACTTTAATATCCATCTGACATGCAGTGATACCCTCGGTAGTTCCTGTCACTTTGAAATCCATATCTCCAAGATGATCTTCATCTCCCAAGATATCGGAAAGTATAGCATACTTACCTGATTCGCTATCAGAAATCATTCCCATTGCAATACCAGACACAGGTCGTTTAACTTTAATACCAGCATCCATCAATGCCATCGTTCCTGCACATACTGTAGCCATAGAAGACGAACCATTAGATTCAAGAATATCAGAAACGACTCTTATCGTGTAAGGATTCCCTTCGTCTTCTGTTGGTATCATCGGCTTCAGAGCTCTCATTGCAAGATTGCCATGTCCCACTTCTCTTCGTCCCGGGCCTCTATTAGGCCTTACTTCACCGGTTGAAAACCCTGGGAAATTGTAGTGAAGGATGAACTTATTGAATCCAGAGAACATCGCTCCATCGATCATCTGCTCATCAAGTTTTGTACCTAATGTCACAGATGTCAATGATTGTGTTTCACCTCTTGTAAATACAGCAGAACCGTGTGCAGACGGCAGGTAATCTACCTCAGACCAAATAGGTCTAATTTCATCTGGCTTCCTTCCGTCGATTCTTTCTTGAGAATCAAGTACGAAGTTTCTAATTGCCTCTTTCTCAACATCATGAAAATACTTTCCAAGAAGAAAGTCATTCATTTCTTCAAGTTGTTCATCAGAAAATTGTCCGATGTATTCTTCATAAACAGCTTTAAAAGCTTCTTTACGTTCTGATTTATTTGGATTCTTCTTCGAAGCTACATCATAAAGCTTTTGATAGACAGCTTTGTGCATTGACGCTTTCAACTCCTCATCTTTTGGCTCATGATCAAACTCACGCTTCTCAGTAGCTCCAGCTTCTTTCGCAAGTTCCTCTTGAGCAGCACATTGAATTTTGATTTCTTCGTGAGCTTTTTTGATTCCCTCCAACATTTCAGACTCATCTACTTCTTGGCATTCGCCTTCCACCATCATGATGTTGTCTGAAGTTCCTGCAACGATTAAGTCAAGTGTAGCTTTTTCTCTTTCCTCTGGCGATGGATTCACTTTATATTCTCCATCCAATTTAATCACTCTGACTTCTGAAATAGGGCCGCCGAATGGGATGTCCGAAACAGAAATAGCAGCAGACGCAGCAAGTGCAGCAAGTGCGTCTGGCATTACATCTTTATCAGCAGAGATCAGCTGAATGAATACCTGAGTATCAGCATGATAATCAGATGGAAATAATGGTCTAAGTGCACGATCAACTAATCGACAAATTAATACTTCGTAATCTGAGAGTCTTGACTCTCTCTTTAAAAAGCCACCTGGTATTTTACCAGCGGACGCAAATTTTTCTTGATAGTCTACTGAAAGTGGTAAGAAATCCACTCCTTCTTTGGCTTCCTTTGATGAAACCACTGTCGCCAAGAGTTTGGCATTTCCCATACTAACAACAACAGATCCATTTGCTTGCTTTGCAAGCTTTCCTGTTTCAATGGATACTTCCCTGCCGTCCGATAGTTGGAAGGTTTTAGTAATTACGTTCATAATAAATAGATAATTAGGGCACGTTTTGCCCTAGCGGGTTAATAATTAAAAAAGGGAATCAGAAATATGATCCCCTTTAATTTTCTTACTTTCTGATATTTAGCTTAGCAATGATGCTACGATACCTCTCAATATCATTTTTGTGTAGGTAGTCAAGAAGTCTTCTTCTTTTACCTACTAATCTCAAAAGACCTAGTCTTGATGCATGGTCTTTCTTTTGTGTCTTTAAGTGGTCAGTCAAATGATTGATTCTGTAAGTAAACAATGCAATTTGTGACTCTGGAGAACCCGTGTCTGTATCTGACTTTCCGTGTTCTTTAAAAATTTCTACCTTTTTTTCTTTTGCTAGATACATCCTATAAATCTTCTACCTCTATTATTTAAAGCGCAAAGTTACGCTTTGTTCTTATTCCTAGCAAATCTTCGCCTAAGCTTTTCAATAGCTATACGATAAGCATCTAGTTCAAATATTCTAGCATCCACTCTTGCTTGTTTCAAAAAGAATAATCCAAAGGGTAAAAGGATCATGTCTGACATCCAGACTGCCAAGTAGGGATTCATCGCCCCTACTTTTGCTTGTTTCTCCCCAATACTTGTGAAAATGTAATAAATGATAAAAAAGAATATAGCAATAATGGTAGGCACTCCCAATCCGCCTTTCTTAATAATTGCGCCTAGAGGAGCCCCAATAAGAAACATCAATATACAAGCTAAAGCTTGTGCGTATTTCTTATATTTTTCAATGGTATACAGATTTGCATCTTTTTGAAATTGAAAAATTCTTGACTTTACTGAATTGAGATTCACCTTTATGTTCCTTGCTTTATTTAGAGCATCAGCTACTAGTGGTTTATTCTTATTTGCCCCCTTATTTAAATAGGCATCAAGGTGTGTCCATGTCAAAGTATCTATTTTACCAGCATAAAGCTTATTGCCATTACTTTTTTTCTTCTTATTTTTTTTGACATCAGTAACTAATTCTTCTGATATAAAAAGCTTATCAGATTTTTGATTTAATGGTTTTTTTTTCGGGACAACCTCGACAAAAGCAACAGAACTTGATGTATCCACCCAATTAAACATATTAACATACAGTGTGTCTTCTCTCGGCCAAACATTGGTATCGTCCTGTTCAACTGTCTTTTGTTGCTCTGATTTCTGCACAAATAAATTTAGAGGAAACATCGAAGCTTCAACCTCATCAATCTTGTCTTCTTTTTGCTCACCATCTTCTTGCTTTAAGTCTGCTTTATTGATAATAAGATTTTTATTGCTCAGATGAAAATCAAAATATCTTCGAGTATTCTCAATTAGACCAGCTTTTTGCTTTACTATCATATTTCTAAATGAATCAATATCATCGGTTAGTTCATCGATATTCTTCATTTGCCGGTTATTTTGGAATAACTCTTCTTTTCTCCTTTTTAAATCAAATGATGAGAGACTGAAAACCATATCCATTTTATAATACTCTGTGCGATAAAATCTATCAATTGAGTTTTTGGATACTGTCTCTTCTGAATAATAATGGCCATTGTATAGTTCCAGCTTAAGATATCTGTCATCCAAAATGGTATACATCAAACTTGAGTCTGCTAGTATGACTGTTTTGTTACCTCGTCCTTGTGAGTGATCGTAGATTATAACGTCGATCAGTGTCTTTCCATCTGGAAGTTTATCTTTTGCCTTTATACTGTAATTGGGTATTCCATTATAAAAGAGTCCTGGTTTTATGTCTAATGCGGGTTTCGTATGTTTTATATCATACAATAGGCTATAAGCCTTAAGGTTAGCAGCAGGAATTGCATAATTATTAAAGAAATAGGCCCCAATAGACAACACAAATACAAAAAGAAATATAGGTCTGAGTGTACGTATAATTGAGATACCTGAACTTTTAATTGCAGTTAGTTCGAAATTTTCCCCAAGATTTCCGAATGCCATCAGTGAGGCAAGTAATACTCCAAGAGGAAGTGCTATTTGCAGCATATTGAGAGAAAAGTAAAATAACAATTCGGCGAAAACTGTAAAGCCAAGATTCTTTCCGACAAAATCATCAAAGTACTTTAGCAAGTATTGTATAAGTAATATAAAGTTGGAAACTGCTGTGGTTAGCAGAAATGGTCCAATGAAGGATTTAAGCATTAATACATCCAACTTTTTCACGTGCAGGTATATTAGTTTTTAACAGCACACATGAAATTCGCGTAAATAAAACCACTCAATTATAGAGTAGATTTTATGCTCATTTCATAGCGGCGCAAAATTAGAGATTTGGATGATAGCAAGAAAGGTACCAGAGATTAGCCTCCAACTATTTCTTTTAAATCGTGAATAAGTGATCCCCAAAGCTCATGTGCTTCTTCGTCATCCATATCAGAATAATCTGTAATTCTAACATACACAGACTGGGTAAGTTCATTCATATCAATGGTGAATTCAAAATAGTTGCTGTCATCATCCTCATCATCCACCACGTCAAATCTTACATGATGATTAGTTCTATTGGAAGTCAACTTGGCTTTTGTTTCATCCCCGTCCCAAATGAATGTATAGACCTTATCTTCATTATTGATGTTTACATCGTCAGCAAACCACTGAGACAATCCCGATGCAGTACTAAAGTACGGGTACAACATTTTCTTAGATGCATTGAATTCAAACTCTCCTACATATTGATGCTTTGCCATACTTCTGAAATTTTCGATAAGGTAAAAAAAAAATCTATTTCGACAAGGCCATGGCTAAAAAGAAATCTTTTATAGATTTGCGTTCCTTTTTGAGATCGACATCTGAAAGGATGCAAAAAATCTCAAATTTTTCTTTTAATGGCGTGGTAGCTCAGTTGGTTAGAGCGTCGGATTCATAACCCGGAGGTCGGGAGTTCAAATCTCCCCCACGCTACTGGAGGGGATTTCTGAAAATGATTTTCAGAAATCCCTTTTTTTATGTTTGTAAGTTGGTGGTAGCCTGCTGGTTAAAATGGGAATCGTACTCACTAGCATGTTAAATTCAAAATAGTGCACCCTAATCTTTAGATAATTTTGTCTCTTTTTTATGATATTCGGAGATAATACCCACAAAAATTCAATCTCACCTAAAAAAGCGTTTTTCAATCTTCTTTATTAGCTTAATTCAATTGCTTCTTAGCTAAGTCATGATTCTGGAAATTAAATCTAGATAAGTGCTACTTAATAAAACTTTATCACAAGCTTGTCGAATTTCTTCTGGATGTTTACCGAGGTGATTTTGATAAATATTCTGTTCATTGTCAAACTTCTGCTTTTCCTAAAACCTACTATAGTATAACCATAAGGTACGACTTCCATCCAAACTCTTTTTTGGAAATGTTCTTTAATCACATTTCATACAGTTAGTTGGAACAAATCTGAATCAAGTGCAATAAACAAGCAATTATTAATAACAAAACATTTTAACTTATGAAAATCAACTTGCTATTTGCAGTATTTCTCATCGCTATTTTCGTGGCTTGTGATGAAGCACAGAACGAACTTGAGCTTGAAGCACCAAGTTCAAGTTCAATAAACGGGCCTCAAACAAGTTGTTCTAATAACAAGTGGGCACTTCAATTGAAAAAAGACGACAATACATTCTCTAATGTAGAAGGATCAACCATTGACATTTGTAATGACAGATTAACCTCTTTCAGATACTATTATGATTCCTCTTCTCCAGGCGGACCTAACGTAGCTGAACCTTTTAAAATCTGGCATCCAGATCCAAATGCCTCAGCAGCAGAAACAAAAAACTATTTTCAATATTTAAAAAATTTAGGTGTGAAAATAAGAACGTATGCTTTTCATTTAATCCCTACACCAGAGAATTGGATAAAGATCCATACAGAAAGACAAGACCATGCTCTAATAGCCGATTTCGTACCTTTATATCCCGAAAATATCTGCACTGCATATAATGTTACAGATGAATTTGAAGTATTCATATACAATCCTACTTCTTTTGAGATCCGTATAGGACTTAAAAAAAACACAATCACTCCAATTGATCCTGTTTGGGGAACTACAGTTCCTTCAAACGAGTCTTTTGCCGTATTAAATGTAAAACCAGCTACCGAGTTCAGTACTGGTCCTTGGGATGTTGAATATGTAGAAACTACAGATTATAATTTTGGAGATTGGCAACAAGTACACATGAAAGCAGTATATAAAGGTTGTGGAAATCCCTCAGACGCTTCATTCTATTTAGACGGAGGACTTCTTACTGGTATTATTGGAGGTCCAATTATAAATCATTCATGTGTTCAGGGGGACATTCAGTTCGGGCTTGCTCCAAACACTATATCTTATTCTAAATCTGAAATGGATGGCGAATTAGATTTTAGTTTGTTAGTTGGGTGTCATTCATGTCTTCCAGATGGTTGCATCATGCCCTGCTGGAGGATAGAGCCAATACTAAGTACAAGTCCTCCAATTAGCAATGGACCACAAATAGTGCAAGGCATTAGTGAAATCGTATCAAACGTTAGCCTTGGACATTGGGTGGACAATCAGGTTGGGAAAATTTGGGCACTCAGTTGTTATTAATGTAGACTAATTAATAAGTAAACGATGCTATAAAGGAGGCTTCATGCCTCCTTTCTTTTGTAACATGGATCGGTACTAGTTTTTTTCTTGACTTCAATCATCTTTTGCATTAATCACGTCTAAATGGAACGAGGAGAAACTTGGAATGCTCTACCAACACAAGATCTCAGATTAGAACTCTTTTAAATAAGCTCCATCCTTCAGTTTTTGCAAATGATACTGGTCTACCTCTGTCACTGCTCTCTGATTCAACTTCTGAAATAAATGATGTTCCTCTGCGATTCCTCTTAAGTCGGAATTTTTAGCAATGAGAATCATGTAATAGAAATGAATCAACACTTCTTGTTCTGTGAAGTGAGACTTTAGAATATTATAATAGAAGGCGGGATCCTCACTTTTATTTTTTATGAATAGAAGCAGCGTTTTATAGTTTTCGAGATAATGCTGAAAGGTATTTTTGTATCCCTCGTAAACAGCAACAAAGCAATGCTCAAAAGACTCGTCTGATGGTTTGGTTGCTCCGGCATCTGACTTCCTTCTTTTCTTCAGCGCATTGGCATCTTTTTGAAAATCCGCAAAAAGTGCATCAAAAGGATTCATCGTCTTTCGTGAACCACTTGTAGGTGTTAAACGAATTTGACTTGCAGCATTTATATGAAAATTGAGGAGCTGGAAAAAGGTGTTTTCGAATTGTTGGATTGCAATAGTTCTCGACTGAGACTCCATGATTTTTCTACTTTCATGAAGCTCCATACGCTGCAGTACTAATTCTCTCTTTTGATAAATCAAAGCAAGAAAGAAGAGAATCACACCTGCTAGCGCCCATATGGATCCTACAGTTCCTCCTAAAAACTCACCAGCCATTCCCATCATGGTATGATTTCCCCAGATAGGTTCTTCGAGGTTGTTAATTTCTTGTAGGAAGACATAACACACATACAAGCCAAGCCCTATGGCTATAAGTGCACATATGGCTAAAGTATTTGCAAAGACATCACCAAAATTGATGTTAGGTTTCTTCATAGGGTACAATTAGTTCCCTAAAATATGAAATTTTTGGTGTATTAGAAGATGATCAAGACTCGAAATCTATTTTCTTGTGACTACCATCGCAATATGGCTTATTTGATGAAGCTCCACATCTGCAAAAAGCAGTTACTCGATGTTTTGAGGTTTCAGAACCATCGTGATGCTTTACTTTAATATTTCCGTAAACCATTAAAGGACCTCCTTTAACTACCTCTACGATTTGTTCATCTTGGATATCACTAGTATTCTCCATAGTTTCATTGTTTAATTTATATGAAAGAGCCTCTGATGGGCACTTATCTATTTGTTCTTTTATTGTTTGGTCAGATGCTCCATTTACGTTCACCCATGGACGAGCCTTTGGATCGAAGACCTCCGACAGTCCTTTGAAGCACCTCTCTGAATGGATGCATTTTTCAGGTTTCCAGACTACTGTCAAATCTTCGCTTTCGTATTCTTTTACTTTTTCTGACATAGCTACAATTTAACTCCATCTGCTAACAAATGCTCATAGTCATCTTTATGCTTTTTTATAAAAACTTTAATGAAAGGACAAATTGGGATTATTTTTTCTCCTCTTTGATCTAATATATTAAGTGCTTCTCTGACAATCTTATAGCCTGCTCCCAGTCCCTCCCAGTTTTCAGGAACTTCCGTATGAACTAGGTACCACTTTCCAGTTTTCCCAATTTTGTAATCGATAACGGCTATTCCATCATCACCTTCAAGTTCAAATCTCTGCTTCGAAGGGTTATCAATTGTCTTATGATTTGCCAGATTCATTAACTAAGCTTTTTATATAGTCTGGAAGTGGCGTATTACTATCTAATTGATGATCGATTTCCGGCTCACCATAGCTTTGTTTGATCGGAATTACACCGCACCAAGCTGCATCGGGTTTTATAGAGACATTGACATCCCCAGCTCTTACTTTAGCAGCTGTATTCATTAGTGACAATCGTGCAATCTTCGTAATTGCTACTTGCTCAGGCGTAGGTTCTCCTACATCTGCAATACGGCTAGGAATATATCTGTCTGTGAACAGGTTGAAAAATTTTAGCTTCTCGATTGGATCCGTTATTTCTTCAACTTCCGCAAAGCCTATTGCTGATCGATAATTAAACGAGTGATCAAAAGCTGTTGGTGATAAAATGAGAGCATCTAGGTGTGTAACAGAAAAACTGACCTGTTGCCCTAAAATACTATCCATGAAACCACTTTTAGCCGATGCATGGATATAAATATAATCATCCACTCTAGCGAATCCCGTAGGTATCTGATGTGGTATGCCATCTCGATTAAATGCTATGGTACAAAAAAGACCTTTATCAATAATTTGATATAAGGTCTTTCTGTCCTCGGTACCTCTACTTGGATACCTCGATGGTATTGTATGGGCCATTAAGTAAGGATAATGAGAAGCAATAAAATAATAATGATAGCCCCTATGGAAATGGAAACTTTGCTATCCAACCCTGCCTGCTTCAATTCTTTTTTAATGTTCTTAACCTCCTTTTTTAATTCAATCTTTTGTTCTTTCTCCATATCAGAAAAGTCCATCTCCCAAATTTGGTGAACGCGATTTTCTAACTTCTCAACCTGTGCTTGAGGATCTGTTTCTTTCTTAGTGTTTGTATCAGATGCCGAGGCGATCAATGAAGTAGCCATAAAAGCAAAAACGAACGTTAGGTATTTGATTTTTCTCATGCTTAGATTGTTTAATGTTTAACTCTAAAAATAATCAAAGTTGAAATACGATCCAGCAAAATTTATTAAAACAAGCTAGAATAGATCGACTTTTTAAAAGTGAGAAAAAAAATTAATTCAATGCTAAAATTTAAGAATTGAATTTCTACATTTGCGTTCCGTTTTTGAGACGGAGATTATCGGGGTATAGCGCAGTCCGGTTAGCGTACCTGCTTTGGGAGCAGGGGGTCGTAGGTTCGAATCCTACTACCCCGACATTTAAAAAAGCCTTTAGGTAAAACCTGAGGGCTTTTTGCATTTGATCAAAGGCGGTAACTACCTTGAATTCATACCTCGAACTACCGCCTCAATACTATCCAAATAAGGACATTATTCATTTCTTTGAGGGCAGATTGCTACCGCAGCAGTCGCAAACATGTTTCTTAGATCATAAAACCTTCTATTTACTATCAGAAACATGGCTTCATTAATCAATATTAAAATGACCTTATATCTATACTACATAAAATCTACCTTCCAATGCAGCTTGTATTATAGAAGGAAATAATTCCTTAACGATAAAGCTTCAACTAGAATAGAGTTTAAAGCGAGGCTAGACGATTCACAAGATTCGTGAAAAATTAAAGGATGTAATTGAGGCGGATTCAATAACTGAAGATAAAGTACTATGAGAGCTTCTCTGAAAAATCTCACTTCACAAAATAGCTCTCGGAAATAAGGCAGTTAGGAGTGTATGAAATGCAAGTGAGTATAGTCGTCGTTCTCATCTTATGTTCTGGATGTAGTCACAAAAAAATCAATCTAATTTAGATTGGTTCGGTATGATTTCTTATGAGATTTAAAACTTTCATCAGTCCTCCCAAGTCATTGTACAGGACTCACATCCACCTGCAATACACTTATGACCAATAGTGGCGCCAAATTTCTTTATAGCTTCATAAGTGCAGCCACCCACTCCTGAAGTGCAATCACATGAAACTTCATCTCCTCCGATTATTTCATTTTCTGTTCTAGCTGATGTAAAGCCTTCTGGAACCTTTAAACTAATATAAGTTCCGAAAATGCTAACAACTACTACCTCTGAAGTCTCAATATTAATATCTGTATCTCCCCAAATCTCATTAATAAAAGAATCAAGTTCCTCACTCACTTTAGGATGCTTTATTAAGACTTCCCATTCTGGAGCTCTCAGTGATGGCTTCTTATCATTTTTTAAAACAAAGGATATTCCTGAATTTAAATCAATGAAACCTCCACCTATTCCTGCACCTAGCGCTGGAAAGATACCTTCGTCATCATCAGATGACTTTCCTACACACTTTTCTGTGCTTTCTTCTGGACATCTTGAACAACCTACTTCATCTCCAAGCTTAACAACATCACATCCGCCGCTACATGTACTAGTACATGTATATCCGCCCTCATCAGCATCGCCTGTATCGCCATTAAGATCTTGAGCAATGTAAACTATCCCTTCTGGTAAGTAAACTTTTAGAGAGGAGCCGTCTTCGGACAATTCGGATCTTGTTCCTTTTGGAAGTACAACCCCACCAAAATTAATTCCCCCCATATCCGCAGGTATCTTGGTGTCAAATACTTCACTATTTATGACTGGTGAGTGGGCTTTATCTTCACTACATGCAAAGCAGATGAGTGTGATAAGAATTAGAATATAGCTTTTTGTTCTCATGATTTGAAAAATTTGCAATTAAAGGTAGGATCAAAAACCATGATTAACAATACAATAGATATTATTTATTAAACAACTGTTCCACGTAGATATCAAGTAAATTATCAGTTGATAACTGATAATACTTTTAATAAAAGATTAGTTAAAAATTTACATAGTTATGCAATAACCAGTTTGGAATTGGTAGTTTCTTAATTACTAAGCAAGTCCAACAAAGAATAGCCAGACCATTCCTAGAAAGTGCCAAAACAAGAAGACATTATATGCATATTGTCTTGATTTAGAATGCACTCTATATTCTCTTATTTTTCTAAAAACTGATGCCAGTAGTATTAGCCCTATTGAGACATGAATGAAATGGATAAGCGAAAACGGAAAAAGTATATTCCTGAAAGTCAGGTTGGAATCAATTAATTCATTCCATCCTATCACTTGTAACGCAGAAAAGAGTAAGCCGAAGAACAAACCTAATCCAGCGAATCGAAAGGCTTTTTCGATTTCATCTTCTTTTATTTTGATTTGGGACATGACTAGAAGCGCACTACTAACGAGAATAAACCATGTAGCGACTTGATAAATAGTAGGGATATTCAAACTTGGTAACTTCTGAAAAAACCATACGATTAAGAGTGTGAAAAAAATTAGAGAGCTAGTAATTATGAATAAGTGAGTCATATGCTTACTTGCAGTGACCATTCTTTGCTTTTCCATCAGTCTTTCCTGTACTATTTCTCTTTCACTCATATTATAACTTCTTACGTTACTTTAACTATTCAAATTTTTCAATGTTTCGAATTTATTCTTAAATCTTAACGCCAAAATCCATCTTTCATTTTGCTACTCAATAGCGTAATTTGGGGCTATGAGAAAAAAGATAAAACCGATTGATTTAGTCCGCCCGGATAAACTTTTATTTACTGGTTTAAAAACACTCACAGAGTTTACCCTTACTCCCCTTAATATGTATGCTGATCTCAAAGCACAGTCAAAAGGTAAAGCGGAGATTACTTTTATCGGTGAAAAAAAATTAGAGGAAGTAAAAGTTCAGCTTTTTTCTTTCAATGAAAAAGAGGTTGAAGAATCGATTGAAAAGAATTTTCAATCGATGAAAAGCCTTGCCAGTTCACACATTTATTGGTTGAATATTCACGGATTACATGAGGTTGAATTGATTCAAGAATTAGCCTCTATTATGGATTTAGATAGACTTTCTGTACGCCAACTTTTGGATACAACTCAAAGGCCAAAAGTTGAAGAATTTGATAACTATTTATTCTTCAATCTCAAATCGATTCTTTTGGATAATGAAAATCGACTTGACGTAGAACAGCTTTCTTTTGTACTAGGTAAAAACTATGTAATCTCCTTTCAGGAGAAAGAAAGTGATCACTTTGATGACATAAGGTCTAAAATTCGTGAAGGGATTGGGTTCGTCAGGAAGCGAACAAGCGATTATCTTCTTATCCAACTATTGGATGCCATTCTTGATAACTACTTCGAAACGATAGAAGATATCAATGAGGATATTGCCAAACTCGAAAAAGAGGTCTATAATGATCCTAGAAAAGAAACGCTTTTTGAACTTGAAAAGAGCAAAAAAAGGGCAGACTTGATCAAAAAGTCATTGACACCAATGATTGAATCGATTAACTACATTCTTAACAACAGGACTTCTTTCTTTCAGAAGCCTAACATAAAATACATTAACGATTTGCGAATGAGCTGTGCGAATGCATTGGAAGAGGTTGACTCAACAGCACGTGCGCTCGAAAGCTTAACAAATATCTATTACGCATCATTGAGTCAGAAAATGAATGAGACCATGAAGGTTTTGACTACTGTTGCTACCATATTTATACCATTGACATTTATAGCTGGTATTTATGGAATGAACTTTGAATATATGCCTGAATTACAATACAAGTATGGTTATTTCACCATTTGGGGGGTGATGATCTTGATATTTATCGCAATGGTGGTGTACTTCAAACGCAAGAAATGGCTATAGGCTAATCTTCAAAACTGGTCAGGTTATCTTCAGCTTCCTCCTATCCGTCGAACTAAATTGGAAGTGGTTATTGAAATGTCTTATTTCAAACTCATAACCAATGAATTCGCCATGTACACGTTCCGATTAACCATCAAACAAAAGAGTATCATTAATAAGGGTTTAATGATTTGCACAACAGGTTTAGCTATATCACTTCTACTTGTTAGTATCCTTATAGGATAGGCAATCAAAACTTTACTATTGTCAAACAATAACTTTACTTTTTAGAATCGAAAAGGCTGTTCATTTTGAGCAGCCTTTTTTTATTTCCAATGATTCTAGACTTGGTGGTATAACTTTACGATTATGGATAAAATAGTCGATTTCTTTGACCGATTACAAAACTTCTATTTTGTACAAGCGGCTCTAACCATTATTATTCTTTTCCTCTTTTTTTCAGCCAGATGGCTCATAAGGAAAAGTGTAAATCGTCTTGGGAAAGAATTTTCTTATGATCCCAATAGAACCGCAGCTACTAAGCGTATTCTCTACCTCTCTCTTTATGTTGTTGTTGGATTAATATTAGTCGTAATCTGGGGCGGAGATCTAAATAACCTTTGGGTTTCAATTGGAAGTATCCTCGGTGTAATCGCTATCGGGTTCTTTGCCATATGGAGTATACTAAGTAACATTGTTGCTGGAATTATCATCTATTCCATAAATCCATTCAAAATTACCGATACGCTTGTGTTGGTAGAGAAAAATGTGACCGGAAAAGTCAAAGACATTGGGCTGATTTACACTACACTTGAAGATGAGGACGGCATATTTACCGTCCCTAATAATTTATTCTTTCAGCAAGTCGTAAAAGTGAAAAAATAACTAATCTGTTCTTAAAGATTCAACAGGATTTACCTTCGATGCTCTTATGGTATGATAGCTTATTACCATCATCGCCAATAAGATTGAGATTACACCGCTAATGATAAATAATTCAATACCAATCTCTGTTCTATAAGCAAAGTTTTCTAGCCATTTATTAATTAGCAATAATGTTATTGGAACTGAAAGAGCTATAGATATAACTATCTGTAAATAGAATCCTTTCGCTAATAATCTGAATATCGAAAGTGCAGAAGCACCCATCACTTTTCTGATCCCGATCTCTTTCACTTTACTATTCACTACCAGTAATGATAGACCTAGTAATCCAAGAATTGCTATGATGATCGAAAGAAATGTAGCTACAGAAATAAGTCTATTCATACGAGCTTCATTTTCATATTGTAATTTGATTTGCTCATCTATAAAGTTGAAATTCCAATTCTCGTTTGGAAACACCGCTTCCCATTCTTTCTTTAGAATTTTCGTCGCTTCTGTTAGATCAGATCCAGTATAGGTAAATACTAATTTAGGATCCAAAGAATCCGAGAAATCAGCATCTGAAACTCCTTTAAAAACAGGGACGGGGTTTTGTACGATAACCAAAGGTTCCACTACACTATGTAGAGAAGAATAGTGAAAGTCTTTTGCTACTCCGATGATCTGATGATCTCCAAAATCATCACCAGGAAGCTTCTTACCTAGAGGATCTTCCAAGTTAAAATAATCAACTGCAGTCTGGTTGAGAATGATTGATTGACGATCATCTAATCCATTTCCTACTTCAAAGCTTCTGCCCTCAGTTATCTTAATATTGAAAGCGGAGAGATAGTAAGAATCGACAGTTAGTATTCTAAACTTTCTAAAGTTTCCATCTTTGTCTTCGAATCCTAGTTGAGCCCAGCCGTTGCGTCCAAATATATGTGTTGCCATCGCTATATTCTTTATGTCTAGATACTTGGATAGCCCTGCTTTTAGAATTTCGCCATTATTCATTCCAGAAGTGATAGACTTACTCAATCCTTGAGCTGCAGGATCTGTGGGTAGTCTTGTAGAAATAACGGCCTCATAATTGTATCCTAAATCTTTGCCTTGAAGAAAGTTGATTTGTTTTTTCATAATCAAAGTAGTACTTATCAAGAATACAGTGATTAAGAATTGAAATACTACCAAACTCTTTCTTGCAGTGAGTTTCCCCAATGATAGATTACCCTGAAGTATTTTAATTGTTTTAAATCCAGAGAGAATAAAAGAAGGATAAATACCTGAAATTATGCCAATTGTAACGCCAATTGCAATAAAAATAAGCAAGTGCCAGGCTTGAAAATCATACAGTATAGAAGTTCCTGTGAGTGTGTTAAAAGTGGGTATAAGCAAAATAGCTATAGCGCTACCAATAGACATTGCTATTAGTGATAACAACAAACTTTCGCTGAGGTATTGATAAATCAAAGTTCTTTTGTGAGCTCCTAACACCTTCCTCATACCGACTTCCTTCTTGCGCTTAAGTGATTGCCCCATAGCCAAAGTAGTGTAATTCACGCATGCTATAATCAAAACAAGCAAGCCAATTGCACCTAGTATATACACATATTCTGGATTTGCTACGGGTGCATATCCCAGCGGGATATTTGGGTTTAAATGAATGTCTGTCAAAAGCTGAAGTCCTATATTGTACTCTCCTCGGTTTACTTCTTCACCCAGAAAACTCATCACAACATCTTGCATCTTTTCATCAATCATATCTACAGTTGCTCCCTCTTTAAGCAAGACATACGTTTCTGTCACAATAGTAAACCAACCACTCAATGCTCCTTCTGAATACAACTCTCTATTATTACCAGTAGATATAGCTAGATTAAATCGAATACTAGATTCATCTGGTATATCTTTCATTATAGCAGACACGGTAAAATCCCTAATGTTTTCATCAATCTGCAGCGCAAGCTTCTGCCCTATTGGATCACGATCTCCAAAGTATTTACCAGCATACAACTCGGATATCACAATATCATTGCGCGTAGGTAGTGGTGATTTCTCGTTTCCCTCTATTATTTTGAAGTCAAAAACATTAAATAAATCTGGACTTACAACGGATACACGTTCATCGATTCTATTTTCCCCTCTTCCAACCAAATGATTTTGTTCGATGTACTGAATTGCCCGCTCTACTTCTGGGAAATTCTCTTCCAACAGAGCTTCAAATCTCAATGGTGTAATTGAATTAAAAAACTCTTTCCCATCTCCATAATCCTCCTTAAGCCATGTTCTATAAATACGATCTTTCTTTTTATGAAATTGATCATAGCTGAATTCTTGCTTAACATACAATCCAAGAAGAATGAAACAGGTTATTCCTATAGTTAGCCCTAATAAATTGATAGAGCTATTGAATTTATCTCGCCATAGTACTCGCCCTGCGATTTTGAAGTTGTTTTTAGTCATCATAAGTCCTGAATTTTTGAATTTTTGATTCTTTTTGAGAGCAGACCACCTGAATGATCGAATTACTAACCACCAATAAATCAGGTCTGCATTTTTCCTACTTTTCTGATATTTATCCTCGTAAACTTCATACAGGTCTCCTTGCAAATCCTCCAATAAATAGGGATCACAAAACCATTCTAGTAATCGATCTGCAAGTTTTGGAGGTTGGTTCATCTTATGCCAGAGAAGGTGAATTTGGGTAGTTTTTGATATAGTGAATAGCGAAGTTCCATGGACTGATCCAAGACACTTCTACCAGCTTTTGTCAACGTGAAAAAACGCTTTCTTCGACCGCCTCTTTCATTAGATGCACCGCCCATTTCTGAACATACATATCCCTTCTTCTCCAACCGTCTAAGCACGGAATGAATAGCTGTCACATCCATGTTCCTTTTGGTATTGTTCTTTATTTCTTCAAGGATGATTACTGCATATGCTTCACTTAATAATGATCCTACGGTAAGTAGAACAAGCTCCTCTAGCTCACCTATGTGCTCTCCTTTCATTTCTAATCAAAGTTATTTGTTGTACAAACGTACATGTTATCAATTAGTTGTACAAATAACCATATAATAGATTTGGATGTATTGATTAAAAGCCCTCAACAACATTTTTAATTATTTTTTTCATAAAAACTGCAATTACGAATAATATTTGTAACTATTTTTACTGCAATTACGAATAATATTAAGCGTGCCGCTTGACCCAATTATCAATCGATATCTATTTGCGAGTCATTTTTGGGAGTTTAAAATGGCATCATGGCTTGGAAAATCATTAAAAATGAAGAAAACAAAACTTGGCGAATTTGAGGAATTAGTATTACTATCTGTGATCGTTTTACGCGAAGACGCTTATGGCGTGGAGATTAAGAAAGAATTGGAAAAACGGATGGAAGATCGACTGAGCGTAGGATCTATTCAATCTGCACTAAAGCGTATGGAAGAAAAGGGGTTCTTGACATCAGAGTTCGGTGAGGCTACCCAAAAGCGTGGAGGAAAGAGAAAACGGATTTACAATGCTACACCGTACGCTGAAAAAGTCTTAAATGAAATTAGGGCTATCCGGGAAGGTTTTTGGACACAAATAGCTTCTCAAGGACTAAGAACTATCTAAAATGAATAGCGCACAGCTACCTAAATGGTCTCGAAGGCTTCTTAGGCTTTTCATTCATGGAGAGTATTTGGAAGAGATAGAAGGGGATCTTGAAGAAGTCTTCTATGATGATTTAGAAGTCTATTCGGTAAAAGAAGCACGAAGAAAATATTCATTCGGTGTTTTGAAGCTCTTCAGGGTTAGCTTATTAAAAAACTTAAAATGGATTTACAAACTAGGACTAATTATATCAATTATGAGGACTTTAAAAATCGCTTTCAGAAATCTGATTAAATTCAAAACTCACTCAGCTATCAATTTGGTTGGGCTTTCACTTGGGCTTGCTATTGGGGGGCTCATACTCTTGTATGTAACTGATGAGCTTTCCTTTGATGATTTTCATACGAATGGAGATCGCATCTACAAGGTAGTTACTACTTCTCCAGAAGGTGGAATGGAAACCAATGCACATCCTATTGGGTATCAACTTAGGACTAAATATCCTGAAGTAGAGTCTGTTTTATATACTCGATGGGCATCTCCGAGTTTTAAGATAAACTATGAGGGAAAAAGGTATGATCACAAAGTGTACTACGCAAGTGAAGAATTTTTTCATATTTTCTCATTTCCTCTAAAATCAGGTGACCCAAAGACTGCTTTAAAAGATCCTTACTCAATCGTAATCACTGAGGCTCTGGAAGAGACCTACTTTGATGGGTCAGCATTAGGTCAAGCCATTACGCTGAGAGATTCCGTGAATTTTACAGTCACCGGAGTTGTGGAAGACCTCCCAAAAAACTCACACATCCAATTTGAGATGCTCATGTCCTTTTCCACCTTCCCTGATTTCAGATGGTTTAGTTATACTGATGGTTGGGGGAATTTTGATGTTAGAAATTATATTTTGCTCAAGGAAGGTGAAGATTCTGAAGAATTTCAAGCTAAAATCTCTAACATTTATGATGAGAATGTTGGAGATTGGTTAGACGAAATGGGCATGAAGTTTACTACAACTCTAATGCCATTGAAGGAAGTCTATCTAGGAGATGTCTTTTGGAACGGTTTTGGGCCAAATAGTTCTGGAAAACGAGTAAAGACTGTAACCATCATTGCAGCATTCTTACTAATTCTTGCCTGCATTAACTATATCAATTTAAGCACTGCAAGATCAGCTTATAGAGCAAAAGAAGTTGGGATGAAGAAGGTGGTTGGATCATCAAGAGGTTCAATCATTGCGCAATTCATGACTGAATCTTTTCTACTAACTATGATTTCTCTGATCTTCGGCATGTTGCTGATTATGATTACTCTACCATTCTTTAATGATTTGATGAGTAAAAGTTACACACTTAGTTCCTTTCTCACACCTTCATTTACCTCTGGAATTCTTGTGCTTGTCTTCGCAATCACTTTTCTATCGGGGTACTATCCTGCTCTTGTTATTTCTGGATTGAGACCCCTGAACGCTCTTAGTGGTAAATTAGATAAGGCCTATCAAGGGTTAAACCTTCGCAAAACACTAATCACTTTCCAGTTTTTCATTTCCTCTGGGCTGGTCCTCTCCACTCTATTGGTCATCAATCAATTAGCGTATATGCAAACCCAAGATCTGGGATTCGATAAAGAACAAGTACTCGTTATTAATGCAACGGATCTTCCCAAATCAACTACACGAAAAGTACTCAAAAACGAATTGGAGGCATTGGTTGGGGTGCATAAAGTAACACATACGAATGCACTACCTGGAAGGCCGGGGTGGCAAGGGCAATGGGCTTACCCCGGAAAACAAGAAGGTGAGCAGGTAGACACTGAATATATGGCCATCGATGAAAATTATATAGAAGCTCTTGGGTTGAAAATAGTTGCTGGAAGGAATTTTGAAACCAGTAGGCCTTCAGAACTTAAAGATGGCCTGATCATCAATGAGTCCTGCGTTATAGCGATGGGTTGGGAGAATTCAGAAAATGCCATTGGAAAGCGGATTGTCTCTCCTTCGGGAACTCCTGAAGGTAATGTGATTGGCGTAGTAAAGGATTATCACGGACTGGGTCTTCAAGAGCAAATCTGGCCGAAGGCAATGGATTATACAGGAGATACGTATGGGAGGTATTATGCAGTTAAGTATGACGCTAAACAAACCTATGATTTAATCAAGGGCATTGAAAAAACATGGAGTTCTACATTTGGCGATTATTCACTAGAGTACTTCTTCCTTGATGAAGACTTTGATAGGCAATATAGAGAAGAGAATCAGCTCGCTCAGGTATTATCAATCTTTGCTATCATCATCATCATCGTTTCAGCTATTGGGTTATTTGGATTGATCTCGTTCGTTGCTCTAAGCAGAACTAAAGAAGTGGGAATTAGAAAAACACTAGGTGCAAGTATTGGACAAATCGTTTTCATACTATCGAAGGAATTTGTTTTACTCGTCATCCTAGGCAATTTTATGGCTGTTCCATTGACTTGGTATTTTGGTAATCAATGGCTCAATGACTTTGCTTATCACACACGTATTGATCCTACTATTTTCATCATCACTATTGCAGCTACAGTTGTCATTGCATTTTTGACAGTAAGTATCCAAACAATGAAGACAGCACGGATGAATCCGGTAAAAGCGTTAAGGTATGAGTAGCTATCTTCCATAATAGAGTAACATGGGCTGCACTATTTCTTTATGAAATTTGTATCATAGTCATGGAAGAGATTCAAAAGTTGGAAGTTGAAACCAGCCTTCATTGCCAAGGATGTATTGATAAGGTAAAACCTCTGCTTGATTCAAATGACAAAATCAGTGAGTGGAAGGCTGATATGAATGGTCAAATCAAGCTCATTGTAGAAGGGTCAATTTCAAAAAAAGAATTGGATTCTCTTCTGGGTCAGAAAGGCTATCATATAAAATCAACTGAAGGTTTTTGGAAAGACAAGGTAAAATGGAATCGTGCTTCATTCAACACGTTGAATTGCTTGATTGGCTGTTCAATAGGAGATTTTGGTATGGTCTTTTTCCTTCAAGCATTTTACCCTTCCACTCCTATCATATGGCAAATGACGCTGGCTATCATAGCAGGATTATGCACTTCTATATTATTAGAAACTATCATTCTAAAAACCAGAGAGCATTTTTCTTGGTCTTTTGCACTAAAGACAGCTTTTGGTATGTCCTTCATCTCTATGGTAGCCATGGAACTAGCCATGACTTCAACAGACTTTATGATCACAGGTGGCAAAGCTGCATTTGATGATCCCATGTACTGGTTAGCCTTGGTTCCTGCCCTGATAGTAGGATTCATAACACCCCTTCCCTATAATTATTACAAGTTAAAGAAGTTCAATCAAGCTTGTCACTAAACCTAAAAAGTTAATATCCGTATCTTTGCATCAGTGCGCATTTTTAAAAACATAGCGAATACTTTTTTGGCAATCACATTGTTGGTTGCTACTACAGGTATCACTCTCAATAAACACTATTGTATGGGTAGGCTAAAGTCCATGGCTGTGAATGTGCATTCAGAACACTGTTTTGAAGGTGAAGAAGAGCAGATGCCTTGTTGTAAGGACATCAGCGAAGAGCTTAAAGTTGAAGAAATCACAACGGTGTTTTTTGATTTTGACGCAACTCCGGATTTGTTTCAGCTTGCTATTATCAACTATGTATTGTTGCAAGACATAGACTATAACAATGGATCTGAAAAATCCCCGTTCCAACATTACTCGCCACCCCTCCCAGATCAAGATATCCCAGTTCTCATACAGTCTTTCCTTATATAAAACCTGATTGTTTTTTAGGCGAATCTATTCGCGCAATTCGATTTTCTAATTGAAAAAAATTCAATCATGTTAAAACATATATATATATCAACATCAATAATTCTATTGACGCTATCAGCTCAGTCACAAACTATACGAGGCATGGTAGCAGATCAAAATCATGCGCCGCTTATTGGTGCTACAGTAATGGAACTGGGCACTCGAAATGGTATCGTTACGGGCACAAATGGCGGTTTTACTCTGAAATTATCTTCGAGAGACAGCAGGTTAATAGTCTCATATTCAGGCTTTTTAGCTGATACTATCAATGCTGACTTGTCGCAAAAGATGCACATTATGCTAAAAGAAAATACGGCAGAACTCGATGAAGTAGTAGTGCAAGCCAGTAGCACTTTTATGGATGATCTGGAGTCTAAACATGTAGAAGTTATTACAGAAGCAGAGCTTACTAAAGCAGCTTGTTGCAATCTCTCCGAAAGCTTTGAGACCAATGCCTCCGTGGATGTCTCATTTACTGATGCGGTAAGCGGAGCAAAAACCATCCGAATGCTTGGACTGGATGGTCGATATGTTCAGATAAATCGAGAGAATATTCCAAATGTTAGGGGACTTTCAGGCCGCTACGGTCTCTCTTATGTTCCTGGCACCTGGGTACAGTCGATCGATGTGGGAAAGGGAGCTGGAACAGTAGTAAATGGATATGAATCCATGACAGGTCAAATCAATGTAGAATTGAAGAAGCCTGAGAATAGTGAGAAAATTTACCTTAATGGCTATGCAAACTCATTTGGGAGGTTTGAGTTGAATGCAAATCATGCAAGAAATATTGATGACCAATGGAGTACTGCACTCCTTCTGCACTCAAACTATTTCAATAATGAGATCGATCAAAATAATGATGGGTTTATGGATCTCCCAAAATCCCGACAGTTCAATGTAATGAACCGATATAAATATCGTGGAGAAAAAATGGTATCTCAAATTGGATTTACAGTTATGCGAGATGAAAAAGCCGGCGGACAGCTTGGTTTTGACTTTGGAGACGACTTCAGCACTTCTTCTCAGTATGGTTTTGAAAATCAGACAACCCGAGCTGAAGTGTTTGGGAAAGTAGGCCTTCTGTTTCCACACAAACCATACAAAGGGTGGGGATTTATTTACTCTGCTTCTTACTTGGATATTGATGGAGGTTTTGGAAGAGATAATTATAAAGGAACTGAAAAAACTCTCTATGGGAATATCATTTTTCAGAATATCATTGGTAACTCCTTCCACCAATATAAAACTGGCGTAAGTATTCTATATGATGATTTTGATGAAGTATATGCCGATTCTGCTTTTTCAAGACAAGAAGTTGTTCCGGGCATTTACTATGAGTACACCTATAGCCCTAGAGATAAATTCACCCTATTGCTAGGCGCAAGAACGGACTTTCATAATTTGTATGGAACGTACTTTACCCCTCGCTTACATACGCGCTATCAGTTTTCAAAAAACACGACATTAAGAGCAGCCATCGGTAGAGGATATAGAACACCTAATGTTATTGTAGAAAACAGTAACATTCTCGTTTCTTCCCGGCAAGTGATTATTGAGGAGAACCCTAAGCCAGAAGTATCCTGGAACATTGGAGGAAGTTTAGTGACAGCAATAAATGTGAGAGATAAGAAATTAAATCTTATTGTGGATTATTTCTATACGACATTTGAAAATCAACTTATTTATGATGTAGATGCCAATTCCAGTCAACTGAGTGTTTACAATTTAAGAGGTGATTCATATGCTCATAGTTTTCAGTTAGAAGGAAACTACCAGTTTTCAGAACGATTAAGTACAAAAGCAGCTTATAAGTTTTATGATGTTAGAGCCACAATCAATGAAAGAGTAAGAGAAGTACCCTTCAATTCGCGAGATAGATTCTTCTTAAACACATCGTACTCAACACGATTTGACAAATGGGAAACAGACGCTACACTGCAGTGGTTCGGATCTAAACGCCTTCCAAACACTTTAGACAAGCCAGTCGAATTTCAACGTGGATCGTCATCTCCAGATTTTTTTCTTCTCAATGCGCAAGTAAGTCGGGGATTCAGGTGGGGCAACATCTATCTGGGTTCCGAAAACCTACTTGGCTATACGCAGAGCAACCCGATCATTGATGCGGAAAATCCGTTTGGCAATAATTTTGATGCATCTATTGTATGGGCGCCAATAGCTGGCCGTATGGTATATGCTGGATTTAGATATAAAATTAGACGTTAGATTTAAGACATTAGATTTCGAGATATGAAAAATTCAATTACAATAATCTCCTTATTTTTATCAATCGTGGTTTTTGCTCAGAAAGAACCCTTAGAGGTAAATGGAGGGTTTAAAGTAGAGATTAAGACCTCAGCGATTTGTGCGATGTGTCAGTATGCGCTTGAGAAGGATTTAGCTTTTGAAAAAGGCGTGAAGGAAGCAACACTCAATCTTGATGATAAAGTGATGACCATATTCTACAATCCGAAGAAAACGAATGCAAAGACACTCAGGGAACGAATTACACTGGTAGGTTATCATGCAGATACATTAGCTCGGAACCCCGTTTCTTATGATAAGCTTCCTATGTGTTGTAAAGATGGAGCACACGGGACTCCTATTCCTCAGGTACCATTAAAAAAGAATAATTGAAAGAAGTTAGGCTAGTTATTTCGCTCGATGCTTAGCGAAAGTCCTTGCAGCACTGCAATAGTCCAGAAATGATCGGTTTAATGATTCATCATTGAGTCTGGAGATGTAACTCGCTACCGATTCTGCGTTATCCGCCAAATGATCATTGAGATCATTCGTTGAGTTGTCGAGATCTGAAACGAGTTGTTTGATCGAATTTTTCAGTTGCAATCGGTGAGATTGATTCTTTAGGTATAACATTTTTGTAGCTGGTTATCTAAGAATCAAAAGAAGTATAAATCTGGAAGAATAACCACCGGATTTACACCTATTTTTTAAACGGTTTGTTTTCTTTATCAATCATTAACATTTATTTAAACTCTGCTACGGAGGAGTTTAAATGAAAATGATTATTTACTCACCTCCTCTTTTCGGTCTTTTAGGCCTCATTTTCCTGAATTTTTCAAGTTGATCCTCAGTCAATGTTGCTTCCAACTCCTCTTCCATCTTCTTTCTTGTCTCCTCTGCTTTTTGCTGTTCTTTCATAGCATCTTTATACTTTTCGTGAATAGCTTCCCATTGTTTTATCTGATCTCCAGTTAAGCTCAATTCTTTTGTAGCCTTTTTGATCATTTGTTCAGCAGATGGTGGTGCTTTGCGTTCAGGTCTTTGCCCTTGCGCATTCACAAAAGTTACCATGCATATCATTCCCAATATTATTAATGTCTTTTTCATCATTATTTTGTTTTAGTTTCAACTTTAGACGCGAACTATTCAGGAATCCGTCGGCCTTAAACGTTAAAATCAGTTAATAACTAGCCTAAGATAAATTTCACTGCCGCTTCTGAATGGCATTTTACAGTATTAAAAATTGGTACGCTTAAGTCCTCCTTTGCTATCATCAAAGGAAATTCTGTGCACCCAAGTATTACACCTTTTGCTCCTTGAGAAATCATTTTATCGAGAGAGCTCATCACATATTCTTTTGAAGAATCTTTACTTATCCCGAATGTAAGTTCTTCTTGAATAATCCGGTGAAGTTCTTCTATTGTTGAAGTCTTTTTTGGAACTAGTACCTCAACTCCATTGCGCGAAATCTTATCTATTATATATGACTCTTCCATGGTGAATCTTGTACCAATAAAACAGACTATTTTAATACCATTTGATATAATTGACTTAGCTGTTGCCTCCGCGATATGCAGTATAGGCACATTTATTGAATCGTTGACTGTATCGTAAACTTTATGAGGTGTGTTAGCACAAAACATAACCGCTTCCGCACCCGCTTTTTCAAGATCTAAGGCAGCATTAGTGAGCATTTTTGCTACTTCTTCCCACTTATCCTCTTTTTGATATTTATGAATTTGCGATTGGTTAAGTGTATAAAGGACTATCGGTGGATTAGTGTTATCTCCAAAGTGATCATTAATACTTTGATTGATTGAGCTATAATATTCAATGGAAGAATGCCACGATGTACCCCCTATCAATCCTAGTTTTCTCATCTTCAAAAAAAATTCAATTTCTAGACCTTCCAGATGGAGGTGGTTGATTCTTTTCTTTTCCAACTAGCACATTAGCAATGTCATCAACTACTAATTCATAGCGGGTTTGTTGTTCTTCATTGCAAAGATCTCTCAAATCCTCAAAGTGCTGATACGTAATAGTCAACTTCTCTTCTTCCAGGCTCTTTAGCTTCTCTAATGTCTTGGAAATCTGAATAGAGTCCTGTTCTAAATTCTTTAGATGGAAAAAATAGGACTTAATTATATTTCGATAATCGTGATTAATCCGTCTCATACGGGCGCCATGAACTTTGGCTAATTCAAAATAAGCTTCTTCTTGCTCAATATTGAGATCCAATTCTCTACTTATCTTTTGCATTAAATCCCTTTTCTGTCGAAATGGTCTCTGACTTCCACCCTTAGCTGAAAACATCATTACAATCAAGATGCCATTCACAAGGAGCATCAAGATCAATCCAATTTTGTATACGTTTAATTTACTCATCGTTAGTAGATATTGTAGTCACTGACTATAGTTGAATATGCATCCTGTTTTTCCACATCTGATAAAGATGAACGGTAGGTTATGATAAAATATAGATTGGCAGAAAGTACCAGAGTAACAGTCGCAGCTACTGCAAGCCACTGACGTTTATTTAAGGATTCCATACGGATTTTTCTACGGATTTTTTGAAAAACAGCTTCTTGTGGTTCAACCCTCTTCATGCCTTCCAGACTGTTCATCATTTTGTCTTTCCAATCTTCCATAATCATTTAGTCGTATTTTTAAAATGCTTCCCTCTCTCAGGATAATATTTTTCTAGGGCTACTCTAAGATTTGATTTTGCCCTTTGCAATAGTGATTCAACTGCTTTTCTAGAAATTTTCATAATCTCAGCTACTTCATTTTGAGGAAGGCCTTCCATTTGGGTAAGAATAAATGCCGTTTTTTGATTTTCAGCTAATCCGTCAATAACGCTAAAAAGTAATTTTGCATTTTCCTGATTCTCCAATTTTACACCAGGATGTACAAAGTCTACTGATTCATGAAGGATTTCCGTGGTACCCGATTTGAAAATAGATGTGAATATGCCCTGACGTTTTTGACTGCTCTTTTTTCTTAGAAAGTCGAGTGACTTATTCACCGCAATTCGATAAATCCATGTGCTGACCTTTGCATCAAATCGGAATTTACTAGCTGTACTAAATATAGTTACAAACACATCCTGCAATACTTCCTCAGCATCCTCCACACTCTTTGTGTATCCGATAGCAGTGTTGTAGATTTTCGAGGAATATTCATTGTAAAGTTTTTCTAATGCGTACTCGTCACCTTTCGCTATCGATTTGATCCAATTGTTCTCTTTACTCATTACCCGATTATCCCTCACTAAAAGAGGTACTTGATTTCAAATATATGCAAAAGCTTACCTGAGCATGAAACTGAGACTAGACTTACAGACTAAATACTTCAAATTAAAACTCAGTTAATGGATTGATAATCGTTAATCTTGTCATCTGAATTTAAGCAACTGTGAAAATCTATTCTTCCAACATCATAAACCTCAAAGAGGACTTCAATAAGCTTTCAGCAAGTGACAAACAAATGAGCTTCACACGGCTATTTACAGCTTTGGCCGCCGGTTTGCTTTTTTATCAATACTATCAAACTGATCAAATAGCTTTTGGCTTAGCGAGCCTTTTAGTGACAATAGGATTTTTCTTACTTATCCAAAAGCACCAATCGATACGCTGGAAAAAAAGGCTTGCAAAAGAAAAAATAGAGATTAATGAAAATGAGTTAGCACATTTAGAAAGTGGAGAATTACCTTTTGAAGATGGATCAGAGCTTACTCAACATGATCATCCTTATTCCTATGACTTGGATTTTTTTGGCGAAAGATCATTATTCCAAACATTAAACCGTACTGGTACAATTCGAGGGAAACAAAAGCTTGCGGACTCATTGCTTTTCATTTTATCCAAAAAGGAGATTGAGAAAACACAAGAGTCGGTAAAAGAACTCACTCCGATGGTAGACTGGCGCCACCATTTTCTTGCTCTGGCAAAGATAGAACCCGATAGTTCTGAGACGTATCAAAAGCTGATTGATTGGTCGAAGAAAAAGCCGTCAAAAATCATTGTTTTTGTCCGTTTGCTTTCCTTTATTCTACCTACTGCAACACTCCTACTTATTACCTTGTATTTCATCAATGGGTCAGGATTCATAGGAAATATGGTAGGGCTATTATGTCTTACAAATCTTGCTGTTTTAGGAGTTCATTTTAATTCGCTACGCAGTGAACTTACCGCTACTACAGACATAGAGAAAATTCTAAAACAGTACTCTCATCTTCTTAAGGCAATAGAACGCCATCCTTTTGCCACAAAAAAACTCTCTGATCTTAGAGATCAATTAACAACAAGCCAGATCAAGGCCAGCTCCGCAATTCACAATTTGGCGCTATTGTTTGGAAGATTGGAACATGTCTCCAATGTATTTGCTAGCCCCATTTTAAATGGCCTGGTTTTGTATCACCTCCATGTTTTGCATGCTCTTAATAAGTGGCGAACATTATACGCGACTCATATTAAAGATTGGTTAGATGTTATAGGAGAAGTGGAACAATTAAATAGCTTAGCTAATTTCCATTACAACAACCCGTCATTCACTTATCCCGAAATCAATAGTGAGGAAAAGATATTTTTTGAAGATTTGGGACATCCTCTTATTCCTTCTGACAAAACGGTTACTAATTCCATAAGCTTTAATGAACATAGCTTCTTTATCCTAACGGGTTCCAATATGTCTGGGAAAAGTACTTTTCTACGTACTGTTGGAATAAATATGGTACTTGCTGGAATAGGTGCTCCAGTTTACGCTACAAAATCTAGTGTCCACCCATTGCCTGTTCTGGTATCGATGCGCTTGTCGGATTCACTAAGTGATAGCGAGTCTTACTTTTATGCCGAAGTTAAACGTCTTAAGTACATCATGGATCGACTGGAAAAAGAGCCCTGTTTTGTGCTTCTGGATGAAATACTACGAGGCACTAATTCAGATGACAAACGAAATGGAACGATAGAAGTAATTCGAAAAATGGCTGCTAAGAGAGTCTTCGGTGGAATAGCAACTCATGATTTAGAAGTTTGCAATGTATCAAAAGAATTTTCTAACACGTTAATCAATAAGCGCTTTGAAGTAGAGATCATCAATGACGAGCTAGTATTTGACTATAAACTACAGGATGGTGTATGTCAAAACAAAAGCGCAAGTTTTATCATGAAGAAGATGGAGGTAATTTAACCCCACTATCTTCCTAAATTTAGTTCATGCGATACGTACTTATCATCATTACTCTATCCATGGCTCTGTCTTCATTTTCGCAGAAAGAGCCTGCAAACAATCCAAAAATTACCGAGTTGGTAATGTCCATGTCTCAACGATCACTTGTGATGCCGGGATATCTCACCGACTTGAAAGCTTTAGTCGCCAGGCAAGCATATGAATTTTGGAAAAATGGAAATACAGAACTCTATGTTTCTCACCTGAATGTCTATCAAGCATTGTATCAAGCTAATAAGTATCTCGGTTACGATTCGGCTAGAGATATGACCTATAATCAAGTTGGTTTTCATTCCAACACCGTGACTTCAGTTGTTTTCAGCTCAGATCCTAACTTCTATTACTCCTCTTCTACGGATGGTAAAATTCTGAAATGGAATGTCAATGAACCTCGTAACATTCCTGAAGTAGTTTATGAATCTGAGAAAATAATTCAGTCAATCGAAATGTCGAGTGATGGAAAGATTCTCATGGCAATTTTCTATCAGAAAGGACTTGCTCTTATCCCCACAGTTCAAAACCCACAAAAAGATATCTCTGTACTAGAGGATCCCCAACCCGTACAAACAGCCACATTTATTCCTGGAGAGCGCAAATATCTGAGTGTGACGAAGGAAGGAGACTTGATTTTGAAAGGATTTGATGCTCAAGCTAAAAATGTGGGAAAAACAGCTTTAAAGGTGAACAAACTAAAAGTTGACCAGCAGAATGGAACAGTCTACGCTGGCACAGAACAGGGTGTTCTTGAAGCTTGGGAGAAACCGTATGAAGTCAAAGAAAGTCCTATTGAAGACATCATGAAAAACTGGCATGAGCAATCTTATTTTGGATATGAACTAGGTTCATTTGCCATCAACTGTCTGGATATAAACCCTGACGGAAATACATTAGCTATAGGGAGGGATCGTGGAGATGTGATTTTATGGGATATCTCAAAGAAAGAATTGATTCGAATCATCTCCGGACATCAAAGTACTGTAACTGATATTCAGTTTAGCCCAAATGGAAAGCTATTGCTCACCACGAGCCGAGATGGCTCTGCCAGAATCTGGGATCTCAGCGATTCTCGCAAGCTACCAATCATTTTGGATGATCATAACGATTGGGTATTCACTGGTAGCTTTAATCCTTCTGGCAGTCAGGTCATCACAGGGGGCGGTGATGAATATATTCGCACTTGGCCAGTAGATCCAGCTTTTTTTGCTTCGCGAATTTGTGAACTCGTTGACCGAAGCTTAACTCAAGAAGAATGGAATGAATTCGTGGGGATTAATATTCCATATGAGGGAACCTGCCGTAAATAGCTTTCTCTTTAATCCTAAAAAAGACTTACCTCATCGAAGTTTGGTTTCAAGATTGTGTAAAACGTATTTTCTTGGCGAATTAAACCTAATATTTGAATACCAACAACCATGCTAAAACAATTTTCACACTCATTATTGACAACTGAAGAACTTGCTATAATAGCCGAAAGGCTAGTACAAGCAGTCGATACATCTTCATTAAAGGGCATTCTTGGAAACAGAATTAAGAAAACCAATGAAGCTTCTACTGTATTGTCTGAAGCATTGAACGAAAGCTTGTCCAGCGTGTACGCCTCCCGAGTGCAGCAAGCTGACTTGCTTAGGGATGATGCGTTCCAAGCCTTCAAATATGGTGTGCTATCAGCTTCTTATAGAACAGAACCATTAATTAAAAAAGCCGGTGAAAAGCTTGTTGAAATAGTTAGAAAAAGAGGCTTTAGCTTATACAACCTCGCTTACATTGCTCAAAGTGAAGCAATGAGGAGTTTAGTAGAAGATCTCGAGAAATGCTCACACGAAATATCACAAGCGGGTGTAGCTGATTTACTTCAAGAAATGCTTACTGCAAATGAAAATTTCAGCCAAGTGTATCATGAGAAGTTAAGCGATGGCACACAGAACGAAACACCGCAGGTAGTAGTCTGGAAGACAGAATTATCTAAGCAAATAACGCTTTTCCTTAATCACATAGAACTGCTGGATGAAGACAAAGAAGAAGGTGTAGAAAAACTGGTGAATAGCCTGAATAGCATTATCACAGATATGATGAAGCAAGTTCAACAAAGGCAGCAAGTCGCTTAACAAGATTATTCCATTTGTCGGCTATTTGCTAAACCCTTTCATGAACTTGTTACGTTACGCCTCCTCATGATCAAATTCTTTTCTCTATTAATAGTAGTTGTAGTTGTTTCATGTAGTGCGCCTAGTCCTTCTGCACAACAAATAGTTGATGACGCCATACAAATGTCAGGAACAGAAGTACTCAATAATGCGAGTGCCTCTTTTTCGTTTCGCGGAATCACGTATGAATACTCATCAAAAGACGGAAAGTATACATACACTCGTTCACTACAAGATTCGCTACAAAATGAGGTTAAGGATGTTTTGAAGAATGATGGGTTAATCAGGTATATTAATAATGAAGAGGCGATCATTACAGAAGAAAAAAGAACAACATACACTGCCTCAGTGAACTCTGTTATCTACTTTGCTTTTTTGCCAGTTTCCCTCAATGATGTTGCTGTAAACAAGACTTTAGAAGGAACTGTTGAAATCAAAGGAAATAGCTACTACAAAATTAAAGTCACTTTCGATTCTGAAGGGGGTGGTGAAGATTTTGAAGATGTATTCTATTATTGGTTTGATACGAAAGATTACAGTATGGACTATCTCGCCTATAGCTACAATGAAGTAGATGGCAAGGGTATGCGTTTTCGAGTAGCTTACAATTCTAGAAAAGTTAATGGAGTCACCATACAGGATTATAAAAACCTTAAACCCAAAGTAAAAGAAAGCATATCCTTAGTAGGCATTGATCAAGCGTATACAAATGGTGAACTTGTGGAATTATCACTCATAGAATTAGAAGATGTGGTAATTTCGATTGAATGAAATTGCACTACCTCCTATTACTATTTCTTTTCAATTACTGCACACAAACTCAAGAAGAAAAATCTCAGCTGATCTATGAACTCTCCAGCCCAGCAGCTGATCACTCAAGTCTACCCTATCTAGTTAAAGGTGACGATGGAAAGCTGTATTTAAGTTGGGTGGAAAAGGGGGATTCGATCAAGGTAGTTTTAAAATATTCAGAATTTCAATCTGAAAGCTGGTCTACTCCAGAGTCTATTGCTCACGGAAATAACTGGTTTGTTAACTGGGCTGATTATCCCATGATTGCAGCGGATAAGAAGGGAAATAAAATTGCCCATTACTTAGCCAAAAGTTCTAAAAGCACCTATTCTTACGATGTTAATATAGTTCTGAAACATCCTGACTCAGCAAATTGGTCTAAACCGATTATTCCCCATACTGATAACACACCTACAGAGCACGGATTTGTTACCATGTTGCCTAATAACAATGACTCTTTTGTACTTGCTTGGTTGGATGGACGAAATACTACCACTGGGGATCATAGCGATCATGGAAGTGGTGGAGCCATGACCATTCGTACCGCGGTTTTAGATATGGAAGGGAATCTATCTAAGGAATTTGAACTTGATAGTCGAATCTGTGACTGCTGTCAAACAAGCGGCATACTGACTAAAAATGGGCCAATCTTTGTATATCGTGACCGTTCTGTAGATGAAATACGAGATATGGCATATATTTCGAAAGTGGATGAGGAATGGCAAGCACCAAAGCTAGTAGCCAGAGACAACTGGAATATTTCAGGCTGTCCAGTCAATGGTCCTAGAATGGCTGCAACTGATAACACCATAGCTGTAGCCTGGTATACAGCAGCTTTGAATCGTCCCATGGTCAAAGTTGCATTCAAGGCTGGTGTAGAATTTGATGCTCCAATCATTGTTGACAATTCTTCTCCTATCGGAAGAGTAGATGTTGTGATCATTAATGATCAAACAGTAATTGTTAGCTGGCTGGACGATGGGGAAACACCTGCCATCAAATATAGAGAGGTCCGTAAAAATGGATCTATGTCCCCAGTATATGTAGTCGCAGCAACATCGGAAGCGCGTGGAAGTGGCTTTCCCCAAATGGAGATTCATGAAGGATCGATCTACTTCGCCTGGACCGAAGTAGGCGAAGTAGATCAAATCAGAATGAAGAAAGTCACCCTTAATTAGGTGGAATATCTATTGATTAACCTTCGATAGTTTCCAGTGCTTAAGATCGCAATTACCAGCATTAAAAAGACAGATATTATTACCACTGTTTTGCTTGACAGTATGGCAAGTGATTCATAGAAAATTGTAGAGATTAGTAAGATCATTCCTATGACAATTGAGAATAAAAAGTACCGAAATGATATTCTAAGCTTTGCTGCAACTGAAGCTTTATGCTCATCAATTTCGACCATCTTTAATAGGACAGTTTCTTCGAAATTTTTATCAGAAATTTCAATTTTTGCCTTTCTGACTATCTCTTGAAGGAAATCGTCCTTAAATTCATCAGACTCTATCATGCTATTTCGTTTTTTCCATTTTACTTCTCAAGTTCTTTCTTGCTCTATGCAAAATTACTTTTGTATTTGCCAGAGTCCAGCCTGTAATGTTCATAACCTCTTTTAAACTATTCTCTTCCAAATAAAAAAGATTTAGTGCCAGGCTTTCATTTGCAGGCAATGCCTTTAGTGCTTTTTCAATTCTTTCTCGATCTTCATCTGACTCATTGGCTGAAGTTTTCTTAAAACTAACCTCGTTTATATCTGTTGTCGGAACTTCCTTTTTCAGCTTTCTCAGTCGCTGGAAAGATTCATTGACCACTATCCGATAAAACCAAGTACTAAATTTTGACTCTCTGTTGAAGGACTTAATTCCACTAAAAGCTTTTACAAAAGCATCTTGAGCCACTTCCTCGGCATATTGATCATCTTTTACAATGGATACCGCAATGTTTAAGGCCATGTCTTTGTAGGTATTGATGAAGTAACGATAAGCATCGGAATCTCCTGCAAGGATTTTATCGAGGTAAACCTCATCCATGCTTATCCAATCCCTTTTTTCCAATGAAATGATTAACCACACACGCAATTCCAAGACATGCTCCGATGATGAATGTAATCAAAAACCCTTTGAACAATTCCATATCATTTTCCAATGATTTGACTAGAAACCCTATTAACAAAAAAGCGATACTCATTCCGACTAACACCACTCCTACTTTGAGCCAAGGAAAAGTAAACTCAAACTTGTTCTCTTTCTGAACGCCAATGATGTCCTCCAATTTATCACCTCTCTCAATCAGAACCATCCGCTCTTTATCTCTTGCCTGATGATAGAAATACCAGGATAGAAACAGTGCTGCTATGAAAGCCACACCGATGATACAAAAGACAATTAATTGAGTTATTTCTATTGTATTTCCCATTTTTCTTATCCTTTATCTATTTTTTGTGCTGGCATCTCTCCTTCCGGAGTTTTCATTACAAGACTGGTAATCACTCCATTTCCGTTAGCAATAAACGTAATAATGGTACTTGAATCTTCTGTTGCAAACTCATTATTCGAGGTAGGTTTGATTTCTACTTTTTGCCCTTGAGCATCCCCGAATAATTTACCATCTTCTAGGACAATCGATAAGATAAAATCCGGAGAAAACTGATAATCACCCAGAAATTTCTTCATATTCTTATCGCTCAACTCGATAAACTCAAGGCCAGTATTCACCATCGTCACCTGACTATGAGCATAGCTTACAACTCTTGATAGCTTCCATTCTTTCCCATCGAGCAACCAAAGGTGTGAAAATTTAGCCTGTGTGCTGCCAAAGTTGTGTATCCCATTTTGTAAAGCACCATAGAGACCTTTTTCATTGTAAAGAGGAAATACTTCTAAGCTAGTATTACCAAGTTCCCGATTTAATACATTCTTACCATTCTTACATAAATTCTTTTTGATGGTATTGATAAACTCCTTCTTCGAACCAATGAATCCATCTTTATCATGAAAGAATTCAAAATCATCATTCACCAGTTTTTCCATTTGTTCAAGATTGCATTCGTTGAAGCCGATCGAGAAGAGTAATCGATCCTTTTCCTTCAATACTTCAAATAGTTCTGCTTCATTGACCACTTGTGCTTGCAGTGAGCCCGTTGAAAAAATCAGTAATGTAATAATGACTTGTAGTACAGTTAATGTGCGCATAGTATTTCTTATTTTGAATTATTATGCCCGGTTGGATGAAAAGATTTTTGAAAAGGTTACAATCCTTGAAAAAAGTTTGAGAAAATCATGAAGGGAGATTTATTCGTGCTGTATTTAATAGCTATGTATAAGATGCATTCCTGAAGAACTCCGAAGACTAGCCGTCCATGTTCAAAACTTCGGAGGTCTATTTAACTGATAAACTAACCAGTTTTCTTCAAGCCAAACAATCGCCAGAGAAGCCTTACCCTTCGAATCAAAAACTCATAAAGCAGCCAACTAAGCCCAAACGTCCCGATCAACATCACGCTGAATTTTATCACAAGACTCCATTCCATATCATAGATGTAATAGCCTATAACTATGATGATTGTCTGATGTAGGATGTAAAATGGATAAACCGCTCGATTAGCATATGCTATCGTCCTACTTTTCTTATTGAGATTCAAAGAAGACCACCCAAAAATTGTCAATATCCATGCCCAGAGGTTGATGACCTTTATAAGTGCCTCTGTGAAATGAACTATGTAAGAATCCTCTAAAAAATACCATCTGTACAAGAGCGCTGCAAAGCACATAACTCCCATAACCAGCATCTTTTTCCAAATGCGTCCTACAGCATTCCAAAACTGCTCTTTAATAGAGATCAGAATAAACCCATAAAAGAACAAGATTATACTACTCATAAAATTAAACCAGTCCCATACCAGATTGTGCGTAACATCAAAGAATGGCTCTAGAAATGCTTCGCAGAGATACAAAGGCAAAATCAGCCAAAACAAAAAATATGGATTTCTGGACACTCGTTTTCGTATCCAGGACAAAAAAGAATGATTTGGTTTGTTTCTCAGCTGAACAAATATGGGAGTGAGAACGATAGAAAAAACCAATAGATAGGGTAAAAACCAGAGGTGATGCCAGCTAAAATTTCCTTCGGGATAAAACCCATTTATAAACTCCCAACTTGCAAACCACTCTAGAAAAGAACCAGAGTAATCACCATCATAGACTCTTTCCATATAGACCTGAGGCGAAACAATCAGAACCATACCTACAGCCAGCGGAATATAAAGACGAATAAAACGTTCTTTTATAAACTGGCCAGCAGAACGAAAAGAAAGTGCATAAGCAGTTCCCATTCCTGAAATAACAAACAAGATGGGCAATCTCCATTGATTGAGAAATAGCATGGGATATCTCAGCCACCCATATACTTCATTGTTCTTGATGTGCCATCCCCAAGGAACGAAAAACATCCCTACATGATAGAAAATTAAAAGACTGAACACAATGACTCTAAGCCAGTCCAAGTCATATCGACGTACTTTTTCCATGTTACTCGTATCTCAATGAATCCACTGGATTAGAGAAGGTGATCTTAGTTACCGCTGAACCTACACTTAGAATAGCCACAACCAGTAGAGCAAGACTTGCCCAAATAAATGGCATAATTCCAAAAGACGCTTGGTACGAAAACTCGCTCATCCATGTTTGCATGAGCAAATAGGCCAAAGGAAGCCCAATCAGAAGCGCAATTGTAATCAGCTTTAAAAACTGACCTAGCACCATGCGCATGATTTGAGGAGAGCTAGCTCCCAATATTTTCCTCATACCCACTTCTTTGATTCTGTGGCTAAGTGTCGCAATGGCCATTCCTAGCAAACCAAGACATGCCAATGCCACCGCTATACCTGTGAAGACGGAAAAAATATTTAGCGTTTTCATCTCTCCTTCATACAATTCAGCCAACTGCTGATCCATGAAGTAATACTCAAAAGGAAGTTCTGCATTCAATTGGCTGTAAATTTCTTCTATCTCAGTCATCACGCTTCCGAATTCATTCCCATCCAATTTGACCAAAACATGCCCGGCTGCATAGGGTTCGACTACCATAAGTAAAGGTTGTATTTCTTGATGAAGCGATTTGTAATGAAAGTCTTTTACCACACCAATGATTTGACCTTCGTAGGTTGTATCATTATCAACCCACATAAGCAGCTCTCCTACTGGATTTTCCATGTTTAGCTGCTGGGCAGCTATTTCATTGATAACAAAACTGGCATTGGCTGTATCTGATGCATAAGATGGATCAAAAGCTCGGCCTGCTACAGTTCTTAAACCCAGTACTTCCTCTACCCCAAAATCAACCATTACCTCCGAAAAATCTATTCGATTGTCCGGGTTATTCTTCGCATATACAGGATGTTGATTAAACTGACCTCCAGGTAGGTTAGAAATCATTGAAGTACTTCTTACGCCAGAAATAGTTTCAATTTGCTGCCTCACGGAATAGACAGCAGGAAGGTTTATGCCTCCCGTAGCAATGCTCACTGGAATATTGAAAGAGATGACTGCTTCTTGATCAAACCCCAATTCTGTATTTTTCATAAAATCAATCTGACGGAAAATAATCAAGCTACCCGTAATCAAAATCGCAGAAACTGCAAATTGCAAAACAACAAGTACACTACGCATTCTCACCCCTTTTGCTGAAGTAGTCAGCTTTCCTTTCAATACCTCCGTTGGTTTGAAAGAAGAAAGCGCTATTGCAGGATAGAAGCCCGCCAAAAGACCAATACCTAGAGACAGTCCCAATGATTTAAGAAAGAAAGCACCATTGAAAATAGAATCAGTCATGAAATTTTTTCCTGATAGAAAATTGAATCCGTTAATAAAAAGGTATGCAACAATCAGAGAGAGGATGAATGCAATCAAAGAAAAGATGATTGATTCTAGGTAAAACTGAATAGTGAGATTAGCGGAAACTGCTCCCAATGTTTTGCGTACACCAATTTCCCTTGCTCGTTCCAGAGATTTTGCAGTGGTTAGATTGACATAATTGATGCCTGCAATAGTCAGCAAGAAAACTAATGTAGCTGTCAATATGTAGATATACAGCACATTCCCATTGCTTTCCAGCTCCCACCGTAAGTTTGAATGTAGATGAATATCTTCTATTGGCTGCACTCCAAAGTATCCAATCGATGCATCCATCAATCCATCTATGCTTTCCTGATCCCAATCTAAATAGTTTGAAACCCACTCTGAGATTTTGGCTTGCAGCTCTGCAGGGTCAACTCCTTTGCCAGTTTTGATATAATTGAAATGACCAAAATCTTCCCATGTCATCCAATTATCGTTGGGATTGATCTGTTTCAAAGTGATATAAGGAATGATGGCATTGAAGTGAAAATGAGCATTTTCAGGCATCCCTTTCACAACTGTTGTCACAGCAATAGGCATATCGTTTAACTCAAGTTCTCTTCCAATAGCGCTCGAATCGCCGAAATATTTTTGAGCCATTGCTTCTGTGATAATCAAAGAGAAAGGCTTGGTCAATGCTTCTTCATCTCCTTCCAGAACTTCAATATCGAAAACATCAAAAAAAGTGGAATCTGTAAAAAAGAAATCCGCCTCTTCAAACAACATATTAGTCTTAGGATTTTTCAACCTCACTGATTCCTTGCTCAGCCCCGGGCCATACCATGGTGATATAGAAACTGCTGCCTCCACCTCTGGCCAGTCATTAGCCATGGCTTGTGCCATTGGATGTGGTGTTCTTGTTTGTGGATTATCTCCCATCCATGTAATTCGGTAGATCTGGTCATAATCTGCTATGCCTTTGTCATATGAAAGCTCATCTTCAATAAACAAGTAGATGAAAATACTACACACAAACCCAACTGTCAAGCCAAATAAATTTATCAACGAGAAGAGGCTATTTCTCTTCAAATTTCTACTAAACACTTTTAGAAAATTAAGAATCATGCTGCTTTTTATTTTTAGGTTAAAAACATGATTCAAACTAAAAGTCTCACTGCCGAATGATGGTTCTTTCCGTTCGGATAGACGTTCTTCCCCATAAGTCTGAACGTTCTTTGCCTCACGATACTCCGATGGAGTAAGCCCAGTTCTCTTCTTAAAAGCAGTGTTAAACGCTGATTTTGAGTTGTAGCCAACCATAGTAGCTACATTTTCAATTTTTATCTCCTGATATCGTTTATCTCTAAGAATTTTACAAGCCTCTCTTATTCGGTAGCGTGCCATCAAATCCTGAAAGCTAATTTTCAATGACTCATTGAGTACTTGAGATAAATGATGAGTAGTCGCTCCCAATTCCTCCGCCAGTTTACTTAGTGATGCATCGTCTCTTTGGTAGAACTTTTGTTCATCCATCACAGCTTCTAATTTTTCAAGAATTGAGGCTTTTATAGATGGATTGAGTGTCGACTTTTGATACTTGTTTCCTACTGGCACAGGTGTCAAAAAATTTGACTCTTTCAGCAGTTGGTAAAGTACTTGACCAATAAGCAGCAGTAATAATAACGCAAAAGTCGGCGCTCCTACACCAATGAATGCTGTAACTAAAAGAAACAGATTATAGGTAATAAAATTTCGGAACCATCTGATTCTAGAACCCGCATTTAAAAAGTATGAAAATCCTCTGGAGTTACTCTCTAAGTACATCAATCGGATAGTTGAGAAAATATAGCTAATAATGACTATTCCACTAAAAGCTGCAAGCACATATGCCTGATCCACGTAGATAGACGTAGCAATGAGTAGAACAACTGGCAACAGATGAATTCCACTTATTCGTTTCTTTTGAAAGAAGAAGGCCTTTGCATACAAAAACAAGACGATCGAAAGAGTACCCAATAGGGTAGGTCTGTTTAAATCGAATCCAAACTGCTGAGAAACTAAAATTCCAAGATAATTGAGAGTCAATACGCCAAGCCAACGTCCAGCGGGGAATTTATTTATCAGCAATATCACACCTGACAGGGTTCCTATCAAGAGGATACTCATCGTAAAAGTCTCAACCCAAGGGAATGACAACCACTGATCCATTAATCAAAAATGGGGAAATAGTTGGATTTGATAAGCTATGGTCTAGTTTTTCTTCATATGACATTCGAAACGCGTTACTAATTAGGTCAATTATATAAATTGTCAATCGATATCAATATGAAAACCTTAGCCCTTGTTTCAGTTCTAATGGCAAGCCATTTGTTATGTGCTCAAAATTTTAATGAAATTTTGGATAGTGCACTAGTCATTGAGGATAAAAAGAAGGCACTTGACTACTATATTTCTTATCAAAATCAATTTTCAGGCGTAGATAAAGCACACTACCTGTACGGACTAGGTGAGCTTCATTATTCTATGAGAATGCCATTGGATACAGTAATTAAAACCTATTCATTAGCACATCAAAAATTTCAAGAGAGCGAGATGGACAGTATGGCTTTTGAATCACTTTTTGAAATTGCCTCGAAAGTTCGAAGAAGTGGGAATAGAAAAAGAGCGGTTCAATATTATCTGAATGCTGCTGAATTTGCTAAGAAAACCGATCAGCGAGTTTTGGAGGGAGATGCGTTGAACAGCACAGGTGTAAATCTGTATCATCAAGGTGAATACGTCGAAGCATTGAAGTATTATCTACGTGCAAACAAAATCTATGAAGAACTGGAGGATCCGGAAAATATTGCTAAGTCATACAATAATATTGGAATCATTTACAAACTCTTCAATAATTATGAATTAGCCATAGAGTACTATCAAGAATCTTTAGAAATCAGGAAAAAAAATAATCTAAAAAATCAGACAGCACCATATTTCAACTTAAACGAGCTTCATCATTTCATTGGCGACCACAGAAAAGCCTTATTCTATTCCAATGAGTCGTTGAAAGCAGCCAGAGAATATGATAATAAAGTCTGGGAAATTGATGTGGTAATCAGTCATATAAAAGATTACCAGTATCTAAATGAACCAGACTCGATGAAACTATATGTTAATTTGTTGTTTGAGTTGATCGAAAATGATCCCTCGATGGTGCCCACTGCTAGGAAATTTTTAGGAATCTATTACATTGAAATTGGCAAATCCCGGGAAGCAATTACAGCTTTAAAAGAGGCGCTTGATTTTTTTGAAAAGGACAGTGACATTGACCAGATAGAGTTAATAAATAGTCACATTGGTGATGCTTACATGCAATTGAGGTTATATGCTAAAGCAATAGAATACTATTATGTAGCATTAAACATGGCCATTGACGAGAATTTCAGTCCTATGATCAACCTTGCGATGGAAAAGCTACATCCAGCCCTTTTAGCCTCTGGAAAGGTAGAAGAAGCGTATCACATGCTGGATTCACTCCGACTAAGAGAAGATAGTTTATTCAACGAATCTAAAGCGAGTATCACTGGTGCTATGGAAGCAAGAATGAACTTAATAGAAGAAGAAAATCGTAACACGATGTTAGTGAAAGAAGCAGAAATACAATCCGCCCAAATTGCTAATCAGCGTATCATAATTCTGCTAATAAGTTCGATTTCTATTGGGTTGATTTTAGTAAGCATTCTATTTGTTAAACAACAAAAAGTCAAAAAGAAACTAGCTGAAAAAGAAAGGGAGTTAATCGCCTCAGAGCTTGATTACAAAAATCAAGAGCTCATCAATTTCGCAGTTCAGATTACTCAGAAGAATGAGTTTATAAAATCTTTGAATGAGAAAATTCAAAGTATTGAAAATTCCGATCTGGTAGGTATCCAAGAAATCGTGAGAGCCAATGAATCTATCACCAAGGATCGTGAAGAATTTGATAGGTATGTTCAAAATGTATGCGAAGGCTTCTTTGCCAAACTCAGTGACTTGTATCCAGAAGTTACTGCTTCTGAAAAACGACTGGCCGCACTTCTCAGACTCGACCTAAGCTCAAAAGAAATATCTACCGTATTGAATATTTCTCCTAAAAGTGTAGACATGAGCAGGTATAGACTCAGAAAGAAAATGAATCTAGAGGCATCTGCAAATTTGTCGGAAGCACTTCAATCCATCTAAGATTTTCGCACATTCATAGAGTATTTCACCCTTTGTAGAGATCATGTAGAGATCAAAAATTAGTGGCTATGTATCTCATTTCCGTCTTTCGTACGGATTTAAAAACATAAAATCATGAGATACTTAATTTATTCAATTTTTATTTTTGGTTCGTTTGTAGCAAACTGCCAATCCAATCTTGTCTTCTATACTGAAGAGGGTGAGAACTTCACACTTTACGTAAATGGTTCGCAGATAAATCAGGAGCCAGCATCCAGAGCAAAGGCCTCTGGAATCACAGGCGATTTCGCTCAGGTAAAAATTATCTTCGAAACTCCAGGTGCTCCCGAAATCAAAAAAGGGATCATGATGGAGGTTGGAAAAGAAATGACATCTGCAATCCAAAAGAACAATAAAGGAAAATACGTTCTTAGACCGGTAAGCTCTGCTCCTATTCCAAGAGAATCGGAAACTGAGGCTGTGCCGATTACGAATACAACTCCACCTCCTACCCAGACTTCCACAACTGCCAGTACTCAATCGTCTAGCACTACCTCTGCAATTAACACAGATAGTGAAACGATTGGCATCAATATGAAGGTCGGTGACCAATCTGTTGGCATAAGTGTGAATATGGGTGGACTGGAAAGCACACAATCAAATGAGACTCAGCAACCCACCAATCAATCAGGCAACACACAGATATCTGCTACTCAATTATCTGCTAGAGTGGAAGGAAAAAAGATTATTCTGAGTGATGGACGAGTTTTTAACTTCAACTACTACAATGCCAACCGGATGGGCCCGGTTATAGAAATGAAGAATCCGATAGGTGCTTCTGTAACTATCTCTTATGATGGTGTAGAGTCATATTCCGGTGAAGTACCATTCCAATACAATGAAAATGATTGGAAGAAAAGTAATGCATATTTCAAACTGACAGTAATAGAAGCAGCAGGTACATGGTCTGTAAAGTTGAAACATAGCGGTAAAATCATCATTGATGGAGCCTCCAGTCAATCAGTTGAGCCAAATCAAGCTCCTAACCCATCCATAAGCACTGGATGCGCATCCCCTATGAGTGATGGGAACTTCAACCGTTCAAAAGAATCCATTGAGGGGAAGTCGTTCGGAGATGAAAAGATGACGGTATTTAAGCAGATTGTTAGGGCAAATTGTTTCTCCGTAGATCAAGTAATTGGTTTCATGGAGCTTTTCACTTACGAAGAAGAAAAGCTGGATGTCGCAAAGTTCGCCTACCTCAAAACAGTAGATAAAGGCAACTACTATCAGGTCAATGATGCACTCACCTACTCAGATTCAGTTGCAGAACTAGAAGGTTTTCTGGCAGATCAATAACACTGCCCAAACTGACTTCAAAAGTTTCAAAACCTTGGAAGTCTCATTTTTCACCTAGAGAATCTCAAAATGAAACATACTCTAATTCTATTGATAATAGTAAGCTTCACTTCGCAAGCGCAAAAGAAGCTACTTAAACAAGCATTTGCGCTAGAATCCAGTGAACAGTATGAACAGGCTGCAGAAAAGTACAAAGAAGTCCTTTACAAGAACGCTACGAGAACAGATGCTATCTCTGGACTTGAACGAACTGCTCAAAAGGTTATAGATAAAAAGCTTTCCGCATACTTCATCTCACGAAATTCAGGAGAATTAGAAGAAGCAGTTAACATGTTTGAAAATGTAATTCAGTATCAAGAGGAGTTGAAATACTTCAACATTTCAGCAAAGATTCCCGCCTACTACCACACAGACTATAAAGCTGATAAACAACGTTTGAAAACCGAATCTGAATTCAAATTAACAAAGGAAAAGAAAGAAGATAACGAGAGCAAATACACAGAAGCTGTTAGTCTTTACAATCAATATAAATGGGTATTGGCATGGGATATTTTCAGTACAATAAGCGGTTACAAGGAATCTTCGGCTTATCTCGACAAAATCAAAGCAAAGGCCACAAGGGTTTCCATCCTTGAAAACAGTAAGAATAGGTCAAGCAAAGGAGATGTATTCAGAAACAGCCTACTAGCTGAAATCATTCAGCTTGACAATCCACTCATTCGGGTGATCAGTAGAGATAACCTGGATCAATTGATTGAAGAACAAAAGCTAGGTTTGACAGGATTACTAAACGAGCAGTCCGTCGCTGATTTAGGGGAAATTTTAGGAGTTGAGGTGATGCTACTTACTCGGGTGTTGAATTACAACATGAGTGACATCACCAATACCCGTGAGAATAAAACAGCGTATGTAGCAACTAGTAAGCAAGTGTATGATCCTGCTACGCAAACTACGAATTATATTAAAGATTACTACCCGGTTACTTATCAAGAATATTTCATAAAAAATGCTTTAGAAGTTTCACTTCAATATCAACTCATTGACGTAGCAACAGCTGAAGTTCTGTCATCAGATGTCATATTTGAAAATTATGAGAACAATATAAGCTATGCTTTCTATGAAGGTGATCACAATACACTTCATCCTTCAAATGGATCAGCCATCTACACTAAGGGGAAGGAACGAAAAGAATTCTTAAAGCTCTTCTCTCAAAATCCAACAACATTAACTCAAAAGGAGATGGATAGTGAAGTGCAAAAGATGCTATCTAAAAAAGTAGCAAAATCATTAGATAACTATTTCAGAAAATGAAAAAGTTTATCATTATAGCACTAATATTGGGCGCTTGCAGAGCTTATCAACCTCCTACTCCAACGTCTGTTGAGAAAGAAGAATCTCTTTCCAATCAACCGGAATGGGTGAAGCGAAAACCTACTTCTAACAAGCATTACATAGGTGTAGGAAATGCTTCACTTTCGGATCCAGACTACCAAGTAAATGCCAAGCTAGAAGCACTGGATGATTTAGCATCAGAGATCAGCGTAACAATCGAATCGACATCACTTTTAAATCAAATTGAAAATCAAGCAGGATTTAGTGAGCAATTTCAGGCGGCTATCAAGTCAACAACAACCCAATCTATCGAGCTACACGAGCAAGTTGATACCTGGAGCGATGATCAATATTACTGGGTTCAGTATCGATTAAGTAAAAGTCAACTCCAACAGCTTAGGAAAGAAAAGAAGCAAGCTGCCTTAAACATTTCCAGGGATCATTTCCAAAATGGAAGCAAAGCAAGGCAGAGAGGACAAATTATACAATCGCTTCATTTCTATGCCCAAAGCATAGAGTCACTGGCAGATTATCTCAATGAAAGAAATGAAGTCATTATAGAAGAAAAATCGATCGATTTAAGCATAGAAGCTTACTCGAGGATATTTTCTACCCTATCGGAAATTACTCTTATTTCAGACTCAGCTTCTTATCAGTTTAGTCCTGGCGAATCACAAAAAAGAATACAAATTAATGCCATTACAAAAGACAATATTCCTGTATCAAACCTGTCAATTAACATAAGCGATCGTTCAAGTGAAGTTACGAATCCAAGAGGGGAAATCCATCAAGTGATCAATAGGAGAACAGCTTCAAAAGGATTAACAGCAGTCGCCAATTTTCAATTTTTTGCCTCATACCCTATCATCCAAACATTGATAAAAGGAGTAACTCGACCGCAACTTACTATTCGATTCTTCATCCCTCCCATTACCATAGGTATTTCTTCTAGTGAACGGAACCTTGATCAAGAGGTCGATCAAGAAATCCTTCGCTCTATGCTTAAAAAACTCTTTACTCAAAAAGGGTATCGAGTAATTGATTCAAATGCAGAATATCAAGTAGAAATTAAATCAAATACACGAAAAGGAAGTGAGCTATCAGGCCTTTTTACCTCTTACCTGGATTTCACAATTGATATAAAAAATCAGTTGAATGAACGTATCTATTCCCGTTCCTTCTCAGAAATAAAAGGAATTCATACCTCTTATCAATCTGCGGGAATAAAAGCCTATCAAAATGCGGGAAAAGTCTATTTGGAAGAGCTGGAGAACTCCATTAATAAAAATTTTATCAACAAAGATTAAATCAGTTTCATTATGAAAAATCAATCTATTTTATTCAAAACTCTCATAGTCATCGTACTTATCTCAATTATGGGAGCATGTAAAAACACCCCACCACAAACAGTCCCTACTGACGAGGTTGAGGTAATTGTACCATGTTCGGGATCAGAATACTTCAGCTCAGGAGAGGTCTTCAGATCCAATTCCATCGGAGAAAGCAAAGACCAAGTAGTTTCCAAAAAGAAAGCGTTGAGCAACGCTCGAGCAGATCTTGCCGCTCAGGTGGAAACAACAGTGAAAGCCGTAACTGACAATTATGTAAACTCGCGAGAATTTGAAAACAAAGAGGAAGTAGAAGAAAGATTTGAAAGTTTGAACAGGGAAATTGTCAATCAGGAATTGAGAGGGTCAAAGGTGATTTGTGAGAAGCAAACGCTTACCTCTAGAGGTAGTTATAAATCTTATATAGCACTTGAATTGGACCCTAATTTGGTTTTATCAGCCTACAACGATCGCCTTTCTGCAGATGAACGATTGAAGATTGATTATGATTATGAAAAGTTCAAGCAGACATTCAATTCAGAAATGGAAAAGATGGGAAGATAACTTTCGAGTATCTCAATCTTTCCAGGGGCAGCCGCATGGCTGCCTTTTTTTATAGACTTCCGAAGTTTTTGAAAACTTCGAAAGTCTAGTTTCTACTTAAAGATCTTCATTCTTTATATATTTTTGATTCCGTGGAAGCTGGTAAATATTATCACATTTATAATCGAGGAAACAATAAGGAAAATATTTTCAAGGAGAATAAGAATTATGAATTTTTTCTTAATCAGTATGATAAATACTTAACCTCCAATGTGAATACTTACTGCTACTGTTTGATGTCTAATCATTTCCATATGTTCATTCAAATCAAAGATGAAGCAGAATCGGAAGAAGTTATCAAAGCATTCAAAAACTTTTTCATCTCATATGCAAAGGCGATCAACAAATCTTATAATCGAACAGGTAGCCTATTTCAAAGTAAATTCAAGAAAAAACAAATTGATAATGACTATTACTTTTCAATGATCGTCGCATACATCCATCTCAATCCGGTGAGAGCCCAAATTGTTAAGTACCCTCAAGACTGGAATCACAGTTCTTACACTTCTCTATTGAGTGAAAAACCAACCAAGCTATCAAGGAAAGAGGTTATTGATTGGTTCGGGAACCAAGAAGCGTTTATTCAATTTCATCAGTCTTTTTTAGAGGAGAGCAAGGCCAGACAGATACTTTTTTAGACTTCCGAAGTTTTATACATGGACGACTGAGTATTCGGAAGTTAGAGATTTCTGAAGTTTTGGAAACTTCGGAAATCTTCCTAATCCAACACCTTATATCTAACAGATAACGTTAGTACCTGAGTCTGGAATTTGTAATTGTTTTCCAAGTTAAAGCCCTCCCCTACTACTTCAGTTCCAAAAACTCTTGAGTCAAGGACATCTCTGAGAGATAACGTCACATGTCCTCGTTTTTGTTGGAAAGACTTTTGAATACTGGCATTGATATAATACTGTGATAGACTGATTGATTGTGCACCATATCGTGGAGCTCGATAATACTCAGTTAAATCAATTATCCAGTCTCTTTTTAAGCGAAAACGTTGCTTAAACCTGCTTTGCCAATTCCATCTTCCACTGAAAAATACGGCTTGACTCTCTTCTTTGAATTGCGTTCGATAGGCGCTTCCACTTGCTTCTAACGTAATCATTTCTGAAACATCAAATACTCCGTTCCATTCTATTCCGTCATCATTTCGAGTACCCAAATTAGCATACGATACCAGTAACTGTTCCTCATTCAGAGGTGATGTCACCCGCTGAATAACATCTTCCGTTGTTCTTCTAAAACCTGTCAAATCAAAGCTCAACTTCTCCCAGCTTCCAGAATATGTGAGTTCATACAAATACCCAAATTCAGGCCTGAGGAATGGATTGCCAGTTTCCAAATTGAGAGGATCTGTATAAGATAAAAATGGACTTACCTCCCAAAAAGAAGGCCGATTGATTCTACGTGTAAAATTGAAACCCAGGCTGTAATCTCTTTCTCCAATAGCATACTTCCATTGGAGACTCGGAAACAAGTTATTGAATCGTTGAGTAAATGTGCTATCCGTCGATTTTTGCAATGAAGTGGATCTGAATTGCTCGTATCTTATTCCCAAAGCGTACTCCAATTGATTTCTTTTATTTTCAAGCACTGCATATCCAGCATACTTGTCCATTTCAATTTTAAACCGATTATCAACTTGATCACTTTCGAAAAAAGACAATGTCTGATTTACATTTAAATCAAATGCATCAGAAACAGCCCCTACCTCTAATATTAGATTTTTGAAGAGGGGTTTCGAATAATCGAGCTTAGCTTGATAATATCGCTGATCCTCCGTTTCATCTGATGATTGAACAGATTGTTGAATAGGTGTAAGAGAAACATTTACATTTTCGTTATTAAAACTGGTGTTGTTCGTTTCATTTTCTCCTCCTGCTGTGAATTGAAGCTTTACTGATTCGTTCCTTTTTAGCTTTTTCTCAGAAGACAATGTCAGCGAAACTTCATCTTCAATTTCTAACCACTCATTAGTTAATTCTATAATCTGCATAGTAGAATTAGCATAGCCAAAAAGACCATTTTGTGTCTGATCGGCTTCATCATCCCATCGCAGATAATTCACTTCGAGTCCTATCGAAAAACTCGTATCTGGTTCGTAAGATAGACCTACACTGATTTCACGTGTCAATCCTTGACCCTCTGAAAAAGTTAGGTTTTCATATTTCCTCAAACTGTCCCCAGGTGTAAGTCGTACCTGGTCTTCACTGTTTTCAAATAATGATCTTCTCTCGCTGGCATTGACATTGAAGGTAAATTCATCTGATGAGATACTAGTGTTTAAGCCGACTGATCCTCGAAATGGAGACGAAAGACTCGTGAATACTTCCAGCTTCGTTGACTTTGATTTAGCGTAAACAAGGTTAATGATTCCTGCTACTCCTTCTGCGTCGTATTTTGCTGATGGATTTGTTATCAATTCAATTTTTTGCAATGCATCAGCTGAGATAAACTGAAGGGATTTGGGGTCTCGTTTGGTTTCTCTTCCATTCACATAAATGATCACATTTTCACTTCCTCTCACATTGATGTTTCCAGTGACGGTGGTGGTCACTGATGGAAGTGATTCAAGCACATCTACAGCTGTACTCCCTGCATTCGCCAAATCCGACCCTACATACAGTGTTTTCTTACCCAGATCATTCTCGATATAGCTTCGTTCAGTTCTAACAATCACTTCTTCCAACTCCTTAACATTTTCTTTAAGTACGAGTTTTCCAAGATTCAAATCAGCGGTGATCAACCGTTCAAATTCCAACCGTTTATATCCAACCATTTGGAAAGTGATGAGGTATTGATCAGGTGGTAATAGTATTTCAAAGTGACCTTCATTGTCAGAAAATACTCCTTCCAGTCTGGAAGAAATGGTTTGAGATTGAAAAGCAATGGTAGCGTAAGAGATGGGTTGGTTATCCTGGTCTACGATATTACCTGACACAGTAATTTGTGACATCAAATGTGATATACAAAAATTCAATAGAACGAAGCAAACTGTTTTCATGAAAGTGAATAACAATACTCAGCTCTTCAATCAAAAATTTAATCGGTCAGCGACTTTTTGCACCGGGTAAACGGAGAATAGCTTCTTAAAACATCGGTTTATTAAACATGAAGACCAAGTTCCGCATAACAAAATCAATAGATACAGAATAAAAGATGAAGTCGAAGCTGCCTAAAAGGTCTGTCATCCTGAATTTATGAAGGATCTTTTATCTATAGTTTGTCTACCTATGTATTATAAGAGATTCTTCCTGCGTCAGAATGACACTATGGATAAAGAAAAGACCTTTTAAGACTGCCTCCTTTTGTAATTAACACTCCACAAACGAGCGTTCACCGGAAATAATTTGAGTAAGCAATTGCTTCTACTATTTTAGGGGATATGAATGCACTTCTTCAGCGATTTCAACTGGTCAATGTTCTGGTCATCATACTTTCAGTTGCCTACTTGATAGTTGATGGAGAGCCATTTGAGGATATAGTCAATCTGATCTGGATTGAATCGGTCGTCCTATTTGTCATTATTCCACAGCTATTCTATCGTAGAAAATATCTTAAATCGTTTGTTTCGTTGGCTGGTGTCTTGATAGTTGGAGTCCTATTGATGGAAATGGTTATTGAAGGAGATGGGGAACTTGTAGATTTATTCAATGCATGGACCTGGACCCATGAATTTCCAGGACTGTTCTGGCCGATATTGGTTAGCTCTCTACTCAAAATCACTATCGACCTTACCATTCGCCAGCATCTGATGGTTAGCCTTGAAAAGGAACGCACAGACAGTGAAGCCAAGTTCTTGAAATCCCAGCTGAGTCCACATGTTTTGTTTAACAATCTGAACAACATTTATTCATTTGCTCTTCATAAGTCTAAACAAACGCCTAATCTCATCTTGAAACTTGCAGATGTGATGAGATATATGTTGTATGAAACCAAGGAACATCAGGTGCCACTTATCAAAGAGTTAGAACATTTGGATAGTTATGTTGAGCTTCAGAGGCTCCAACTGGAGAATCGAGGTGAGCTCTCTTTTGAACAGAAAGGAAACCCAAAAAGCAAACTAATCGCTCCTATGATGCTCATCAGTTTTGTAGAAAACTGCTTCAAACATGCTTCAGCAGGATCTATTGATGATTTACAGATTATCATTCAGGTAGAAATAAAAGACAATCAGATCAATCTTTTTACACAAAACACCTATTCTCCAAGAGAAGGAGATGCGGAAGATCAGCTTCAAGAAGGCGGCATTGGGCTAGAAAATGTCAAAAGGAGACTTGAGTTACTTTACCCGAATGAACACGAACTGATCATCAAAGAACTCAGCAATTTGTACATCGTCAATCTTTCCATTCGATTGAAATCAACCGTATGAATTGCATCATTATCGAAGATCAACTACCTGCTCAGCGCGTCATCAAAAAGTATTTGAAAGATCTCCCCTCCTTTCAGTTAATTGGAACATTTGAAAATGCAGTAGTAGCACTTGACTTCTTAAAAAATCATTCTGTCGACCTTATATTCCTTGACATTAACCTACCAAAAATATCAGGAATCAGTTTCCTGAAAAATTTGAATGATCCACCACAAGTGATCATTACCAGTGCTTACTCTGAATATGCGCTGGAAGGGTTTGAACTAGATGTGGTTGATTACCTCCTTAAGCCATTCTCCTTTGAAAGATTCTTAAAATCGATTTCCAAAATCAGTCAAAAAAAGGATGATCGAAAAAGCATATTTGTAAAGTCTGATAAGGAATTTTTTCAGATCAATTTGAAAGAGATCATTTATATCAAGGGAGACGATGATTTCACAAGAGTATACACTGGAGAAAAACTATTTCTTGATACACGCACTTTGAAAGTTTGGGAAGAGGAATTACCTGATTATTTCATGAGAATTCATAAATCATACATCATCAATAAAAGTCGAATTTCGAAGATTTCAGGTCAACGAATTTTTCTTGACGAAATCAAAATTCCGATTGGACGTACTTATAAGGAAATAGTAATAAGGATGTTGAGTTAATAAAAAGAGACTTCGGAAGTATTACAAGATGTCATTCAGATCTCAAACCTTTCGCAGGGTTCACAACGGCTGCCTTCAATGATTCATAACTCACTGTGGCAATGGCAATAACGGTAATGATGACACTGGCTATCGCAAAAACCAACCACCCAATTTCTATTCGAAACTCAAAATCCAAAAGCCATTCATCCATAAGTAAATAGCTCACCGGAATCGCAATGAGTAACGAAATGGCTACCAGCTTCATAAAATTGACTGTAAGTAAATTGAATATCATTTTTATAGAAGCTCCAAGTACTTTTCTTATGCTTATCTCCTTGCTTCGCTGTTCTACCATAAAGGCAGATAATCCAAAAAGACCTAGACAAGCAACAAAAATTGCCAGTATGGCAAAACCTGTAAACACATTGCCTGTTCGTTGTACATCTTCATACATTGAGGCAAAAACTTCATCCATAAATGAATATCTAATAGGTTGATTAGGCATCATCTCATCCCACGTGGCTGTGATTGATTCTAAGGTTGCTTGCATATTCTTTGAATTCACTTTCACGGGAACAACAGATCCGTATCTTCCTAAAGCCAAGGCCAACGGCCCAATTCCTCCTCTCATACTTTCAAAGTGGAAATCCTCTATCACTCCAATTATTGTCCAACCTTGCCTGTTTTCGATCCTCGCTCCAAGTGGATCATCCAATCCCAGTTCTCTCGCCATTGTTTGATTAATGATAAGAGAAGTCGAATCACGCACTGATGACTTATCAAAATCTCTTCCAGACATGAGGTTCATTCCTAGTGTTTCTATATAATCATCGTCGACCCTCCAGATTTGAGCACCAACAGCTTTGTCTATCTTACTCCTGCCTTCCACCCAAAATTCATTTTGATCTCTTCTAGTCCCCGAGACCGGTAAATAATTACTAGCTGAAACGTTCATTACCTCGGGAATTTGTAGAAGTTCATTTTGCAATAAATCCAGCTTATCTCCTACCGAGCTTGCTCCTTGAAGCATGATTACATGCTCTTTGTCATATCCAAGATCTTTATTCAGCATGAACTTCATTTGCTTATAGACGACCAAAGAGCCAACAATAAGAATGACAGAGCACGTAAACTGAAAAACCACCATTATACCTCGGAGGGTTGAAGTCTTAGCTCCTCTACTAACCTTTCCACTTATGGCTTCTATTGGTTTAAAAGCGGATAAGTAGAAAGCTGGATAAATACCAGCAATTGTTCCTACAACTATCGCAAGCATCAACATTGATGGTATCAACCACCACTCGGCAAAAGGCATTTCCAGCGACTTTCCTGAGATTGTATTAAAGGCAGGCATCAAAGCTGCAGCGATAAGTACTCCTATCAGTGTGGAAATAAATGTCACAAGTATCGATTCGATAAGAAACTGGCCTATAAGATTACCTCTAAATGACCCCACCACTTTTCTTAGTCCTACTTCTTTGGCACGATTTGCAGATTTAGCTGTGCTTAGGTTGATAAAGTTGATACATGCCAGTAGTAACACAAATAAAGCGATAGCAGAAAATAACCAAACGACTCCAATATCACCGTGCTTCAAAACTTCGTTAAGCTCTTTCGAGTGAAGGTATACCTCTCCAATTGGCTGTAATTTATAGCTGCGGTATTCTTCCACAGCATCAGCATATTGATTCCCTCGTTCTTTTAGATAAGGAACATATTGTTCCTTCATTGCAAACGTCATTTTATCTTCTAACAATTCAGGATCTGTTCCTTTAGCAACTTTGAAGTAAGTGTTGTAGTTACTGCAGCACCAGCTGGTTTGCTCTCCAGACCAAAATTCCTGTCCGGTCAGGGAAAGTAAGAAATCAAATTTGATGTGATTGCGCTCATCTGGATTTTCCATCACACCACCAACGACCCATGGATCTTCTAAATTCTCATCCAGAATCAACGTTTTCCCAATCGGATTTTCATCTTGGAAGTATTTCTCTGCTTTTTCCCTTGATATCAAAATAGAGTTAGGCTTTGTCAATGCTTCCTCGATACTTCCATAAACCATTTTTGGCTGCAAGATTTCCAACAACTCCTGATCCATGTAGGCAAAACTGTCTTCATACGCATTTTGCTTCCTATCAGCTCTTCTCACCTGATTGTCCCCTCCTGCAAACCAATTGTACGGAATCAGCCGTCCAGCCATTTCAATATCAGGGAATTGTTCCTTCATCATTTGAGCAATCAGTGGTTGGTGGGATAACCATTTTTCTGATTCAGCTGGATTATCCTCTACATTGATCAATCTAAAAATTTGATCCCCATCCACGTAATTTTTATCGTGTCCCAACTCATCAATAACAAAGAGTGAGATAAGCAAGCATGCAGCAATCCCTATTGCCAAACCACTTACTTTGATTAGTGAATACATTTTGTGCTTGACCAGTCCTCGCCAAGCTACTTTTAAATTATTTCTGAACATTGCATTAGTGTTTGAGTGTTTTGACCATAATTTTCTGAGTGCAAATGGACGAATCGAACTAAATACATCCCCTATAAAGCCAATATCAGCTTTGAACTTGGAGTGTCGATCTCTTCTAATGAGATACAGTTCATAAAGGTCACCTTGTAGTGTTTCGATAACCCTTTCTGAACAGAACCATTTTAGAAGAATATCAGCCCATTTGGGTGGACGAATTTCTTTATCAGGCTTCATCCATGCCTAGGTTTAGTCCTTGAATGTTTTTGGAAAATTCCATCCGAATCTTATTCGCTTCGATTATTGCGTCCTTGCCTACAGAGGTGAGTAAGTAGTACTTTTTTCTCCTTCCTCCTCTCTCAGAAGTTGCACCTCCCTCATGAGAGGTAAGGCATCCCTTATCTTCCAATCGATAGAGTGCAGAATGAAGTGCACCAATACTTGGACTCTTTCCTGTCTTCTCCCTAAGCAATTCTTTCACTGCCACACCATAAGCCTCTTCACCAAGAGAGCCTACTGCTAACAGTACCAATTCTTCAAAAGCTCCAATCTTCATCTAACTATTATTTTCCTAAAACCAAATCAAATATAAATTGATATAATTCCTAAAACCAAATGAAATGACAATTATTTCATTCCTAAAACCAAATGATATAGCATTTCACTATTATGAATTAGGCCTTACTTTTGAGTATCAGTATTTCAAATCCTATGAAAAAGCTAGTAATCATTGCTATACTCTCATCACTCTTCTCGTGCAAAACAGACAATCGAAATGAGGTTTTGGTACTTGGCTTAATTCATGGGAAACATCTGACAGAACAAGAATTCTCAACAGATGTGTTGAAAGACCTAATTATCAAAATTGATCCAGATATCATACTGACGGAAATTCCACCTGATCGCTTTCAAAAAGCCATACGGACTTACGAAGAAACTGGAGTAGTCAATGAGTCTAGAGTTGCGCGATTTCCTGAGTACGTCGATGTAATCATCCCCCTGACAAAAGAAATGAACTTTACCATTATTCCTACTGCAGCATGGACAGAAGAGATGGCAAATGCAAGACTTGAAAAAATGCGTGCAATCAGAGATGATCCTAATCGCTATGATGATTGGCAAGCCTACGGACTTGCTCGACTTAAGTCCGATTCTATTAAAGAAGCATCAGGAAGACAATTCGACCCCTACTGGATTAATTCTGATGCTTATGATGAAGCTGGGGAGGTTGCGTTGAATGTTTACAATGATCTCTTCAATGAAGAATTAGGTTTGGGTGGATGGGACAATATCAATGAAGCTCACTATGCCTACATTGAAAAAGCATTAGACCAGCATACCAATCAAGCAAAGCGAATTGTGATTACCTATGGAGCTGGACATAAAGGATGGTTTTTGAGAGAATTGAGAAAGAGAAAAGATATTAAGTTGATTGGGTTAGAGGAAGCGGTCGGTTTAGACTTGAACGATTAATTCTCTTTCTGCCCCTTAGCGAAACCAACAATACCCATTAGTAATAGTTATTTGGGGTATGTCATATCAAAGACTTGCACTCATTCTCGGAAATTGTCTTTTTCCTGATCATAATCGATTAAATCCAGATTCTTCAACGCTGTTTTTCATGGCTGAGGATATTGGACTTTGCACTCATTTCAACTATCACAAACATAAGCTGATACTATTTCTCTCTGCCATGAGGTCGCATGCTGAGGAAATTGAAAAAAAACATCAGCTCACGTACCATCAGCTTACCAAACAAAATCAGAAAAAATCCTATGAGGATAAACTGAAAGAAACCATTGATTCGTATGCCGACATTCAGGAGATTGTGACTTACGATATCGAAGATCACTTCTTTGAAAAACGTATCAAAGATTTCTGCAAAAAGGAAAAACTTAGACTCACCATTGTAGACTCACCAGGGTTCATTACCTCAAAGGAAAAATTCAAAAAATTTAATGAAGATTATAAGCCTTTCATGCAAACCTTTTATAAGCAGCAGCGAAAGGATTTAGGAGTTTTACTTGAAGAGGATAATGAATCTCCAATTAATGGAAGCTGGTCTTTTGATGATGAGAATCGAAAAAAACTACCTAATGATATTATCATACCAGATCAGCCCACCTCCCATCCTACCGAGCATACAGAAGAGATAAAAAAGTTGGTAAGTGAATTATTTTCAGATCATCCGGGTAGCACAGAAAATTTTCATTGGGCTACCACCAGGCGGCAGGTTTTATACCTTCTCAATGACTTTCTAAAAGAACGTTTTAACGATTTTGGACCTTATGAAGATGCTATAGACAGCAAGGAAACTTTTGTTTTCCACTCCGTGCTTTCACCATATATCAATATGGGCTTGGTTACACCAGATGAAGTCGTCGATAAAGCAATTGAGTATTATCAAGAAAACGACACTCACTTCTCAAGCGTGGAGGGGTTTGTAAGGCAAATCATTGGCTGGAGAGAGTTTATGCGAGGTATTTACCATGAATATGATGAAAAACTAAATACCAATCATTTCGATCATCAGCGCAAAATGAAATCGTGTTGGTATGATGGAACAACTGGTATTCCTCCTCTTGATGATTCCATCAAAAAGGCCATGAAATACGGCTATACCCATCACATAGAACGATTGATGATATTGGGAAACATCATGCTCCTTTGTGAACTAGACCCTGACGAAGTATATAAATGGTTTATGGAAATGTATGTGGACTCAGCGGACTGGGTGATGGCACCCAATGTATACGGGATGAGTCAATATGCTGACGGTGGAATCTTTGCCACCAAACCCTATATAGGTGGAGCCAACTATATCAAAAAGATGAGTGACTATGGCAAAGGTGATTGGGAAGATACCGTGAACGGGCTCTATTGGCGGTTCATTGAAGAAAATCTGGAGACTTTTGCCAACAATCAACGAATGTCTATGATGGTAGCTACACTGAGGAAGATGAATACAGAGAAAAAGGAAAAGATCTTTAAAGCTGCTGAGAAGTTTATTAGAAGAGTTACTAAATAGCTTTATTCAATAATTGAATTAATAGAGCTCTCATTTAGAGGCACAGTTCTACTATTTCAACTAATTAGTGATACTAAAAGCCTAGAATATAGATCAGAGTGAAGCAGCAACCTTACTTTCACCAATCCCTTTAAAATTCATTTTCAATCCATACAGCTCCTAAAGGACGTTTTCATAACCTTATTTTATCTCATCCCGTACACGGACGGAACTTTCGCAGAACCTCAGTTTTGTTGGAAAGTCATTTTTGAGTTTTTAAATCGATTTTATAATTAAAGATTAAACTATTATGAATCAGAAAACGTCAAACGCCTTTGTGGCAGCATCATGGATTGCCATGGGTACAGGAATCGTGGGGTACCTCATTGGGCTCTTTAGAGCTGAGATGGAACTCAACGAAAAAGGTTACTACTTTACCATTTTAATGTATGGACTATTCTCTGTTATCTCATTACAAAAAGCCGTACGTGATCGGCTTGAAGGAATACCAGTAACAGACATCTATTACGGAATCAGTTGGTTCTCTACCCTACTATCCATCCTGCTGTTAGTCATCGGGCTTTGGAACGCTGAGCTCCTACCTAGCGAGAAAGGCTTCTATGCATTTTCATTCCTCCTCGCCATATATGGCGCAATCGCGGTACAGAAAAATACTCGAGATAATCAAGTAGCTTTCGATCCAAAAGAATAAATGAAGTTTCAATTCCTCTTTTTGCTTGCTATTTCGATTGCTTGCTCTGCAGACAAGCGCCAGTACGATCCCATTACAGAAGATTACTGCGCACTGCTAACTGAGCCAAGTGTCAAGAAACTAGAACAGCTCATGAATTTTGCAGAACTCGATTCAACTAAAACGGGTGTACTAGTACTCGAAGAAGGCGATGTTTCGATGATCTTCAGAGCTTGGCTAAGTGATGCGGCACAAGAAAGCATTGATATTCAGTATTTCATATTCTCCGGCGACAATGTAGGATTGATTGCTGTGGATTACTTGCTGAGAGCAGCAGAAAGAGGAGTTATGGTTCGATTACTGGTGGATGATATCATGGTGGAAGCAGATGCGGATGAATTACTCGCACTAGACTCTCACCCCAACTTAGAAATTAGAATCTACAATCCAACAGCAAACATTGGAAAGAACTTGTCATCCAAGATAAAAACTTTAGCTCAGGATTTTCGAGGGGTGAATCAACGGATGCATAATAAAACCTTCAATGTAGATGGCAAAGTAATAATCACTGGAGGTCGTAACATCGCCGATGAATACTTTGACTATGATCATGCATACAACTTTCGGGATCGAGACGTAATGCTAGTTGGAGAAACCGTCTCTTCAGTAACTAACTCCTTCGAAACATTTTGGAAAAATGATCTGAGCGTACCCATTGAAGACTTAATCAGCTTGAGCAAGGAAGAAATGAACGTTGATGTGAAGTTTGAATACTTACACCAATACGCTTGTAGCACAAATAACTTTTGGCCTGAGGTACGCGAAAACATTGAAAACGTACCCGTATTGTTTCACCAACTGAATGCTACCGGACAAGTCGCCTGGGTAGATGACGTGTCTTTCGTTTCAGATTTGCCAGGCAAAAATGATGGATCTGAAGGACTAGGCGGTGGTGGTATGAGTACTGATGCTTTAATCAAACTAATTTCGGAGGCAGAAGAATCTATCTTCATCCAAACACCATATCTGGTAACAACCGAGCTAAGTCAACAGCTCTTCCAAAAAGCCATTAAACGAGGCGTGGAAATTAAGATTCTCACCAACAGTCTGATGTCTACAGACAATTTGGAAGCTTTTAGTGGATATAAGCGAGAAAGAAAAGTACTCTTAGATATAGGCGTTCAAATTTATGAGTTTAAGCCTGATGCGGCTATCCGCTATCAGGTGATGACAGGCGCCCTGCAACGCAAAATCAATTTCAGACCAACCTTTGGACTGCATGCTAAGTCTATGGTGGTAGACAATGAAATTGCAGTAATTGGTACGTTTAATCTGGACCCTCGGAGTGCCAATCTCAATACAGAATGCATTGCCGTAATACAAGATTCAACTATCGCCACCAACTTAGCCAACACGATGCTTGTGGAATTACAGCCAGAGAATGCCTGGCAAACCACTGTAGATTTCAATCCAGATGAATATGCCAGTAAAGGCAAGCGATTTCAGCTCTGGCTAAGAGGTGTAGTGCCTAAGTCTATTTTGTAAGGAAGTCTGCCTGATAATTCGATAATCTTTCTAAGATTATTACCTTTTCTCACTGGATTGAGTGACTTGAAAACAGGAGTGCTTTACCCAATCCCTAAAAAACCGCTAATTTCATCTCATGAAATTCAACCTGAAAAACTTAAAAACCTTAATCGTAATACTTACCATCATTTTTTCCGGATGTAGTACAGCAGAGCAAACTCAGTCATCAATTACTGTATTGAAAGGAGCCACTTCTCATGATGGGAACGGCAATACTATCGAGCAAAGTGTAATTCTTATTCAAGATGGAAAGATTAAGTCCATTGGTGATCAAAGTCTGGAAATTCCATCAGGTGCTGAAATCATTGATGTTACTGGCAAATACATCACCCCAGGACTAGTGGACAGCCATATGCACTTTGCACAAACAGGTTTTTTTGATGGAAGACCTGATGTAGTTGATTTGAGAGATTCGTTAGATTTTGATCTGCTGCAGGCTGATCTGAGGAGTAATCCAGATTCTTATTATGAAGCGTACTTAAGGTCTGGTGTGACTGCTGTCTATGATGTGGGTGGATTTCCGTGGAGCATTGAACGTCAAGCAGAAGCCGAAAGCAATCTTAGCGCTCCGCATGTTGCTGCAGCAGGACCGCTCTTCTCTGCTCTTTCTGAGACAAGACTCTCTCCGTTCAACACTGAAAATGATAAGCAAATGCTCAATCTATCAGATTCAGAGTTTGGAAGAGAAACCGTAAGAAAACATACAAAAATGGGTTCGACCGGAGTAAAAATCTGGGGTATTCAAGTCGGTGATTCTTCATTTATGAATGCTTTGAATGCTGTGGCCGACGAGACCAAACTACAAGGAAACAAGCTTATTGTACATGCCACCACTCTGGACCAGGCTAAAGAAGCGCTACGATTGGGTGCCAAAGTGTTGGTGCATAGCGTTCAAGATGTGGAAGTTGATGATGAATTCATCAAGCTTGCCCAAGAAAATGACGTGATCTATTCTCCTACTATCACCGTGGTACGAGGATACCTGAATACGTTCCGTTCGCTCAAAAAAATAAGAGAAGTGAGTGATTCAAATGATGTGATGGATGATCGGGCAAAGGCTTTACTTCAGTCAAGCACTGAATTCTATTCCTTCTACCCTGCTCAAGTTGATCTAGAAGAGCAAATGTTTGGCTTTGAACAACGAATCAATGCAATGGAGGAGGTTATGGCAATTAACCTAAAGAAAGTTCATGAAGCTGGCATTACAATCGCTGTTGCAACAGACGCTGGCAATCCAGGTACATTTCACGGCTTATCCATTTATGATGAGATGATCGCCATGCAAGAAGCAGGAATTCCGCCAAATGAAATCATTACTATGGCCACTAAAAACGGTGCGCTAGCAATGGATCGCATCGAAGATTTCGGAACACTCGAAGAAGGAAAGCTCGCCGACTTAATAATTTTGAAGGAAGATCCATCTACTGACATATCGAATATGCGTTCTATTACGCATGTGATGAGGGGTGGATTATTGAGGCCTGTAAATGAGCCATTTAACAAATAGATTATTCTGAAATGCGTGCAAATCCAGATCTAAAAACATTCTTAAAGCCGTACAACGAAAGCATTCAAAAACTAACATTTGAGCTGAGAGATTTCATTACAGACTTAGTACCTCAAATAAATGAGTTGATTTGGGATAATTACAATGCAGTAGCTATTGCATATTCCAAATCCGAAAAACTGAAAGATGCCTTTTGCCATATTTCGGTTTACGCTAAGCATGTCAATTTTGGATTTAATCGTGGCGCAGAGTTGATCAATACCAGTGTGGAGCTAAATGGAGGCGGAAAACTGATAAGACATATTTCCGTAAAGGATTTTCAATCTTTCCCGAAAAAAGACATTGAAGGTATGATTTGGGAAGCTATAGCGATTTCAGAAAAACACAATAGCCTCCTTATTGATAATGTTTCAGCTAAAAGTATAGTTATGTCTATATCTGAAAAGAAATTAAGGCCTTGAATGAATCAAGCCTTTACCTCCTATCATTTCATTAGAATCAAATTAGTCTACTCGTTCAAAAAGTATCGGTTTGAATGAATAATCACTGATGGTAAATTCACTCTTTTCCTTATTGAAGCGTAAATACCCATGATGGGTGGATTTGGAACTAAAAATATTTGTCATGACCGGAAGGTAATTCATGAGTTTCTCTCCCTTCACATGTATCGCCATACCTTCCTCTTGATCCTTCTTCAATTCATAAATCACTCCAAGTGCTTCGTTTCGATAGGTTCCTAAAAATGGATTGAGGTCTACCTTCTCACCTATCGCAGCGTATGATTCGTAACGATAATTAACAATCCCATTTCTTAAGAAATCCATTTTCTTTGGTTTTCCTTTCTCCAAAGTGAATTTCAAAGAGTAGTCAGCGATAGCCCCTAATACCTTAAAGCGATCTTTTGCAATGGGCAGTAGTTTGAATTCTGGCCCTGAATCTTCGACGTATTTGTATACGAGTGTATCATTTTCAATAACCAATTCTCGCAAATATCCATTTTTATAGGTGATGTAGTTACCTTCGTACTTCTTCAAACTCTTCGTTGAAATTTTATATTTTTTTGGTACAGCAACATTTTGATTTTGTCCCAAAATAAGGTCTAGTATGTTATATGCATGATTGGGAGCAGATACACTTGAGTTATTACTCAGCGTAAGTACCCAAAAATTTTCATCAGGAACCTTCAAAAACATCGCACTAAATCCATCCCAATAACCGCTGTGTCCATAGAATGGATAACCTTTATTAATCCCGTGCTGTACTCCCAAAGCATAACTAATTTTACTTCCGTCGTTTAAAAGTCCCCTCTCCGTCAAACGTGATTCTACGTCTTTCACAGGATGAGTATTACCCTCCAAGGATTCAGCCCAAACCATCAAGTCATTCATATTCGTATATAGACGTCCATCTCCTGAAGAGGTGAAATGTCGAGTTTGATCTATTTCATAATCATCCTCTGACATGGTATAGCTCACTGCTCTGTTCTTCATCACAGCATTGCTCTTTTCATAATAGGATGTATTCAGCATTCCCAAGGGTTTGAATAGGAATTCTGTTGCATATGCATTGATCGTAGTATCACTGAGTTCTTGAATGACTTTATTCAGAAGCACATAATTGGAGTTACTGTACTCATATTCGTTCCCAGGCTTAAAACCTAATTTGGGGTTCTTTTTAATGAGTTTATAGGCTTTACTTGTATTGATGGGACTCTCCCACACATGTCCTGTCATACCAAATGCAACAAGATAATCCATGATCCCACTAGTATGGTGAAGCAGGTGATTGATCGTAACCCCCCCCTCTGAATAGTCTGGAAGATCTTCAAGAATATCATTCACCTTTGTGTCAAGCGTAAGCTTCCCTTGATCTTCAAGCTTTAAAATACTGCAAGCTGTTATATGCATAGCCAGCCCCCCAACTTCAAAAAGAGTCTCTTCTGATATCTCAATTTCATAATCCAGGTTGCTCAGACCGAATGCATTTTTATAAACATACTGTCCGTCTTTGTGAACTGCCACCGCAATTCCAGGCTCATTAGCAAATTTTTCAAAAAGACTATCCAATTGAACTTGTTGGCCAAAAGTTGAGGTAATAAAAAATGACCATACCAGGATTGTGGATAATAGAACTAATTTCTTCATTTCTGTATCTAAATTGGGGTGTACAATAGTTATCTATCTGCTAATTGCAAACAGACTTGGTACAAGGGTAGGATTCATTCAGCGGTAATAAGTAGTTATTTATAATACAGAAGTTCTGTTTTATAAAACCGTATCTATTGATCTAGAAGAACTGACGTGATGGGTTTGATTCCTATCAAAATACATAAAGATAAGTTTCAACGAACTGAAAGATTGTAAATACTGGAATCTATTCAACAGATACCTCCAACTTCCAAAAAACCTAATATGATGCATTGCTTGAAACTTAAGTACTCATTCATTGTCCAAAACCTTTGGAATTGTTCGATCATAGAATAAACTCATTAGATGAATCATTATACAACATCATTCGAAATCAATCGATCAGCAGCAGATGTTTTTAGTGCAATAAGCACACAATTGGAAGCTTGGTGGGGCCATCAAGATCATCCTATTACTCAACTTGAAACAGCATTTAAGGTTTCATGGGGTAAGCCCTGGTATCAGTTTAAGGTCATTGCCTATCAGAAAGACAAAGAAATGATTTGGGAATGTATTGATGCAAATCAAATAATCAATGGTTTGGAAGGTGTGCAAAAAGAGTGGGTAGGCACTAAAGTGCATTGGAGACTGACATCTTTGGATGGGGAACGAACTAGATTAGATTTTGAGCATGAAGGACTCGTTCCTGATTTTATTTGTTTCGACATATGTATCAATGCCTGGTCAGGTTTTTTGGAACAGCATCTGGTTTCCTATTTAGAAAACTAACTAATAAGCTAATGGCTATATTTAGTTGTAAAAGGAATTAAAAAGTATGGGTAAAGTTCAACAGACGATAAGATACTGATGATCGTAGGAACCCATTCTAGAAAACTTAATTAGAGGTACCTTTTTTCACAATCAAGCGCAACTAATTAGGTTTACAATACATCTTTCCTTAAAACCATGATCCCACTCAACATGAAAAAGTCTTTTTCTATCCTAATTTCATTACTCCTTTGCTTATCAACTATTGTGGCACAAAAAGAAATAGTTCAACTTCCTGAGTTAGCCAAAGAGTTGAAAGAAATGAGAGATGATGATCAAAAGCTACGTAACAAATGGGTGAGTCTCTACAGGAAAGGGAAGACAGAGAGTGATAAGTTTAAAGAACTAACTGATCAGACGATAGCCAGTGATCGTGCCAATACTGCCCGCATGAGGGAGATTATTGAACAACATGGATGGCCTACTTACAACCTTGTTGGTGAAGGGCCAAGTAACAATGCTTGGTTGATTGTGCAACATGCAGATCGGAATCCACTATTTCAAGCTAAGTGCCTCCCCTTACTCAAAGACGCTGTGGACAATGGGCAAGCAAATCCCAGTAACTATGCCTATTTATATGATCGTGTACGCGTATCGAGAGGTGAAAAGCAATTATACGCTACGCAAAGTTGGACGAACAATGGTTTAGATAAAGGTTCTTATTACCCAATTGATGATGAATCGAATGTTCAGAATCGACGTGAAGAAATGACTGTCGATAGAACGGTGGTGGAAAATGCTCAATCTATGGGGTTTGAATATACAATTCCTACAGCTCAGAAGGCAGAAGCGCGTGCTAAAAAACTCAATGCTGATTATCAAGAGGCTTTGACTCAAGCAAAAATAGCAATGTCTGATAAGGAATATACCAAAGCCGCTGATAAATATATGGAGGCGACAAGCGCGTACGGATCTGTTTCTACCGAGGATTTTGTTGAAGCGGCAAGAGCCTTGTCACTGGCAGAACATACTGATATAGGAAAAGCAACTACGTTTTTGACGAGGGCCTTAGCAAGAGGGTGGGACGGACTTGATGAGTCTAAAACAAATTCGGATTTTGATTTCTTACGCAAATCAAAACCTGAGCAATGGTCAGATTTGCTCATTGTTGCTGAACAGATGAGCTTGGATCGTTAAAGCTACTTTTCACTACCTTGAAAAACAATTTCTGGTCTCGTAATTTCAAGCTTAAGGAGGTTGGATGTATCCCCCATCACTTCATCTACCAATCCAAATTCTTTAGCCTCAATGGCATTCATAAAGCGATCCCTTTTGAAAAAATCTTCTATCTCCTGCAACGTATGGCCTGTATTTTTTCCCATAATGTGAAAAAGCTGAGTTTGTAATCGTTCCTGTTCTCGTGTGGCAATTAAGACATCCTCTGTATACCCTTTTGATCCTCCTCCTGCCGGATGTTGATGAATAGTCGCTTGGGCCAAAGCGAATTTCTTTCCTTTCTGACCAGAGGTTAAAAGAAAGGTGGCCATACTTCCGCAAAAGCCTACAGCTACGGTAGACACAGGAGCAGAAATCATTTGAATTGCATCGTAAATCGCCATGCCTGCATACACAACACCGCCTGGTGAATGTATGTAAATATCGATTTGTCTTTTGGGATCCTGATTATTCAAATAAAGCAGCTGAGCAACAACGGAATTGGCTAATTGATCATCGATGGCAGTTCCTATAAAGATGATACGCTCTTTGAGCAAAAGACTATAAATATCATATGCACGTTCTCCATGACCTGAGCGATCCAAAACCATGGGTATGTAGTTATTATGAATAGGGTTTGAATTCATTTTGTGAAAATTGAATGGATTCTATCTTGAAAAAGAAAGTTCTTTTTACCTGTGAATAGCTCTCTTTCTACTTCTTTTATTTCACCTCTAAGCTTCTGCCTACCATGAAGTTTTATTAAGTCATATGCCTCTCTTTGGAGATTGACCTTTTCAAATAGCTGCTCATCAATTACAAGCTTTGCATCTATGAGCAATCTTTCTTCTTTTTTTCCTCGATTAAGAAGCCAATTCTCGATCTGTAGGGTTTCAGCTAAGGAAGTCCTCATAGTTCAGTGATTTAGATTTAACTTCATTTCTTATTTTCTCCAGGCATTTAAATTTTTGCACTGTCGCAGATCGCTCGCTTCGATAGCCAAACCTTTTTGACAAAGATTTCATACTTGAATTCTCATAGTAGAAGGATTGAAGTAGATCAAGGCATTTTTCACCCGATCGCTTTACCAAGTGGTAGATTTTTTCCTTTACTAGGCTGCTACTTTCTTCTTCTGGTAAGTCTATGAAATCAAATGAGACCTTTTTCTGTCCTTTGGCTATGGTGGAAATCCAAAGGTTTTTCACCGCCTTCATGAGATATGCCAGGTCATTCTCAACGTTCGATGCTTCTACTACTTTTTTTTCATAAACTCTGATTAGGGCTTCTTGAAATACCTCTTTGGCATCTTCCAACGAGCCACCATTTTTATGAATGTAGCTACATGCTATTGGAAAGTAGTTTTCATACCACTTTGTAAGCATTGCTTCTTTTATACAAATTTCAGTTGTCATTGCATATCAATTTATCTCTAAGACTGATTAAAGGTTGATATATCACCTAAAAAGATATTTTTTTTCAACCCAAGGTTAAAATGTTTTTACATTGCATAATTTGAATAAGTTCCAAGCATCATAACCTTGAGAACATTGCAAGCGTTTTTTCGATCAGATAAACACCTAACTCATGTACTCCAAAGTAATCCTTTCAATAGCTATCCTAGCAATCTTTATTTCCTCATGTCAGCAGACAAAAGAGCCAACTCCTCCCATGGTAGATGGTGATATTACTGACTTCCAACAGTTAGGAGTTGAGCCCATCGAACTCATGCAAGGTTCTAATCTCTATCTCTACCAAAATGATCATTTTGTGTGGCTTGGTTTTGATTATCCGGAAGAAAGTTTCGGTACTATGGATTTGAAATTGATAACTCCGACCCTTTCAGACACGCTAAACATGCATATTTCTGCCCAGATAGGTGAATGGTACCTTTCAGAAGGTTCACCACGACCCGATAACCCGGAAAGCGATCTTTGGTGGAATCATCAAGGCTGGTATGCAAACGAAGTATGGCCAAATGGCACAGATCGAAGTAGTGAAAACCCTCAACCTAAGTTCAAAAATGCCAAAGCACGTGAAATTCAAATCAGCAAAGAACGATTTGGTAGAGGCAAGTGGATGATGCAAGCTGAAATCAGAGCTATCCGAACAGGTTCAGGCTTTACAGGTACTTCCTTTCCTAAGAATGGATGGTATGAATTAACGGTGTTTTAGCTAAAAAAGTAGCGCTCTTATTTAATTTTAATGGCGTGACTCAATTCAACTATAAAAATCGAAACCTACTTTCAGGTCCACACCTATTGGGTGTACTATTAATAATTGCCGGCTTATTCGCTCTCTCGAGCCCCCTTTTCATGTTAGTAGGAGGCTCTTCGGAACGTGTCTTCGGTGTGGGGATAGGTGCTATTCTTATAGGAATAGGTATCGTCACATCGTACGAAGGAACCAAAATAGATTTCTCTAAGAAGAGACTTAAGGAATACCTTTCTATTTGTGGGTACAAACGTGGTGAGTGGAGTGACTTAGCTGAAATAATGAAAATAAGCATTGCTTCTAAAAACTACAGAACTTCAAATACGCCGAACGGAATAAGTCCAACTATCTCTGGCATATCTACACATTATGAAATGTTACTATCTACCAGTAGCCATGAATATAGGTTTCTTTATCAAAATGAAACCAAAGCAATCAAGGATGCTAAAAAACTAGCTTCAGGTTTAAACGTATCTTTAGATATCAATTCTTTCTAGAAAAGTCTATCATCAAATTGTCATTCAGAGATGAAAAAACAACTTCTAATATTCGGTCTTTTAGTGTTTTCAGCAGCTTCATTAAGCGCTCAAAGTAACTATCAAGATACAACCAAGCATTACTCCTTTCAAGTCAATTATTGGTTCAACCTACATCATTTTTTATGGCTTGAATCATTCATGAATGTCTCGAAAGACAGCACTATCATCAGTCAGACACTTTCTAAAGTTTCACAAAAAAAGTTGGATATTTCTCTTGCATATTATAGAGAAAAACTGGCCTCACAAGACCTAAGGACAAGCGACTATATGACTGAATTTAAGCACTGGATTACGAAAGGAGATAACGACCTGAGTATGGTGCCTTCAGAGTTTCAAGCACACGTAGACATGCTTAAAAATGTCAGCGATATATATCAAAAGTATTTTTGGCCATCGCATGAAAAAAGTTGTATCAATAGTATTAAAGAGAACATTGGTCTAATACGGAAAACGGAAGAAAAATTTGTAGATGAAATCACTACCCTTACTAGACAATTTTGGCAATCAGAGAAGTTGAAAGTAGATGTAACTTATGTAGGAAAAGCAACAAAGTGGAACCCAAGAAACCTACCATATACTTCGCTTTTTCCTACTCATGTGGTAATGAACACCGTTGGCACAAATGACACCAAAGGCAACTGGATAGAGCTCCTTTATCACGAATCTGCACATCACCTTATCCTTTCTAATTCATATTTTATAGGTGGCACTCTTAACGACATAGGTGAAGTAATGGATGTGAAGCTCCCAAGACAGCTAGGGCATTCCTATCTGTTTTATTTCACAGGTCAGCTAACTAAAAAGCTTCTTGAAGAATCTAGTGTGTCTTATCCTAGTACATACATGGAGCGAAATGGTATATTCTCCAAGTACTATCCATATTTGGATGTGCACCTAAAAGCCTATATGAATCGTGAGGTTACCTTAACGGAAGCTTCAGAAAGCATAATAAAAGATCTTCAAGAATAGCATATCATAAGTTTTGAACCCCTATTAAATTATGTTATCAAGCCTTACTCCTAAAAAGCTATTCCTGATCGATGGTATAGGAGCAATAATCTCTGCGTTCTTTTTGGGTATAATCTTGGTTCTATTTGAAAGTATTATTGGAATGCCATTAAATGTGCTGTATGCATTAGCTGCTTCAGCACTACTATTTGCTTGTTATTCGTTGAGTTGTCATTTCTTGTCCCCCAGTAAGTGGCAATTATATCTTAAACTCATTGCAGCAGTTAATACATTTTATTGCTTCCTCACTCTAGGCTTGGTTACATACTATTATACTAGTCTCACAATGTTGGGCTTAGTCTATTTTCTAATTGAAATAGTGATCATTGCTTTGTTGATACGAACTGAATTTTTGTTCGCTCAGAAGAAATCTTAAACCCATTTCAGATACCTATATTCCTGTTTCACTAACTATTTGCTTTCTATATATCAAGCTATGATAGAAGTTTGATTCATGGATTTTTTCACAGAGCTCGCATATCGAAACTTTGCACTCTTCACTTTTGGCATCATTTGTCTTATTGGGACATTAGTCACCGGCATCCTTTCTTTTACTACTACAACAGAAGTATTGGGAATTAATGCTTTTATCAAGCCCTTCAAGTTTTTTCTATCTACAGTCATTTTTTCCTGGTCTATGGGATGGTACTTGGGTTATCTCAATCATCCAACAGTCATTACCATTTATTCATGGACAGTGATTCTTGTTCTCAGCTTTGAACTAATCTACATTACTTTGAGAGCCGCACAGGGCCAACTTTCCCATTTCAATATTTCTACACAGCAAAACGCATTGATGTTTAGTTTGATGGGCATTACCATAAGCATCATGACACTGTTTACGCTCTATATCGGAATGCTTTTCTTTCAAAGCAAATTACCTGAACTTCCTTCGTCCTACCTGTGGGGGATTCGTCTGGGGATTATTTGCTTTGTGATTTTTGCTTTCGAAGGTGGTATTATGGGAGCTAAATTGGCTCATACTATTGGTGCCGCTGATGGAGGCCAGGGTTTAAAGCTATTGAACTGGAGCACCAAACATGGAGATTTAAGGATTGCTCACTTTGTGGGCATGCATGCGTTACAAATACTTCCTTTGATTGGTTTTTATCTACTCTCCTCATCCAAACAAATGATTATTTTTTCTTCAGTCTATTTTATTACTTGCACTGTCGTACTTATCCAAGCATTACTGAAGATCCCGTTGATTAAATGATAAACCATATATATATACTTATCGTCATCCTATATCCTTTATACATGGGTTGGGATTCTTCTGATCTAGTACGGGTCACTAATCATCGTTTGAAGCAAGAAGCGACAATCACTCAAAAAGCTTTTGACATACTAAAAGCTAAGTGTAATTCTTGTCACATGACAGAATACGAAAGAAAAGTATTTACGATAGAAAATATGAGCAAATCTGCCAAGGCTATCCATAAGCAGGTTTTCCTAAAGAAAAAGATGCCTAAAGGAGATCAAATAAAACTCACAGAAAAAGAATACAAAGTGCTTAAAGAATGGCTTCTCGAACTTGGAGTTGAATAAAGAAGCTTATCATTCCCCTTTAGAAAAGACATCAAACTTTCCTTCCTTCTGGTAGTTGAATGTGATCAACCAAAGTCAATAATATTGATGAAAATCTCTTTGATTAGCGTGTAAGAAAAGCCCCCACGAAGGAGGACTCTTACTGCCACTTAGTTATCTCGCGATAACGATCTTTGTTGCGTATAATTTTTTTGTATCACTAACCAAATTGAGAAGATAAACGCCAGGATTAAGATCTGATAGATTTATTTTATTAGATCGCGTCTTCTCTTTAGCCAATTCTCCTTTAAGTGTATAAATAATAATATCTGCAGATGCCAACCCTTCGATTTTCAGGTAATTACTTACAGGATTTGGGTAGATATGAAAAGAGTTTGAATCCAAGCCAAGTACACTTTCAATTACCTCAAATGATTGCTCCATCTTAGTTGCCGCTTCAAAATTTACATCCCCGGATTGCAATGCTGTAACGGTAACTGTTCCTACACCTGTTGGAGTCAAATTGGAACCAATTAAAGTAGCTGGTCCTGTTGTTTCATAAGAAACGAGTAATCCACTAGAAGCAGTAGCTGCTAGAGCAATAGGATTCGTATCAATTCCAATCTCAAAGTCATTAAGTTCAGGAAACGAAATGGTTTGATTAGCTTTTGCAATGGTCAATAACTGATCCATAGAAACTGCATCATGATAGTTGTCATTTCCAATTTGACTAGCAGTTATTGTGACAGATCCTGCTCCGACAATAGTAACCTCATTTCCATCAATTGTGACTACATCAAGGTCCGATGATATATATACAATAGCATTTCCAGAGTTACCACCAGTTGCGGATAACGTGAAAGGAGCATCTCCAAATGTCCTAGTTGTCAATGCTTCGAAAATGATTTGCTGGCTCGCCTTATCTACTACCAATGTCTGCTCTACATCCATCGCAGCTTCATAGTCATCGTTTCCTGGCTGACTTGCAGTAATAACAGTCGAACCGGCTCCCACAATAATTACTTCTCCATTTTCTATAGTAGCAATAGTCAAATCTGAACTAGCAAAATCAACTACTAAGTCAGCCGTGGAAGATGCTACTAGACTAAAGTCTGGTTCACCAAAAGTTTTTTCAGGTAAGGATTCAAAGAAAATAGACTGAGTTCCTTTCGCAACAGTGAACTCTCTGAAGACAGATGGTGCCGGATTATAGTCCACATCGCCGGATTGTTTTGCTTGAACTTCCACTGTTCCTGCTCCTGTGATCGTCAGCAAATTTTCACTTACGATAGCTGGTCCTGATATGATTTCAAAACTCACATCTAGCCCCGATGATGCGGTTGCCTCAAGGGTAAAGGCATCATCTTCTACTGATTTATCTGCAATTGGATCAAACGTGATCGTCTGAGATAGTCGATTAAAAATCCAACCGATTACATTCCCATTATCAATAGAATTAAAGGCATTAAAAGTGGCTCCTCCTGTTGCTGTTACCTCTTCCATCTCCAGAAAATAACCGTTTACAACACCTGTACTTTGAGAGATTGTCAATGAGGAAGAAACGGTTTGTGGCTCAATGATGATAGGGTCTAATTCAGTTCCAACTGCAATAAATTCATCTACAGTTAGAACTCGATCACCCACCGTAGACACATCTGATCCTGCTTGAAAGGTCAAGGTCGAAAGAGTCAAATCCGTATAAAAATCTACTCGTTGAGAAACTGTGAGATTATTCAGCGTAATGGTTTCACTTACGTCGCTACCAACAATGAGAGATCCTGAAATAATAATTTCAGAACTTCCTCCATTAATCGTGGTATTGGTTGAACCATCGGATCTAATGGAATTTGACTCCAAGGTTGACGTACCAAGGTTGAGTGTTTTACTTTCAGAACCTAAGAAAAAGAATTGGGATATGTCAACATAATATCCATTCGTATTAATTGTCCCACTTTCAAAATTAATATCCCTCAGCACCACATCGCTTTCCAAGGTCCATGTTCCTCCCGATAGAAAATTTGCAATCCAGTTCGATCCGGGCCCGTCACTAAAATCGATCGTCGTACTACCTGTAGTTAAAAAGTTAAAATTTCCAATATCAAGGTTTGAATTAACGGATAAATCTAACGAACCATAGATATTCATCTCTTTTGTGCTACCTGAAATAGTAAAAAACTGATCAGCCAACGAAGCATCAAAGTCATTGAAATTGGCACTTGTCCCATCAATTACTACGACCTCACTATCCTGACTAAATGAATTAGCATCAAAAATCACATTATCTAAGACTCCTGGAACAGCCACATGAAAGGTAGACCCACCTGAGGTAGTTGTCCAGTGATTGGCAAAATCAGACCAGTTACCACCATCTCCGACCCAGTAATAATCATCACCAGTCAGTCCTGTAATATTCCACCCGGTATTATTCCCATTATCTATGGTTTCAGTCGCATTAAATGTAGCTCCACCTGAGACGTTGATATCCTGCAAGATCAAATATGTTGCATTTACAGTACCAGTTGCTTTTGAAAGTGACACTTGTGTTCCAGCTAAAGTTGAAGCAAGTGAAATAGGATTTGCTTTTGTTCCAGGCAATACTAAATCACTAGTAACAGTAGTAGTGGTGCTTTCTTCAAATGAAATGCTAGATCCTTCTTTGATCGTAAGATTTTCAATGGTATGAGACCCTTCCACGACTATCGTACCATCCAATACAACATTGTAAAAGTCAAAACTTCGATTGGAGGTACTTTGTATATCAATTTCATCTGTAATCTGAACGGTAGACGTTCCTTCATTAAATACCGGTGAGCTTGATGAATTTGATAAATCAAAATTGTCACAGTAAATATTACTTGCTCCTGCATTAAATATCCCATCTATGAGCTGTAACCCACGACCTACATCCAAAGGATTGTTATTTAAATTCAAAACTCCGTCCCATAACTGTAAATCAAGACTGATTGAAACAGAGTCCTGAAAATTCACCGTGCCACTTCCATTGAGTCTGAGGACTCTAAATCGACCAGTTTCTCCATAGGTCAGCGTATGCGTACCACTTCCTTCCATCTCCATGGTGTAGACATCTTTATCCACCTCATCTGTGAAAGTGGCTGAACCATAAATATTAAGTCTCAGTCCGAAAGCACCATACAATCTCGGTGAATTGGTAACTCCAGTCCAGTCCATATCATTACAATCTACATCAATGTCCAGAGTGACTGTTTCGTCTGGTACCGTAAATGAATTGATATCAAAAAAGACATTATCATATCTGGCAGGATAGTCCGTATGGAAAGTGGTTCCGCCAGAACTAGTAGCCCAGTGACTCGCAAAATCGGTCCAGTCGCCTGCATTTCCTACCCAATAGTAATTCTGCGATACTGGCGCATTGATGGTCCATCCCGTTGTATTTCCATTTCCGGTTGAATTGTTGGCCGTGAATGTGGCTGCTCCGGTGGCATGAATATCGCTCAACTCTACATAGGAAAGAATAATTGATCCTGATAATGCTTCAAAAGTAGCTTCACTCCCACTAGTTGTAGTATTAATGACTGACGGACTAAATTTATCTCCCTGTGACACCAAGTTCCCCACGGTAAAAATATCTCCGGACCTTAGTTCAAGTTCAATTTCATCAGGAATGGTTATTTCATTAAAAGTAGAATTATATCTTAACCGACCATTTTGACTATAAAATTCGACATCATAATAGGTAAATGGACCATCTCCATCTCTGTCTGAATAAAAAGAAGTCGTGATAATCTTAGATGTTCCAGCATTCATTGTGATGTTCGTGCCTCCTATCCAAAATCTATCTGCAGCGATTTCTGATGATCCTAAAACAATCGTTTTGCTATTTGATCCTGAAGTATTGAAACCAATTTCAATGGTCAGATTATTACCATTCGTATCAAGGGAACCAGCCGTCATATTAAGGTTTTCGGTCTCCAAATTATCTTGAAGAGTCCATCCCCCACCTACTCCAACAAACATCAGATTAGCATCTGTACCCAAAGAAGTACCATTCGTTGTAATTGTATGACCCGTTGAAGTTGCTTCGAATTCTAAGTCATCAAAATCAGCTGTCATATCCGCAGCAAGTGTCAATGAGGCATAAATGTCCATAGCGTTACCATTTCCATCAATTACAGGAAAATTGGGAACTCCAGTCCAGTCCATCGAAAGACAATTGGCAGCTGCATCTAATGTCACAACTTGACCAAAGCTGTCAAATGAATTGGCATCAAAAATGACATTGTCTGATGCTGTCGGTGGTTGTGTATGGAAGGTAGATCCATTAGATGTTGTAGCCCAGTGATTGGCAAAATCAGACCAGTTTCCTGATCCTCCCACCCAATAGTAATCCTGTGAAAAAAGAGGTAATCCACACGAAAAAAGGACGAGTAAGATTATTAGATTTTTCATAATGGTGCTTGGAATTTTCATATTAAAATTCCTTCATATTACTTCTTAAGCCAAGTTTTATGGGTAAACAACCAAAATTTTGAGGGAATGACTACTGAAGCAATCAATAGGGCTAAGCATGAATCAACAAGTTGATCATTTGGCCGATCAAACCTTATTGATCAATAGTAGTTGAGGTTGCATGTCAAAACATTACTTAATAATCGGAGGGAGTACTGGTATAGGACTTCAACTAGTAAGAAATTTATCATCAGAGGGACATGAGGTTACAGTTCTCTCAAGAAATGAAGGTGAATTAACCAATGTGACTAATATTAATCATATGGTTTACGACGTAACGTCCGACGAACTTCCTGACTTAAGCATGGAGAAGCTTGATGGATTTGTGTATTGTCCTGGATCTATCAATCTCAAACCTTTTCATCGATTAAAGCCTTCGGATTTCGTTGATGATTTTCAGCTTAATGTTATTGGAGGCATTAAGGTTTTACAACACATATTACCAGCCCTTAAAAAAGCTGAAAATCCATCAATTGTATTCTTTAGCACGGTGGCAGTACAGCAAGGTATGGGATTTCATAGTTCAATAGCTGCCAGCAAGGGTGCCATTGAAGGATTGACCAAATCCCTAGCCGCAGAATTTGCTCCAAAAATACGTGTCAATTGTATAGCCCCTTCTGTTACAGACACGCCATTAGCAGAAAGACTATTATCTACAGACGAAAAGAAAGAAGCCTCCGGTAAGAGACATGCACTAAATCGTGTAGGAACACCAGAAGATATCGCTCATATGGCAAGCTTTCTTCTATCTCCTAAATCTGGATGGATGACTGGTCAGATACTCGGTGTAGATGGTGGAATGTCTACATTACGGTCAATTTGATCTAGATGAAAATATTACTCACAGGATCTACAGGTTATATTGGTCGGCGTTTACTTCCTGATCTCGTGAAGGCTGGTCATCAAGTAGTATGTCCTGTTAGGGATAAACGCCGTTTTGATTTCGAAGACTTTGATGAAGGCTTTCTTGCATCCGTTGACGTAATAGCGTGTGATTTTCTAGATCGGGAAAGTTTGGATAAGCTGCCAAAAGACATTGATGCGGCCTACTATCTCATTCATTCCCTCACTTCGAATAGCAAGGAGTTTAGTAAGTTGGAAGCCACTACCGCTGAAAATTTCATTTCCTACCTAAATACTACCAAGGCACAACAAACTGTGTATTTGGGAGGGATCGCAAACGACGAAGAGCTTTCGGATCATTTATCCTCACGTCAAAATGTAGAAGAGATTCTTAAACAATCGAAAACCAACCTTACGGTATTGAGGTCAGCGATCATCATTGGCTCAGGAGGTGCTTCTTTCGAGATCATTAGAGATATTGTGGAGAAACTTCCGGTCATGATAGCTCCAAAATGGCTCAACAGCAGGTGCCAACCTATTGGTATTTACAATGTAATGGAGTATCTCATCGGGGTTCTTGGAAACGAAAAAGCGTTCAATTCCACTTTTGATATTGGTGGGAAAGATATTCTTACCTACAAACAAATGCTTCTCCAATTTGCAGAAGTTAGAGGATTGAAACGGTATATTCTGACGGTTCCGGTTCTTACCATAAAATTATCTTCTTTATGGCTCTATCTAGTTACCTCCACCTCCTATCGATTAGCCAGAAACCTGGTTGACAGCATGAAAAATGAAGTGGTGGTTCGAGATAATAGCATTGAAAGTATTGTGACCATCAAAAAACTTAGCTATAAGGAATCACTAGAAAGAACCTTTCAAAAGATCAGTCAAGAGCAAGTAGTTTCTAGTTGGATGGATTCCTTTGCCAGTCCAGACTTTAATAATGTATTTCTTAATCAAGTAGAAGCTCCCAAGCATGGTTGTTTCAAAGACTATAAGAGCTTCACATTTTCCAGAGACCCGCAAGAGGTTATTGAAAATGTTTGGTCAATCGGTGGAGCGCGAGGATGGTATTACGGTAATTTCCTATGGAAAATCAGAGGGTTTCTGGACAAGTTAGTTGGAGGAGTAGGTTTAAGAAGAGGAAGAAGAAACCCAAGCGATCTTAAGGGAGGTGATTCATTAGATTTTTGGCGTGTACTATACGCAGACAAAGAAGAATGTCGGCTGCTCCTTTTTGCTGAAATGAAACTACCAGGTGATGCATGGTTAGAATTCAAGATAAAGTCCAATGGAGACAATCATCAATTAATTCAAACAGCCACTTTCAGACCTCTGGGCCTATGGGGTCGTCTTTATTGGTATCTGGTGTTTCCATTCCATGGGTTCATTTTCAGAAACATGGCGAAGAACATAATATCTTATGATCAGTCATCCTGAACTTGTTTCAGGATCTTTAGTTAATATCTTGGCAGACGCTGAAACAAACTCAGCATGGCAGCAAACTTTCAATTTATGAGCAAACCACAGGTTACCATTTTCTGGTTTAGAAGAGATTTCCGTTTAGAAGATAATGCAGGACTCTATCACGCCCATCAAGAAGCATATCCTGTTCAACCGACATTCATTTTTGATACAAATATTCTTGACGATCTAAAAGAAAAAAAAGACGCAAGAGTAGAGTTTATTCACCAGGAGATAACACGCCTGCAAGCAGAAATTATTGCGCAAGGAGGTTCGATGGATATTCGAATTGGAGATCCAATTGAAGTGTGGAAAAATCTTGCCAACGATTATGACATCAAAACAGTTTGGGCCAATAGGGATTATGAACCTTATGCTAGGGAAAGGGATAAAAAAGTGTACGATTTTCTTAAAGAAAATGGTGCTGAGTTTAAAGCAAAAAAAGATCATGTCATTTTCGAGAAAGATGAAATTTTGAAAGGCAATGGAGACCCATATGTTGTCTATACGCCATACAGTAATCTCTGGAAAAAGACTTTACAAGAAGATCATATTAGGGCTTATAAATCTGAGGAAGAATCTAATTGGAATCAAGCTGAAGTACTAAAAATCCCTACGCTTAATGAGATTGGATTTGAGTCAACCAACATCGAATTTCCAACAAAAGAATTGAATGAAAAAATAGTCGAAAAATACGACGAGACCAGAGACCTTCCGGCTGTCAAAGGAACGAGTAGAATGAGTCTCCATTTACGCTTCGGAACCGTTAGTATTCGTGAACTTGTAAGACGTGCAAAATCTCTAAATGAAAAGTATCAAAACGAACTCATTTGGCGTGATTTTTATCAAGCTATTTTATGGCATTTCCCACAAGTAGTAGATGCTAATTTTAATCGAAAATACGACGATTTGAAATGGAGAAATAATGAAGAAGAATTTGAAAAATGGAAGAAAGGAAAAACAGGATATCCTATCGTTGATGCCGGAATGAGAGAACTCAATGCTACTGGATTTATGCATAACAGAGTACGTATGATTGTCTCCAGTTTTCTTACTAAACATCTACTGATCGATTGGCGCTGGGGCGAGGCTTACTTCGCAGAAAAGCTTCTGGATTTCGAACTTGCCAGCAATAATGGCGGATGGCAATGGGCTGCTGGAACGGGAGTAGATGCACAGCCATATTTTCGAATTTTCAATCCGTATTCACAAACTGATAAATTTGACAAAGACCATAAGTACATTAACAAATGGGTGCCAGAAATTGACACGAAGTATTATCCTGATCCAATCGTTGATCACAAGGTTGCCAGAGAAAGATGTCTGGAAGTTTACAAGGAAGGAATGGCATAATAATGAGATTGTAGAAATTAACTACAATTAAATTATAACTATTTAATTTTCAGAAGTTAACATTACACTATTTAAGTATTAACTTATAGCTAAATAAGTGATAATTATTGTTTTCAATCAGTGAAATCAATGGATTCATTTAATCGCTTTTCGCTTATCTTTATCTTATGAGAGTAACATTCCTATTCCTTGCTATAAGCATCGCAGGTCTTTCTTCCTGCATTGAATATGATCCAAATTATGGCCAGGCTCCCAGCCAAGCCAAAGCTCCAGATATTGCTTTTGTTGGAGACCCACAACTGACCTTTAGGGACACAGTCTACATCCCCATCTACTCAGATATTTATAGTGAAACGAAGGATGTCAAATTCAATCTGACTGCTACTTTAAGCATCAGAAATACAAGCTTTCAAGATACGATATATGTATCAGATATTGACTATTATGATTCCGAAGGTGAGCTCATTCGACACTACCTCGACAGTACCTTATTGCTACGACCTATGCAATCCGTTGATTACGTCATTGAAGAGGATGACACACAAGGGGGAACTGGTCCAAATTTCATCGTCAATTGGGGGGCTAATAATCAAAAGTTGAAGCCTATTTTTCAAGGAGTGATGATCTCCACACATGGGCAGCAAGGCATCTCTTTTCTGACTAACGGTTTATCAATTAGCAAACAATAAAAATCATCTCAAAATATTTGATTCAAGTCACCTCTTGATCTGTCAAAGATCATATCTATTGGAATGATATTCTATAATCTTTATCTCCCAAATAAGACATCATTATGGGAGAGCATCTTGTCAAGCCTGCTACAGATAAAGAAGTACGTTCAAAATTCATTCGACATCTACTCAATGACATCAATTGCCTCGAGCTTATGCTGGATCGAGGACTCATTGAAAAAGGTATTAATCGTATTGGCGCTGAACAAGAATTTTGCTTAATCTCAAAAAATTGGCGACCTGAAAAAAATGCCGAAGAGTTACTCAAGAAAATTGATGATCATCATTTTACTACAGAGTTAGCTCGCTTCAATTTAGAGATCAACCTCGATCCTGTAGAGTTAAAAGGTGACTGTTTTACAACCGTTCAGAATCAACTAGAAAGGTTACTTAGTAAAGCAAAAGATAAAGCTCTAGAGGAAGATACATTAACCATCCTGGTCGGGATACTTCCAACCATTAGTAAGACGGAATTAGCTTTTGAATTTATGACGCCTCAACCGAGGTATTGGCTATTGAATGAAATGGTAAAAGACATTAGAGGTACTGACTTTCATCTCCACATCAAAGGAGTAGATGAACTAGCCATGTCTCATGATTCTGTATTGATGGAAGCATGTAACACCAGCTTTCAATTGCACTTACAGGTAGAACCTGATGATTTCGTGAAAAGCTATAATTGGGCGCAAGCCATCTCCGGTCCGGTCCTGGGTGTTTGTGCCAACTCTCCCCTTCTACTTGGCAGAGAGCTTTGGAGTGAAACTCGCATTGCACTGTTCCAGCAAAGTATCGATACACGCATCGCCAGCTATGCATTAAAAGACCAGCTACCAAGAGTCAGTTTTGGTGAAGACTGGGAAACAGGAACTGCTGCTGATATCTTCAAGAATGATGTAGCACAACACAAAGTAATACTCGCCAGAGAATTAGCCTCTGACTCGCTGGCAGAGTTAGACGCAGGGCATATCCCTAAGCTGGAAGCACTAAGCACACATAATAGCACCATCTATCGATGGAATAGACCCTGCTACGGAGTTGGAGGAGGAAAAGCACACCTCAGAATAGAAAACAGATACATCCCATCTGGGCCTACCATCCTTGATGAGATGGCCAATTTCGCACTTTGGGTGGGTTTGATGATGGGTAGGCCTCAAAAGTATGATGATATAGCCCAACTTATGGAGTTTAGAGATGTTAAGTCAAACTTCATTAAAGCAGCCAGAACGGGCAAGGAATCGGTTCTTCGATGGGACGGTGAACTCATATCTGTTAGGGATCTCATGCTGGATGTTCTTTTGCCTATTGCCAGGAAAGGATTGAAGAAAGTGCATATTGATACAGAAACAGCAAATAGGCTTCTGAATATCATTGAGGAACGAACGAAGAAGCAAACAGGAGCTCAATGGACAATCGCTAGCTACAGGAAACTTAGAAAAACCCTAAGACAAGATGACGCCCTGTTAGCTTTAACTAAAGCAATACAAGAAAATCAACAAGCTAATAAACCTGTACATGAGTGGTCAGAAATTAGCTCTACGTCAGAAACTCATGAAAATGCTTTTCAAATAGGACACATCATGTCCACACGCCTTTTCACAGTTTATGAGGATGATTTAGCAGAAATGGCCACCCAGTTGATGATTTGGAAAGATATTCACCATGTCCCTGTTGAAAACAAAGTGGGAGAGATTACCGGATTACTTACCTGGACTCATATGGAAAAACTCAGAGACTATCAATCCGATCATGATTCTTCACTCTGTGTAAATGATATCATGGCTAAAAATGTAATTCTTAGCTATCCCGAAATGCCTATCAAAGAAGCCATTCAAATCATGAAGCAAAATGAAGTTGGATGCCTTCCTGTGGTCTACAATCAGCATCTGGTTGGGATCGTCACAATAAAAGATGTAATTCAATATGACCAAGATCAAGGTGCACAGTAAAGCTTTAGAAAAAACAATTGGAATAGACAGAGTAATCGGTGAGATAAATGGACTTCACAAAGGCCCAACCTTAATTTTTATGGGTGGTATTCATGGAAACGAGCCGGCAGGAGTATTTGCATTGAATCGTTTCATTGAATCTATGAGGCACCTAAGAGACGCTATGTATGGTAATATCATTTGTCTGACTGGGAATCTGGGAGCATTACGAGAAGGTATACGATTCCACGACGAGGATCTAAACAGGGTCTGGACCCGGGAAAGAATGGCATCACTTAGCCAATCAAATGGAATAGGAAGCAACAATGAAGTCAATGAACAAAGAGAAATTTTCTCTATCATTCAGCATGTTTTAGATACTCATTCAGGTCCCTTTTACTTCTTCGATTTACACACTACTTCCAGTGAGACCATTCCATTCCTTACCGTGAATGATAGTTTACTCAACAGAGATTTCACTATTCAATACCCGCTACATATCATACTTGGGATAGAAGAGTATCTGGATGGGCCTATTCTTAGCTATATCAATGAGCTGGGATATGTAGCATTTGGCTTTGAAGCCGGACAACATGATGACATGTCCTCAATTGAAAACAATATGGCATTTTGTTACCTCTCTGCCGTATTCACAGGACTCATCAATAAAGATCTTGTAGACTATCATCACTACCATGATATGCTGGCAAAAACCAGTGGAGATGTACAATCAATTTATGAGATCCATTTCAGATACTTAATAAAGACTGGTGAGCTATTTACTATGGAGACTGGTTTCTTCAATTTCCAGAAAGTATATAAGAATCAGCTTGTTGCAAAGAGTGATGGAAAAGAAGTTCGAGCTAAAAACGATGGACGAATATTTATGCCACTCTATCAGGCTCAAGGTTCAGATGGTTTTTTTACTATTAAGAAAATTTGGAAGCCTTTTCTAAGAATTTCAGCAATCATCAGAAAATACAGATTGGATCGTATGCTTGTGCTACTTCCAGGTGTGAAATGGATAGATCATAGCAAATCAGGACTCATCGTCAATAAAAAGATTGCTCGTTTTCTTGCGAGGGAAATTTTTCACCTATTTGGATATAGGAGTATGGTTATTGATAAAAATCATGCAAAGATGTTTTACAGGGATGCGTCGGCACGCTTTGAAGAATATCTGAATCAGCCTTGGATTACTCATTAGCAGTTAGAAAGCCTCAGCAATATTGAGATAATAATTATTAGTATTCTGACCAAAGCCCCAATCAAATCTAATATTGAGATCTTCTCGCTTATCAAGCAAAAACCTAAGCCCAAACCCTACTGAAGGACGAACATTGCTGAGCTCAAAAGAGTCAATGCTGGAAGCTACATCACCAGCACCAATAAAGGCTACCATGCCGAATCTTCCTTTGATATCTCTCCGATATTCAACCTGTGCCGCAATCATATTTCGTTCAATAAATCTTCCTTCATAATAGCCTCTCATAATCTCAGATCCTCCGAAAAAAGCATGTTCGTTTAATGGTACATCCTTATGTGAAAAGTGTGTTTTGAGTTGAATAGCTATCACATCTCCTCGATTCTTGAAAGGCATAAAGAATCGTCTAAGGTCTATTCTGGTCAATTGAAAAGTACTGGTACTCCCAAATAATTCATCATAAAACCCATGTGTAAATTCAAAATACCAGCCCTGCTTACTATTCAGCAAGTTATTTCTGTTATCAAAAACGGCTGCTAGCTGAAGGCCTACAGAAGTAGACCCACTGATACCGAATTGATCACTATTAGCTAGTTCTCCATCCGGATCAAAAAACTCCACACCGCTAATTCGATTGTAACGAAAACCCCCACCTAAAAAGAAATACCTATAAAATACTTGCTTTAGCAAAATAGGCTCAATTAAGACCTGATTATATTCATATTCCTCCTCATTGGAATCAGGAGTATCTCTGCCCACACCATAGTAGAGTCTTGGAAATTTTCTAAAAATGATATTACCCTCAAGCATCCACTTCTCCTGAGGTGAGAAAATTTCAAAACCAGAAAATAGGATAAACTGGTTTTTTAAAGTGTATTGAAAGGAGATTGGCATATTGGATGTTCTAGTCTCATCTCCAGATCCTTTGAACTTAAATAGCCACTTTGCTCCTACACCAAGAGCAAGACTTGTGGATGGACTGTATGAAACAACAGGCGCCATGATGATTTTAGCTGGATATAGTGCGGTATCCTGCTGTGCAGCTAACTTATTAGGATAAATGGTGAAGAAATCGATGAATCGATCTATACCGGATTGTGCATGGGACACATTGAATTGCCAGAACAGTAAAATCATACATATGACACATCTGTGAGTAGCAAGCCTTTTTATTTCCATAGATGCTCAAAAATAAGTACTCAACCCTCCAAAATAGGTAATCATTGGATAACCTATTTTCTATTAGTTGCGCATATGTCTCACCGACCATGCCCACCAAATCAATATGGGATGGATAAGGATCAATCTTCCCCACCCTACCCAAGCGGGCACACATAAACCACCTTCAAGACAACTACCTTGCTGAATGAAATAAACATGAGAAGGGACAAATCCTAGGAGCATAACTATGATTAAATAAGCCGCAGATTTTCTGCTTCGCTCAGAAAATAGCATTCCACCAAGAACTATTTCACAGAACCCGCTCAAATAATTAATCATTTCAGGAAACACAAAATACTCAGGTATAAGCGGTAAATAAAAATCTGGATTAATGAAGTGATTTATACCAGCAATCACATAGAAAATTCCTTGTACAAAAGGGCTGATTTTTTTCATATCCACTGAATCTTTTGTTTCTGATGCGTCTTTTTAAGGATTAAGAAAAACGGTATCCACCAGATAAAATCATTTGTAATCAAGGTGTAGAAAAAGCCGAAAGGTACCTTGTCCTGAAGATAATTCATCACAAAGCCTAAGGGCCCAAAGATTTTACCCAGGAACCCAACTGCAACAATCGGCCAGTGAGTCAATGGATCTTGAGCAGCCCACCAATACCCCAAACCATAAACTCCTATGACCATACCCATACCTTGCCAAATCATGGGTTGTGTAGGGAATTCCATTCCTACCAATTCAAAAAAATGGTTGGGAAATAGAACTACCCAAGCTCCCCATATAAGGTTATAAATAGCCGCAATTTTAAGAGTCAGTGACATCCAATTCGATTTCATAACTATGAAACCTAACTCAACTCATATTGTTCTTTCTATTGATTTTGATACCACTTGTTCCGCCTGAGAATTGACTGATACCAAACTTATTCATTCCTCAACGTATCTGATGGGTTCATATTGGCACTTTTATACGATTGAACAATCACTACAAAAAGCAATAAAAGAAGCGTAATAAACCCTGAAAAGAGGACGAGCATAAAATTTGGGGAAATCCGATAAGCAAAATTGGACAACCACTGATCTGCCAAGTACATGACAGCAGGAATTGCAATAAAGGTTGACAACAGCATCATAATCGCATATTCTTTACTGAGAGAATAAAGAATTTCAAGTACTGACGCTCCAAAAACTTTTCTTACGCCAATTTCCTTTTGACGTGTGATAGTGATGAAACCTATGATTCCAATTAATCCCATCACCGCAAGAATCATAGATACTCCTGTCAGTCCTGAAATTAGTATGCCAGCATTTTTTTCTCGTGTATATAATTGATCCAAATGATCATCCAAAAAGGTCACATCAAAAGGGACTTGTTTTTCAACTTTGAGATAGGCATCTTCTATTGCTGAAACTACGGAAACAACGTCTCTTGTCTCAACCTTAACCATGGCACTATAGACCCATGATGCCTCTGCACGCACCTCCATCAACATAGGCTGAGTCTCGTACTGTAAGCTGAAATAATCAAAATCTGGAATGATATCAGCAATGGTGTAATGCGACCCATAGCCAAACTGCTCGTTTTGCCATTCCGGTTCGAGGACTAGCGTTTGACCAATAAGTTCATTGGATAAAATCCCAAGCCCATCAGCCAATTTATTGGCAGCCGTTTCATTGATAATAAATACACTATCCCGATCATTTAGCTGATCAAAAGCTTCGGAACTGATTCCTAAAATGTCTAAGCTTGATACAGTAGTTTGGATGTGTGTTCCGTCTGCGTATCTTTCACTTCCTCCTCTCATCTCGTATGTTAGCTGGTTATACATAGATGTTCCAGGAATTAGTCCTGTTCCTACTGCATTCACTCCCGGCAATCTTTCCAGTTCTGCTTTGATCAACCCATACTTTTCTCTGCCTTCTACATTAAAGAAAAGGATATCTTCTTTTTCAAACCCTAACTCTTTGGTATGTACAAACGTCATCTGTTGCTGAATAGTCATAACCATGCTGATCAAAACAATCAACATAAAAAACTGAGTGGCCAGAATACCATTTCTTGCATTCCATAAGCGACTTCTTGAAGTAGTTAGCTTTCCTTTGAACAGTTTAACCAATGATTTTTTACTGAATACAATTGCCGGGTATATCCCACTGATAAGCCCTGTGAAAAGTAAAACCGCAGCAATCACAAAAAAAGACGATGGAGACCACAAGACTTCTTTCTCTATCCCAATATCCATCAGCTCATTGAAAGGTGTAATAGCTGTGTAAACGACTATCCATGCAAACGGAATGCATATCAAGGTTAGCATAATAGCCTCTAAAAGAATTTGAATAGCAATATCATTGGACCTTGCACCCATCACTTTTCTTACACCCATTTCTTTCTGTCGCCCTGAATAAATAGCAATGGAAAGGTTTGCATAATTGGTCCAAACGATAAGTAGTATAATCAATCCAACGATGCTAAAAGTGAAGATGTATGATAGGTTAGCTGTAGGCTTTAATTCATAGAGCATTCCGTCTGTAAAGTGAATGGAAGTAAGCGGAACAGAACTCACTCCTCGCTGTAGCTCATCCTCACTATACCCTGGAAAAATGCTATCCATGTCACCGTTTAGTTGTTTAAGTACGTGATCGATTGAAGAATGCTCGGTAAGTTTGATATATGTGTATGCTCCCCAACTAGGAATTAATTCTTGATGAATGATCATTTCAAAATCGAAATGCACATTCCCTTTGACATCCTCAATTACACCACCAATCTCAAAGGATTCATCTTGAATATTAATAATGTCTCCCACGACATTCGCCAATCTCCAATCTTTTCCATAAATCTGAATCGCTTTACTTTTGGTGAGCACAACCTTACTGAAAGTGTCGAATGATTGGTTCGATGAACCAGCAATGAAATCTTGAGGGAAAATATCTTGAAAAGCCTTTCCATTATTCGTGTATAGAATTTCATCCTCAATCAATTCCTTACCATTCACTCTTACATAATACTTACCGTTCGGTCCAATATCTGATTTGTTGGGCACAAAGTGACAAGCAGCTTCTACCTGATCATAGCTTATTAGCTTTTCTGTGAGGTAGTGTTGCTCTTCTGGTGTAGATCCATACCATTGAGGGAAACTCATACAGGTATAAGTTTGATCTCTATACTTATTCATCAACCTATAAACTTGATCTGATTCTGGGAAAGCCTCATCATAGGTCAGTTCATGCTGAATGTAAAGAGCAATCAAGAACACTGAGGCTATTCCAGCTGTCAGTCCCAAAAGATTCATTGTGGTGAATGAAAGTCGCTTAATCAGATTCCGCAAGGCGATTCTAACGTAGTTATTGAACATAGGAAGGTATTGTTTAGTCTTAGAATATTTTTCAAATGAATAGGGCTTAAAAAACTTAATCACATCACGAATGAACCATAGATCGGCTTTTAGCTTTCCATATTGATTTCTTCGATGGTAATAGCCCTCTTCAAGATCACCGACAATCTCTTCCTGCAATTCTTCTGACACGAACCATCGAAGAAACCTAGCTGCCCACTTTGGTGGTTGTTTTCCGATATTCATACCAGATCTGGAATTTGTGCCCACAAAGACTGTCTGGATTTCTTTATAGCCTGGATTGTCTCTTTGCCATCATTCGTTGGGACAAAAATTCGCTTCCTCCTCCCTCCTCTTTCATCGGTAGCCCCTCCCATTTCTGATTGGATTAGTCCTTTCTTTTCTAATCTGGAGAGTACCGTATGAATGGCACTAATGGAAATAGATTTATTGGTATGTATCTTATACTCCTCACTCACGGAAAAGCCATAAGCATCCTTCTCCATTTTCATAATGAGGAGTAAGACCGTTTCTTCTAAATAACCGAGCTGTTGCATTTATTCAATATTTGTAGAACATAAAGCTAAAGAAAAAGTATTGATTACTTCAACACTTGTAGTATTAACTAAATCTCCCTCTAAAGGTTTCAATTACTTCAACATTTGTAGAATATAATGATGTAGGCATGCAAGCTGGAAAATCGAACACTTTGACAAGAGATGGGTTTAACATCACATTGAAAACACTTCACTATCAAATCCATCGTACTTCAAAATCTGAGAAATGGATTGTCTTCCTTCATGGCGCTGGTGGAAGTATCGCTACATGGAAGCAACAGCTCCCAGCTTTTAAAGCCCAGTTTAATCTGCTGGCTATTGATTTGAGAGACCATGGAAAATCAAAAAACATTGATCCTTCTTACGCTTCTTACCATTTTAATATTGTCTCAAATGACATACTAGAAGTACTAGAAAAAGAAAATATTAAAAAAGCGCATTTTGTTACGCTCTCCTTCGGAAGCGTGCTCATTCAAGCACTCTACAATCGCAGGTCTGATCTGGTAGACAAAATGGTCATCATAGGTGGAATATTTAATGCCAATTGGATGATTAAAGGTTTTGTGCATCTGGCAAGACTTTTTAATCTTTTCCTCTCCTATCCTGCGATGTATCGCATTTTTTCTTTTCTATTGATGCCAAAAAGACGAAATCAGGTCGCCAGAAGGGTCTATCAGATGCAAGCCAAAAAGCTAACACAGCAAGAGTATTTAAAATGGATCGGGCTTTACAGTGAATTTTTCATTTTGCTAAAGAAATTTAGCAATCAACAGATTGATCAAGAAATGTTGATCATTATGGGTGGCGATGATTACATATTCCTACCTAGTGCTAGACAGTTTGCAAACAATCGGCAAAATGCCAGCTTCTCCATTGTTCCGAAAGCAGGGCACATTTGCAACATTGAAAAGCCCAGTGCAGTGAATAAGGAAATACTTAATTTCTTAGATGCTCATAAAGACCTACCAGAAAGACGCCTGACCACAGTACCGTTCGATACCAATTGATCTTCACAAGGGAATTTGCAGCATCGATTATATCAACATTAGCATTGATTTTATTATGAAGTGGAACCGCTACCAAAAAAGTATTGGCCCATGCTAGTATAATGAGTACAAAAGCAAGTAAGCGCAACCCGCTAAATCCTTGATAAAGTTGATAACTATGCAGCGCTACCTGCCCAATCATCAAAGGCATCACAATGATGGAAATGACGGTCGTATATTTCTGATGCCACGTAAAGAGGTTTTCCGAGGAAAAATAGGTGAAACTTGGATACACCACTAACTGCGTCATCCAGATAAGAATCACTAAACCAAAATCTATAAGCCTGATAATCATGCTATCAAAACACAATTCTGGTTATTGTGTTTGCAAAAAACACATTGAAATAATGTTTTTAAGCGAAATAATAACGTTCTTGCATGAAAATAGAAAATCATGGGAAAAGGACAAGACGCTAAAAAAGCTACAAAGAAGGAGCCTCTAAAAACGGCCAAAGAGAAGAAAGCAGAAAAAAAAGAGAAAAAAGGAAACAAGAAGTATTGATCTCAATTAGTTTGACAAGCTGCTCAACTCACCAATTCAATTCGTAATCCTACACCGAGCAGCTTCTCCCCATTTACCCAACTAGCAGTTACATATGTCTCTGCTTGATTTTCCAAAGCTGGCTTAATTTTTTCAGCCATATCCCTATTCAGATATCCAATTTGGTTACCTAATCTGGATAAAACTTTAATGGCATTTTTATCGAATTGATTGTCTGGCTCAGCCTCCAATTGCAGTTTATCCCCCTCTGCGACCTCTCCACGTATGATCTCCTGACGAGAAGATCCATCTGCATTACCTTTAGACACACCTACCACTTTCGAGTCGTAGAGATACACAGAAGGTATTTTAATAATTTTAGCCATATCCAAATTTAAAAAACATGCGAATTATTCCTCTGCTGATTACTCTCTTATCTTTTTCGCTCTTTTCTCAAGACATCAACAAACTTTCTAACAAGTACATTGAGGAAAATGGCGTACAGATTATCAATGATTTCAAAACTCTCTTATCCATTCCGAATGTGGCATTCGATCTTCCAAACGTCAACAAGAATGCTAATCACATTAAATCTGAATTAGAAAAACGAGGAGTTGAATCCAAACTCCTGAGAATGGTCGGTACACCGCCGATTGTCTATGGATACCTCCCTGTAAAAGGTGCGAAGCGAACCATTGCATTTTATGTGCACTATGATGGTCAGCCTGTCGATAAAACCAACTGGACCAATGATCCCTGGAAGCCTGCCTATTATTCAAAAGCACTTAGCGATGGGGGTACTCCAATGGATTTTCCCAAAACCTATCAGGACATCAATCCGGAACACCGCATCTATGCTCGATCAGCAGGTGATGATAAAGCTCCAATCATCACCATATTAACAGCTTTGGATATGATCCAATCAAACAAATTAAAGGTGACCTCCAATCTGGTATTCTTCTTTGAAGGACAAGAAGAGGCCGGATCTAGGCAGTTGCAACAATACCTAAATGACAACCGAGCGCTCGTAGATGAGATAGACTTATGGCTCTTTTGCGATGGGCCGGTTCATCAGTCCAGAAGACCACAGCTCGTTTTTGGGGTACGAGGAGTTACTGGCATGGAAATCACCACGTACGGGCCAAATCGTCCATTGCATAGTGGTCATTACGGGAATTGGGCTCCCGTTCCCGGTCAGTTTCTCTCTAAACTCATTGCTAGTATGAAAGATGATAGCGGAGATATTATCATTGATGGCTATTATGATGATATAGAGCCTTTAAGTGAGCTCGAGAAAAAAGCGCTGGCTGATATCCCTCTGATAGATGAAGAACTCAAAAAAGAACTGGGGATCAATGACCCAGAAGGGGTTGAATCATACAATGAACGATTGCTGCGACCATCGCTTACCATTAGAGGACTGAGTAGCGGAAATACAGGCAAACTAGCTAGAAATGTAGTTCCTGCAACAGCTACTGCATCTATCGGAATAAGACTAGTCAAAGGGTGCGATCCGGAAAAACAAAAAGACCTGGTAGAAGCTCATATTCAGAAACAAGGCTTTTATATCGTAAGGGAAGATCCTGACCAAGAAACTCGAATGAAATATCCTAAGATTGCTAAGGTAACTCGATCGAGCGGCTACCCTGCTGCACGTACCTCCATGGACTTACCAATTATAAGAGACGTGATCAAAAGATCAAAAGAAGTTGCTGGTGAGGATTTGATACTCCTCCCAACTTTAGGTGGCTCCCTTCCGCTCTATTTGTTTACGGATGAACTAAAAAAGCCAGCAATCATTGTTCCTATCGCCAATCATGACAACAATCAGCATGCTGCAGACGAAAATCTTCGAATTGAAAATCTGTGGTATGGTATACAGCTAATGAGCGGGCTCATGACAATGGATAAGTGAGTGACCGCCCTAAAGGACTTGTCTTTTCGACGACAGGAGAAATATGTCTTAAGACACAATATTCGTTCGTTGAATGGTTTTTACTAACTAGCAAAAAGATATTTCATATGCATTCAATATGACAAGTTTTTAACGCGATCTAAAATCAACACCCACTATATTTGACAAAAAAACATCAATGTATACCTTCCTACTTCACCTTCACTCCGGCCTTCGTTGGCTTATTCTTGTAGCAGTCATTATAGCTGTTCTTAAATCATTGGTTGGGCTATTTGCAGGATCTAACTATTCTAAATTTGACAAAATTCTGGCCGTGTCTTTTGTGGGATTGATGCACCTACAACTAGTGATTGGTTTGGTGTTATACTTCTTTTATAGCCCTTTCGTGACGTACAACATGGGTGATCCTGTTCAACGTTTTTGGTCTGTAGAGCACATCGCATTGATGCTTTTCGCGGTAGCAGCCGCACAAGTTGGGCGTTCGATTAGTAAAAAGACCAATGATGCCCAGGTAAAATTTAGATTCCAGTCTATCTTCTTTGGAATGTCGCTGGCGTTAATGCTATTGGGAATTCCTTGGGGAAGAATCTAAATAGTTACGAGTACTGAGTTTCTAGTCACGAGCCACTATCAAACTTGGAACTAAAAACTCATAGATCTCTTTCCAGCCTTTTGGCTTGAGTTCAGCATCTGTCTCTGTATCAGAATAAGATGAACTTAAGTAGATGGACTTTGATCCTAGGTTTCTTGCTAGCTGTACATCTGTAGCTCTATCACCAATCACAAAAGAGTTTGGAAGGTCATAATCACCTTCCATGTATTCTTTCAACATCCCAGTTCCTGGTTTCCGATTAGGATGATTGTCTTTTTCAAAGTGTTCATCAATGTGAACAGCATCAAAATGAATGCCTTCTGTTTCTAGCAAACGAATGATGAAATTGTGTAGTGGCCAAAACTCATGAGCTGGAAAAGCTTCGGTTCCTAACCCATCTTGATTGGTCACCATCACAAACAGGTAGTTTGTTTCTTCTTTGATCTTCTTGAGGTAATACAATGCCTCAGGAAGAAAATCCAACTTTTCAATGGTCTCAATGTTCCCATCAGCTTCTTGAATGATGGTGCCGTCACGGTCTATAAATAGTATGGGTCGCATGGATGCGAAGGTAAATCCAGAGTAGCAAAAAGCCTTACCTATTTTACAATCAAACAACAAATTTTAAGTACTTATAGTCGACTATAAGTATTTAATAAAATGGATAATGTCCTATGCAAAAAGAATCAGAATGTTCTTTACGATGGTTGAATAGGCGAAAGAGGTATATTTGAAAGGTAAATAAACGACATAATGTTGTTTACATTAATGTTGGGGATCATAGTCGCACATGAGAGCATTCATCACAATATTCATATTAACTGCCAGTCACGGTCTTTTTGCGCAGATTGAACAACCTGATTTGGACAGTCTTTATGTCCGAACTATTAGAAGCCAAATTGGTCTAGCAATTTCCAGTGGACATAAATATTTCGAAGTAACTCCCAACACAGAACGAATTAAAGATCATGTTGGAATTGCCGTTTTCAAGTTTCTATCTGACAGTGAACTTATAGACAAGGCAATTAAAGAAAAGAGGCCGATAACAATTTACCGAGTTGTCCATAAGATCATCTCAACTGATACAGTAGACGTGAACTTTGGAGAAGTTACAGTAACAGCTAAGCGAACTATTCTCCTCGGAAAGAAAGCCAACTTTGCTGTTGGTTGTGGCGGAACGAACGGTTACATTCCAAATAAGAGGTTTGTTTACTATTCAACTGATGAAGAATGGAAAGAAGTAGAATTCGTGAAGCCTTTGAACTACCGTGAACGTCTAAAGCAAAACTGAAAAAACGATCCCCAACAAAATGTATAAGGCATGTGCTTGCGTGCTTTCTACGAACTGCATCTGGACATGACCGTTTCGTCCGCCTCCGAGAGAGTTTTGTGCTGTTTGGATACTTCAGCTTGCGGGATTTTTTCACTTCACAACGCAGTGCATTCTGCAAACTTTGGAAGCACCGGCAGACTTCACTATTTTAGTTCAGTCCACAAAGTGAGAGCACACGCCTCATACATGGACGTTGTGCTTCATAATTCTCCATAGCTATGCGAATTACATTGATTTTATTGCTAACCTCCATTTCAACATCGGTTTTTGGTCAAACTAGTTGGAATCAGTCCTTTGAGGATTGTGGAATTGAAGGAAGCATTACAATTTATGATTATAACCTTCATAAATGGACGACTAGTGACATGGATGATAGTCAAGTGCCGACTCTTCCTGCTTCAACTTTTAAAATTGTAAATACTCTAATAGCTCTTGAAACAAAAGTCGTCAAAGATGAAAACGAGATTATTCCATGGATTGACAATTATGACACCTTAAAATATGGTCACCGTCCACATATCTATCATAGTATGAGTATGAAAGAGGCTTTTGAATTATCTGCTGGATGGGCGTATGTTGAACTAGCAAAGAAAATCGGAAAAGATAGATATAAGAATATTTTGACTCAAATTGGATATGGAAATGTTGACTTGTCTATAGAGGATCCTGATTTTTGGAATTTTGGTGAATTTGCAATTTCTCCAGCAAACCAAATCAATGTGTTAGTAAAAATCTATGAAGAAACACTGCCTTTTTCGAAGAGATCATATAAAACTCTTAAAGCAATAATGGTAACGGAAGTAACTGATGACTATGTTATTCGAGCTAAGACAGGTTGGACAAGAGCTAATGGAAAAGATACAGGATGGTGGGTTGGATACATTGAAAAAGCTGATAATGTGTACTTTTTCGCAACACGTCTGATCAAAGACCGAAATGAGTTGAACTCGAATTTTGGTAGTTGCCGAAAGGACATAACAAAGAGAATCTTTAAGGAACTTGGAATATTATAAAACGAAAGCACAACAAACACTAAAATGAATATGCGTACTGATTTTTGATAGGACAATGCAAAGCAGAAGCTTCCGTGCTTCTAGCAACCGGGACGCATATTCATTTTAGCTGAGACGTTGGCAGTAATACCTCCAGATTAACAAATGACACTTTACGAAAGAAAGCTTAAAAAACTGCATGAGGTTCTTTATAAAAACCAGGGTCAAATCGATGCTATAATTGCTGTTAGAAACTATATAGACTCCAACTATGAAACCGATTTGAACTTGAATTCGCTATCAAAAATTCAGTTTATTTCAAAGTATCATCTCATACGTCTATTCAAAAAGTATTACGGTCTCACACCAAGACAATATTTGATAGATAAACGAATTGAAAAATCTAAAGAACACTTGCTAAATGCAATGACGGTCACTAAAACCTGCTATGCCGTTGGGTTTTCAAGTTTGGGATCATTCAGTGTTCTATTCAAAACTAAAACTGGAAAAACACCAGCTCAATTTCGAAAAGAGCAACTTTCAAGAAGCAACTTAGTCTCTAATTCTTAATCTTTGAAGGAGAAAAATTAAACAATAGCAGATGAAGTTAACACTTATAAGTATCCCTGTTCGGGATCAGGAAAAGGCACTTAGATTCTACACTGAAAAACTAGGATTTATTAAGAAACTCGATACACCGATGGACGGTGGTAATCGTTGGCTAACACTTGTTTCAGCAGAATGGCAGGATGGGCCAGAACTGCTATTGGAACCAGCACCTAACCACTTTGAACCTTCCAAAGTATTTCAAGATGCCTTGATGAAAGCAGGGATTCCGTGGACTCAGTTTGATGTAGACAATGTCGACGCTGAATATGAAAGGTTGACAAAAATGGAGGTTGAATTTAGTGTAAAACCAACTCAAATGGGAACTGTAAAATTTGCAGTTTTTAATGACACCTGCGGAAACAATATTCAACTCGTAGAGAAGCTATAAAACACTCCTGCCGACAATATGTAAAGGCATGTGCTTAGTGCTTTCTGTATCTGAACCGCAAAGATTCGCCTTTGGATGGTTCCAAACCTGCTTTTCCTATCTTTAAGATACTAAATCAGTTTATTGAAATATTTATAGGAAGGGAAGCTAAAGGTTAAATGCAATTAGAAAAATGAAGATTCCTGAATTGTATAAGAAATATCATATCGACAAGGATTATACGTCCATTGGTCTTTTCAGAGAACTAAATAAGAAATTCGAAATAAAACAGGTGTTCTACCCCGGATCGCATGTTCATATCGCACCTTCATTGATTTTTTCAAACGTGACTTATGCTGACTCTTTTAGGAATACTTACAAGTTTTTTGAAGAAAAAGAGACAATTGATTTCATTACTAAGAACAAAGAGTATTCAGAAGAATCCAAAATTCGTTTTTACCAGCAGGACTATAACAAACCTTTTAAAGAACTTAGTAAGGAATTTGACCTTGTAATTTCTCAATATGCAGGATTTGTTGGACAAGCAACAAAGCCCTATCTCAAAAAAGGGGGACTACTGGTATGTAACAATTCTCATGGAGATGCGTCAATGGCATCCTTAGATCGAGACTTTAGATTAACAGCTGTTTATGGAAGAAAAACGGATGATAAATTCACCATTTCTGAAAAAAATTTGGATGAATATTTAATACCAAAAGATGACGTTCAACCAACTAAAGAGCAATTGACAAAATCAATGAGAGGAAAAGCATATACAAAAAGTCCTTCTGGCTATATTTTTAAGAAAATAAATGAATAAAAGTAGTTAACAATGTATAAGCGTATTGAAACCACTTCTTACACAAACCATTTCAGCAACCATAACGGGCGCGTCTAAATTTAATCCTTGACAATTTTTTCCAGCATTAATTGTTCTATCATAAAAGCGCTATGCTTAAAATAAGGATAATATTACTGTCATCATTATTTCTCGGTATGTTCACTGGAATTGCTCAAGAAAAAAATACGATGAATCTAGCCATAGAAGCTGGGTTTATTCCATTTTCCAGTTCTGAAAATATAGGACTATTCCTGAATGTAGAGCCTCAAGTAAAAGTTTCAAACAATACCCTGGTTGGGTTGAGGATAGCAGTTACTATAAATTCTCAAACATATGAAAGCAAGGATGAGTCTCAATTCATTATCGATAACATTGAGTATGAAAATGGGTTCCTTTCCATTGTCCCGACTTTTAGTTACTCTTTGAATGAAGCTCTTTTATGGGATAAGTACATTTTTCGCCCGTACATAGGTTTGGGTGTAGGGCCCTATTTACTGGCTAACTATGTAGATATTTTCCAAATAGGCACAGTTAATTCGTCATATGTTGAAGTGCCTGTTCATTATCAGATAGGCTTACTTTTCAGGAGTGGTTTTGAATTAGGCAAATCAAGACTTGGGTTGGAATACAATTTCATTTCAAAGGCTGATATTGAAATACCCAGTGGTCAAAAAATAGGAACAGTTAATAGCAGCTACTTGGGACTGTCTATTGGATTTACTATTTGAGCAAAAGGAATAAAAATGTAGAAGAGATCTCGACAGCATATTACTCATCAACCACCAGCTTATACCCCACTCCATGGGTATTCATGATTTCTTAGCCTTCGTTCGTGTCTTCACGAATGAGAAAGTATTCACAAGTTTGGAGACATGGATCAATGCATTAAATCGCCTATTTTAGTGTATCAAACGATCTGGTGTATTTTAGATTAAGAATTCAAGATTTGCAATGAGAAAAAATAATCTAGAAATAAGGGAAGCTCTACTTGAAGATCTCCAAATCCTCAAAACATTCGAACAGGGAATTATTCAATTTGAACGCCCTTTCGCTTCAAACCTAAAAAAGGATCCTGTAGAATATTACGATTTAAAAGAACTTATTCTACGACATGATGCGCATGTATTAGTAGCTACAATTGAAGGTGAAATTGTTGGTTCTGGTTATGCGCTGATCAAAAACTCTAAACCATATTTCGATCCAGAACAATATGTTTATCTGGGTTTTATGTTTGTCTCTCCTCAGCACAGAGGAAAAGGTATCAATGGAGAAATTACTGAAAGATTAGTCGGATGGGCCAAAAGCAAAAACCTATTCGAAATTCAGCTAGACGTTTACGCTGAAAACGAAAGTGCCTTAAGCGCTTATAAAAAAATGGGATTCAAGCCAGATTTGTTAAAAATGAGATTAGTTATTCCAGAACATTGAGGAAGTACTCGAATCACTTACATCATTCATTGATTATTAGTTTATATCCTATCCCACGGATATTCATGATTTTGATGGAAGGATCAGCTTGAAGTTTACCGCGAAGTTTTGAGATGAATACATCCAAAGTACGACCGATATAGTTTCCTTCATCTCCCCATACCTTGTTGAGCATATCCTCTCGTTTTACAGCTGAATTAACGGATGAAAGAAGTAGCTGAAGTAGATCTGCTTCCTTACCTGTTAGCTCTATTTTCTGCTCTTCCAGAATCAGCAACGCATTTCGCTGATCAAATCGATACTTTCCTATTCTGATTGTTCCATCCTCTTTTGACGTCTTTCTATTTCTAAAGACAACAAACCCTACTCCAAAGAGAGCGATCAACCCAATACTTATCGGAATAGTTAGATTCGTGTTCAGGTTTGATTTTTCTGCTTCTCCAAGAAGTTTTTTTGAAGCAAGGATGGGCTTATCCAAAATCGTAAATAATAAACTGTAACATTCCTTGACTTGATTTCTGGACGTACACGAAATGATATCTTGATGATCTAGGTTATTTATTTCGAAACTATAAACCACCATGCCTGAGAAACAAGACTCGACTTCCACAATGTATCGAATTGAAGTTTTTGCCTGCTTCATTATCTCATCAATTGTGCGGACAAGTTCTTCTGGCTGAAACCCAAACTCAGATTCAAACTCAATCCTATATTGATTACCGTTTTTGATAATGGGCAAAACTCTGGAAGTGCTATCACCAGCACTCAACAGCACCTTATGCCCGATCATTCTTAGAGAAACCTCTAGGTGCTTTTCTGCAAAGGTGTCTTGTGCCTCAATCCTTAACACAAGGAGCAACAAAGTACTTATGAAAAAAAAGAATCGAATGAACTGCGAAATCATATGACAAAGCTATTTGAATCTTGACCAGTCAAAACTGTTTTACACAAGATTTACATCATTTTACATTTCATTTATGCCCTAAGACTCCAATAGCTCGTATTCTTGACATAGAATTTGAATCAAACTGAAAATTAGATGAAGAAGAATTTTGTAATTATATGTACGGCTTTAGGCACACTGGGTTTAATGGCCATTGGATTCATTAATCAACCTCAAAATGAACCAGTCAGCGAAACTGATATGCTTGTGACTAAAGAAAAAAAGGCAGTTGAGAAAGACGAGCCATCTACTACTTCAAGCAATTTCGCATACGATATAGGCTCACAATTCTTGGCTACCATCTCCAAAGAAGACTTAGAAAAAGCGACTTCAATCAATGATATTATTCCAAAAGAGGCCGATTGGAGTGCATATCCGATACAAAAAGTTCAGGTTCGACTCGTTAAGTATGATTTGGAGGTAAGCAAAGGCAGCAATGATCTGATCTTGAATGAGGCACAAATAGCCTTGCTGAAAACAGCCAAGTACTCGGATAACCTTCAACTTACTGCGGATTACGCTGGTACGCTTGAAACGGAGGATCTAAACTATTTCGTTACAGTGGTTCCAGAGAAAGAGGCAACATATGCAGACGGTAAGGATGCATTACTTTCATATCTGAAGAAAAATAGTGCGGTAATTGAGACTTACGTTAAAGGTGATAGGCCTGGAGCAGGTAAGATTTCATTTACGATCGATACCAAAGGAGCAATCGCAAATGTCACCCTTAGTAGGTCTTCAGGTAATCTGTACATTGATCAGCATATGGTTGGACTAATTTCTAAGGCGACAGGTAAATGGATTCCCGCTGAAAATGCTAAAGGAGAAAAAATTGAGCAGGTAATGATGTTCTCATACGGCAGCCTGGGCTGCTAAATCGAACAGCTAGATTGCGCGATTTCACAGGTTTTTAACTTAAATAGTATCTCAATCAATGTCGATATAGAAGATAGGTTGGATAGTACTCAGCTAATACAGCTATCAATTATCCTCTTCAACTTTCTTTTCAAACTTCTTTTCCTGTTTATCAGATTTATGAATTCCTACACTACTAACTGCGCCGCTCAGAAGCGCTTTGCTCCAATAATTGAAAATTGCTTTGGATGTATCTCGCTTCTGGAAGATGATTCCTTTTCTTAAGAATAGAAAGCTTGGATTCCTATTTCTCACTACGAATGTATTTGCAAAAAACGTTTTTAACCCTGCGCCAAGCCCTGCTTTCTCATGGGTTTGCGCATTCAAAAGTTGAATTCGCAGATCGTTGTACTTAAATTTCATCTCTCCTTGAGCCAAAGTATCATTAGCTATAAAATTGAAAAAAAGCTGCTTTGCAATTCCTTGATCAATGCGAACATTCGCCACCGGAACTAACATACGGTTCATAGAATCAAGAGGGAAGTTCTCAATCTTTCCTCCTAATGAAAATTGATCATTAGAACTACTCAAGTTAAAAATCCCATCAATTTCAAAGGAACCAGCATTCATTAGTTTACCATCTCCACTAAGAATCATTAGTCCATTTTTAGAAACATCTTTGGTTTTTATATTCAAAAGGTCAACATCCAGTTCATTGAACGATATCTCTCCTGGTTGCTCATAATCCATTACTTTTTCTTGATACACGATATCACCAGATAAATGAATCGTATCTATCTGAATGTGGATGTCAAGATCCCTCAGATCTGATTGAGGGAGCTTGCGACTTTGATTTTCATCGAATGGAACTGCTTTATCCCTATAAATGAAGGCATCCACTCCTTCCATATTGAGACGATCTATTTGATAAGTGTCATGATTGATGAATTCAGATAAATCAAATCGTTTTACTTGAGTTCGTTCAATGAATACATCAAACCAGTCGTTTTGGTATTGGGTGATGTCCGAATACTCTTCTTTGGTATATCGAGACTTTAGCTTGATACCATTCAAATCGATAGAGTGTTCTGGATGTCTAAGCTCATAGCTGTCAATCTCCATTCGATAGCCATCATCAATAGCTAACACAAACTCACTTCCGCCAAATTTTAGTTTATGAATCCGGTCAGAAATATTTCGTGTGGTCAACGTATCATTTGATTCAACACCCTCAATTTCAAGATAGCCATCGTTTACATTGTACTCCTTCTGATCATTTGAAAAGGTCCAGTCAATATCTTTAATGGATAGATTTTGAATATCTAACCGATTACCGATTTCAAAATTTCCTTTTTCTTCCGCTTTAACTGTCACTTCATTTTTTCCAGAGATTTCCATGATTGTGAGTGACTCCAGTGAGATTGCATTCTCATTATAAAGAGCATTGGCGTCTAAGCCAACAATGTTAGTTTCATAAACCTGAGCTTCTACTAGACCCTCTTTTGATTCAAACAATATGGAGTCTAATGAAACATAATCATCATTGGTATTGTACCTAAAGCCATGCAAGTCCATGCTTTCTTTGGAAGTAAACAATGATTTGAGGTGTTCTATGTGAAGGTTCACATCAGTAGAATATAACACTCTATCAGCACTGACAATTGCATTCGGGTATTGCACATCGGTTAACTCCAGAGAGGCATTCTTGAGTTTTAAATCTTTTAATTTTAAATTTTCATTGGTTAGATTGATGTTTCCTGAAAGCACAATCGCTGAGGCTAGGTCAATGACAAAATCAACAGAATCTTTTGTCAAAATAGAATCATTTTCCTCCTTCGGAAGAAACACATCAATTAGAGGATTTTGAATGATTAACTCCGAAGATGAAAGCACCTTGTCATCAAAAAATCTTGACTGTTCGAATTCCTTTAGTCCGATCATTGGTATAAATGCATTAATCAACAATGAATTGGAATCAGCTTCCATCGGAGCAATCAGTATATCATGAAAATCCATTTCTCCTCCTTCCAGAACATAATCGAGGCGACTCATCTTTAATAGATGATTGAATTTGGATGATCGGATGTCAATATTTCTGGAATCAAGACTTCTAAAAGCGGTACTGTCCCCTACAAAAACATCTGTACTCAAGCTATCAACAGAAATCATTATGTCATTCAATATTCCCTTTAAGGACGCATCTACAATGACTAATTCTTTTTCAATATGATCCACGGATTGACTTGATTCTATTGAACTAGAAATACGAAAAGTTATATCTGGCCGAATGATCAGTGCCTTCTTAAAGTAATTTACTTTTCCTTGCAAAACACTATCTATGTTTACTTCATGCACTAGTAGACTATCTATGGTTCCATTAATTTTTTGATTTTCTGTGCCGACATTAAGTCTCCAATTCTCAAAATAAAAATTCTCAAGATTTCCTGTTGCTCCCATCCGTTCCCCATAGACTTTTATACTATCTTGAAGAAGGTTGAAATCATTTACTTCAAGATTAATATCTCCAAAGATCTGACTCCAAAACTTAGTCTCCGAATTAAAATCTACTCGTTTTGCTATTAGTGAGACTCCTCCTATCTGCACATCTTCGGATAGAGCCAACGAACTCCCTCTAAGGATGAAATTTTGAATATTGATTTTTTTAAAATAAGTCTGGATAGTTTGATAAATTGAATCAACCTTTATCTGCTTATCAGGATCACTTTCTCCAAAAAGTTCAAGGCCCGTGCTTAGGACACTTATGGTATCTGCCGAAAGATGTTTTTCCAGGAATGCTTTGCGGTAATCTATGCCATGAATTTCAAGGGAAGGGAGCTCCAATGCTACTGTTAATATATTGGAGTAGGATGACATAGAGGGAGCTATTCCAAGATCTTTAATAAGTAGGTCTGAGTTAATCGAGTTTATTTTCAACAAATCGAAACTCATAACATGTACGCTATCTGGTAGAAAGTAGCGATAGTTATGTACATCCAACTCAATGTCTTCGAAATATTTATTTCGTGTATCAAATCGATAGGTTGAAGAGTCTATTCGAATTTTATGAAAGATCAGATTTGTTTCTTCAGCTTTGATGCGTTGATAATTTTTCTCGCCATCAATTTTTAAATCAATGTGAGCATCATCAACAGTCAATTTTCCAATCTCTAGTGAATTGAAAACATTAAATAGCAATGACAAAATAGAGTTATCATCTTCTCGCTGTTTCTGGTCTGCATGTGTTTCATCATCGATAAAGACAGTTGGCTCTGTAAGAATAAGCTCTTTTATCTTTAACTCGCTTTCCTGATATGCCGCTACATAGTCAACACCTTTGAGTAATAATTCAGGTACCTGAATTTGATAAACATTAACATCATTATTTCCAGTAAAAGTAATCTCTGAGCTAGGGAGAGGCATTATTTGAAAGTTTTTAAACCGAAGAATTGAATCCTTTGTTGATAGTAAAAAACTATCAAAAGTTATCGTATGGATATCATCGGGCAAAAAGAACTTCTGGTTTCTGATCTCTAATTCAATAGATTCAGAGTAAAATACGCTATTAACTCTTCCTAGCGAATCCATCATCAGGTTTTGAACGACAAAGTCAATATTACCCATTTTAAACTGACTTGGATGATGTGCTAGTGATCCATCTTGTATCCGGAAGTAATCGATTTTAAGAACTTCCATATAGTCCGAAATTGCTTGATAAAGATTGCCTGCCTCCAAGCTGAAATTCCCTTTCTCGGAAGAATTTAGCTTCATCATTGTGATATTCGGATCCACGATTCTCACATTGCTGATTTCAAGTTCTTTGTCAATATAGAAACCAATAATGGACTTGAAATCAATCAATAGTTGACCAAGTTCTATTTCATAAATATTAGACAATCCAAGGTTTTCAAAACCTTCGGAGGAATCCGCATTGAGCTTGAGATGATTGATTGTAATCCTTCTCTCAAATATGTCCAAGTCCAGTGATTCAAAGCTTAACTTGTAAAAACCTTTGGACTCCCGTTTTACCAGCTCATTAAGAATTTCATCTGCATAGTTCTTTCCAAGAGCCCAGAATCCCATAACTACCGCTACCCCAACAAATAAAGTTGCTGCGGCTAGTAAAAATTTTTTCTTGGCTTTTGATTTTTTCAAGCTAGGGCTAATTCTATGAGCGCATACAGTAAAAACACAAAGTACACTAATTGTTTTTGATACTCATCAAAAATAGTATGACTAGCTAGTAAACTAATTATTTGTTCTTTTAACTTAATCAATCAAAATTTTTAAGATCTGCTTATGAAACAAGTCAGCGTCATTAATTCTATTGAAGTGCCAGAAGGATTCGAAAAAACAGCCATTAGCGTTCGTGATACTTATATCGCCTACTTCAAATCAAAACCAGGTTTTGTCAGTTCCACTTTTTACCGCTCAATCAATAGTGATAATAAATTCAATTTTGTCAATATCGTGGTTTGGGATTCTTATGAATCATTTCAAGCAGTAGTAAATAGTGGATTTAATAGTGATGATGGATTAAACACTGATGATATGAAGGTACTTGGCAAAGGGTTTCCAAGCCCAATAAAAGTGTCGCCGGGTCAATTTGAGATCATAAGGAATGATTGAAGAGTCATAGGTTATTCATTATCAACACCTTAAATATTTGTTTTTTTGAAAAAGATAACTAGATCCGATACATCAAAAGTCATTCAGATCCTCACCCAATCCTTCCAGACCAATCCGAGTGCTCTATGGGTGATCAAGCAGGATGAGAAAGTACAGCAACGACTAAAAGCATTGATAGAATATGCTGTGAAAACTGGAATCACCAATGAGGGTGTATTTCTATCCGATGACAAATCTGCTGCTGCAATTTGCTTTAAAGAACCATCTAAATCCAACTTTCAGAGTTACCTGGATCAGGTTGTGTTGATTTGGAAAGCTATTGGTATTTCTCGCGTACCTCTGGTCTTAAAACGCGAAGGATACCTCAAAAAGCATCGTCCAAATGAACCTCATCTGAACTTCTGGTTTCTTGGCGTAGACCCTAATCAAAAAGGTGCAGGAGGTGTTCAAGATCTAAAAAAAGGGATTTTCGAGTTCTCAAAAAGGCAAGAGCTTCCTGTTCTACTGGAAACCTCCGTTGAACGAAATAAGAACGTCTACGAACGATTCGGATTTTACACGTATCATATCTGGAAGCAATCACAGGATTACACACTTTGGTTCATGAGAAGGGATTAATACAAGTTTATTGGTTTCGTTAATTAGGGAGTTCTTGTTTATTCTATTTTATGTCTTTGAACCGGACGGGTTCTTCATTTTTGGCTTAGCTCAAAAACGAAGCAAAAACCCAAGGCTATAAAATAAATTTCTAAAATTCAGCCTGTTAGAAAGCATAAATCCAAACTAGCTGCACTCAAACAATTATCAAGGATGTTAATTTGATAGACCAGCCTCGGATACTGTGATCAATAGAGCAAGCTTGATGGCTCTTGCACCATCAATGTTGGCCCACCACTCATCCAAGGAATGGGCATTTTTTCCTCTTCCTCCCCTTCCGATCGTTACGGATGGTATACCTAGAGAAATAGGAATATTACCATTGGTGGAACCTGTAGTTTCTCTCAATCGAGCACCTAACAAAATTGTGGAGGCAATAGAGCGCTGAATGAGTGGCAATTCCCTTGAAAGCTCTCCTGAAGGTCTGTCCCCAATAGGCTCCAGATTCAAGATTACTTTATCCTCTACGCCAGATTTATTGTAATCATCTACCGCTCTTTCCATATTTGATTTAAACAGGCTATCCATTGCTACTATTCGCATGGGGTCAAGCGAGCGGATATCCACCTCAAACCACGATTCAAACGGTATCGAATTAACCGACGTGCCTCCTCCAATCCGTCCGATATTGAAAGAAGTCTTCGGTCCTTTGGCCACATACTTGCCTGCCTCCATTGTAAAATAATCAATAGCTTTTGCGAGAGCATGGTGTGGGTTTGCCAAACCAAAAGCTCCCCAGGAATGTCCTCCTGGACCGCTGAAATTGGCCCGATATCTAACCGATCCTAAAGCTTTGTAATTGATCCTACCTACAGAACCTCCATCAATGCCAATCCAGGAATCTATTTTCACATCGCTCTTTTCACTAAATAGGTGCTTGACTCCTCGAAGGTCTCCAATACCTTCTTCTCCTACTGTTCCAACAAACAATAAATCATTTTCCGTTTCAATAGTTGCATGATTCATCGCCCTTAAAATTTGAAGAACCATGGCTAATCCTCTTGTATCATCCCCTACTCCAGGAGCATAGAGTGTATCTCCCTTTCTGGTCACTGTCACATCTGTCTCTTCTGGAAAAACAGTATCGAGGTGAGCATCCAGAGCTACCGTCTTTTTCGAGTTAGTCCCTTTTCTTAGCGCTATAACATTTCCAACTTCATCAATCCAAGCACTATCTACTCCTGCCGATTCAAGCATATCCTTAAACATTTTTGCCCTTTTTTCTTCTCCAAAAGGAGGAGCAGGAACCTCCGTAAGATCTATCAAAGTTTTCATCAAAGGCTCATCTTGTTCATCTATGTAGACAAAAGCATCCTGTACTCGAGCTCTTTTAAGCAGGTTGGAGGTCGCTTTTACATGTTTGCCATCAATGTTTGCTTCTTTTAGTGCTTTTTTACTTTGAGCAAAAGTCGAACTCAATGTGAAAATTATTAGTAGACTTGAAATTAGTTTCATTTGGAAAATAGGGTTTAGGATTGTTGTTGAGTAAGGTTAGCTGGTTCTAAGATTTTATCCAGTTCTACTTGGGGCATTAAATCGTATTTCAAAACAAGTTCATAAATGCTCTCATTTGATCTTTGAGCTTCTTTGGCTAAGCTACTACATTGGTCATACCCTAGCGTAGGACAGAGTGCCGTTACCAACCCAATACTGTTTCGAAAAGTATCCAGGCAGTGTTCTGAGTTTGCAGTAATCCCTCGAATACATTTCTGTCGTAACATCTTGATCCCTTTAGTAAGTAAATGAATAGAATCAAATAAGCTAAAAACGATCACTGGCTCAAAAGCATTAAGCTCTAGTTGACCAGCTTCGGCAGCCATATTTACGGTGAGGTCATTCCCAATCACCTTAAATGCAATTTGATTTACCGCTTCGGGGATAACTGGATTTACCTTACCAGGCATAATCGACGATCCCGGTTGAGCAGGAGGTAAATTAATTTCATTGAAGCCGGCTCTAGGTCCAGAGGAAAGCAAACGCAAGTCGTTACAAATTTTTGAAAGTTTGATGGCTATACGCTTGATAGCAGATGAGAACATAATAAACGACCCTGTATCTTGAGTAGCCTCGACAAGGTCTGTCGCACCCACAATAGGTAGTCCTGAAATGGAAGCTAAGTGTTGGATCACTTTTTCGCGATAGCGTAATGAAGAGTTGATACCTGTGCCAATGGCAGTGCCGCCCATGTTCACCTCAAGAAATAATTCTGCATTTTTTTCAATTCTGTCAATTTCTTCAGAAAGTGTTGTAGCATATGCAGAAAACGTTTGTCCCAAAGTCATCGGCACTGCATCTTGAAGCTGTGTTCTTCCTATTTTCAACACATTCTTGAATTCCTCAGCCTTACTCTGAAATGCCTCAATGAGACCCTTTAACTCTTCAATTAATGGGTTTTTAGCAAAAATCAGCGCAATCTTTATTGCTGTAGGATATGCATCATTGGTAGACTGAGACATGTTTACGTGATTGTTTGGATGGCATCTCTCATAATCCCCTCTTTTGGAGCCCATATTTTCCAATGCGATATTGGCAATGACCTCATTCACATTCATATTGGTTGATGTACCTGCCCCACCCTGCATCATATCTACAGGAAAATGTTCATAACAATGTCCTTGCCTTATTTCTTCGCAAGCGAAACAGATCGCATTTGAAATCTCATCAGTAAGCATACCTGTGTCTCTATTTGCCAGTGCTGCTGCCTGCTTTACGATGGTAAAAGCATCAACTATTTCTCCATATTTTCCAAGTTTTATCCCAGATAAATCGAAATTTTCTACGGCTCTTAATGTCTGAATTCCATATAGAAATTCATTTCCTACGCTTCTTTCTCCTAGAAGATCCTTCTCTTTTCTTTTCATTACTGAATCTTTCTACTGAATAATAACTCGCACTGACTGTGATTCTGATGAATCATCTGTAATTGTAATAAAATACATTCCTTTAGGTAGGTCTTTCACCGGTAATTCAAATTCACTTTCTCCGCTAAATTCACGCGTAATTTGCCTTATTCTTCTGCCAGAAAAATCAAACATGGATATCTTAACATTCTTGGTTTGATTAAAGGATTTGATGTATAGAACATCCGTTGCTGGATTAGGATAAACTTCGATCACTTTCGTTTTATCCAAGGCGGAAAGAACTACAAAGGGATCAGAAATTACTGAGCAGCTGTTATCTGTAATTTCCACTTGATACAGCCCCTTTTGAGGGGATTGCGATAGCAGTCTACTTGTTTCTCCTTCAAGAATAACTCCATCAAGGTACCATTGGAAAACTTCACCTGGTGTATTTGTAATGAGACGATTACTCGTCAACTCAATGACAGGTCTTACAACTTCTGATTTGATGATTATCACTCCTTCTACTCTACTATTTGATTCTCCATTCACCTCCACAGTAAGAGAAACCATATATGTACCTGTCTCATCATACTCATGAATTGGATTTTGATCGGAAGATGTAGTTCCATCTCCAAAATCCCAAATCCAGCTAGTTGGTTGACCGTCACTCTCATCCGTAAAGAATGTAGATGCATCAGCACATGGAGAGCGCAGTGAAAAATTCGCAAATAAAACATCTTCGCACCTGGCCGATATCCACCCTTCCCCACTAGTCAGTGTACTTGTTTCGTCTAGAACAAACTTAGAAGTTCCTGAAACATTTACTCCATCCACTTCTACATAGTCGAGACAGAATTTATCTTCGGAATCACTTAGCAGAGAGGCTGCACCAGCGTAAGCTGAAAACTTAACTCCATTATCAGCTGATGCACTGACCTTTAACTCATCCACTTCTAGCGAGATGTTTTCAGCAAGTAATAACTCCGTATCATCGTTTATACTCAGGGAGGTGATATGTCCATTTTGAGAAATACTCAATCTGCCATCTCCCAAGGTAGCTCGCTCGAGATCAAACGTATTATCCGAACTTATCAGGTGCAATTCATCTTTTCCTTGGAATGTGAAAGCCGTTCCTTTGGCACTTAGGGAAGTGTTTGCACTATTACCCATGATAAGGTTACTGGTAGTGATTTCAATACTATCTAGAATCAATTCTTTCGTATTGGAGGAGCTAAGATTTAAATCTGATTCCAGATTGTCAAAGACTTTCAACGTTCCCGATTCTAATACTATCTCGTTAAGCATTAGGTCTTGGCCTTTCAGGTTCATCTGTCCATTTTCTTTATCAACTATTAATGTCAATGTTGGATTTGATGCCTCAAACTCTGCGAAAAGGGTTTTATCTGAAGTAGTACTTAATTGTATCTCTCCAATTGAACTAGAAAGCTGACTCACAGTAGTCAACCTATCCATTGTCAGCATATTCCCATTAAACACTAATTTTCCTTTACCTGTACTCCACGCTAGTTGCCCAATGCTCGTATTTTCATTCAGGATCAAATTACCCGCATTCGGAAAACTACCTTCATCCACAATCACTCGGGAGTTGGCAGTAGGCATTTCATTTGCAGCCAATCCACCGCTACTTTTACTCCATTTGGTAGGATCATCCCAGTTACCACCACCTCCAATCCTATAGTAAGTTTCGATATGATCAATTCTACTAATGTTACTTGCAATGAGGCTAAAGTCCTGTTTGGAGTTCGTTAGGCTATTTTTATGTGTAATCCTGATGGTATAAGTACCTGTTTCAGGATTAGGGATCTCCACCTTCTCGTAGTTATCTCTGAAATTATCACCATTTTTGGCTGCATTACCAGGGCTATTAGGATTTAGAATCCAAGGCTCAAAAGTTATCCCCAATCCATCAATCACACGCACATCAAGATCATTAACCAGATTCAGTTCTGTTGGGTCGAGAACTTCATCCAACAAATTCCCTTTAGGATCTGTCCATGAAATAGAAACAACCAAAGGTCTACTTGAGTCCGTCACTTCAAAAGTGGTTTCGAATGTCTCTCCTTCTGAGAGTTGATTTTCTTCTAAAGCTGCGAGGTTTCCATTCTCAGAAATCACCCTAGCTGCGAGGTTAGCGTCTAAAAACCCATGACCATAGACGTAATCTGGACCATCACTTTCTCCCACATCTAAGGTGGTATGAAGTAGAAGTCCTTTCAAAGTAGCTGCTTTCATATATTCAGCATTCAAATTATGATAGAGCTGCTGTAGAAGTAGTGAATTACCTGTGACCACCGGAGAAGACATAGAAGTACCTGTCTTGGTATCATACGAATCATTCGCGCCAATTTCTGCTGAAAGCAGATTACGTCCTGGAGCTGCCAGATCAGGTTTGATCCTTCCATCATCCGCCGGACCCCATGAGCTGCTAGCCACAATAACTACATCATCAGGTCCATTTGGAACTGCTGCTAAAGGATTCGAGTTAGCTACCGTCATCACGTTTTTTGCAATCGCCTCATCTGTGATACAATCAAATGGGCCATCAGGCGGATGAGTCCCATCACCACTTTCACCATTTTCATTACCAGCTGATCTAATCAGCAAATAATATGGTGCTAGAAAAGCAATTTCATCAATGGCTACCGCATCAGGTCCATAAATTCCAAATTTCCAATCCTCTGATGTACTAATACTTTCATCTCCAATCCAATTTCCACTTGAAGTCCAGCCCGCAGAGCTGCCATAAGAATGATTAGAGATTAATAGGCCTTTGGATGCCTCAATTGCTATTTCACTGTAATCATTATCAGCTGAAAAGACATGAGCAACAGCTTCATACGCCATTCCTTGAGCTTCAGGATTGACACCTGCAGCAATGATAGTACCTGTCACATGACTTGCATGCCCTCTTTCTTCACTTGCCTGATCTATGATTTTTAGTCTTCCTTGAAACTCCTGATGTGATGGATTAGGAGATCCATTTTCCCAAACGCCGGCAATCATTCCTTTACCTGTTAGGTTATAGGCCAATGTTCCTCCTATATATAAATCGCTGGTACGAGTAGCTGTAGAAGCTCCGCGATTATGTTCAATGCGATATTGCGGATTACCTGATTTATCGAAACCTACAAGACTACTCCCTTCAGGTATTTGAATTTTTCCATTCTGCGAATTAAGGAATTCTTTAATTCGTTCTTGATTATACTTAAATGTACTATCATGCTTGGAAGCAATACGAAGCAGTTTATTCCTGTTTTCCTCAGATGGAGTCTGGGACAATACAATGACCGAAATAAGAACTAATACTCCAAAAAAGACGATTCTCATAAAGTAAAATAATTTAAAAAGATCGGACACGACTTATTCGCGCCCGATCTGTCAGTATGAAGAGATGTTCTTAATTCCCAAAGAATTGAATGTTATCAAAGTAGACTTCTTCAGCTGCTGAATCCGTTGAAATTTCGATTTTCAATCTTACTGTATTTCCTAATTGACCGGAAATATCTACATCTAGTGTATTCCACACATGCGGTTCAGGGTCAAGTCCTCCTGTTTCAATGTCGTCTCCATTCAAATTCAATACTTCTGTTTCTAAGCCTTCTGCTGTTTCTATAACTACAGAAATATAATCTTCTGGCTCCCACGAAGTATCATTAAACAAATAATCTAGCGATAGCCTAAGTATGGATAGTGAAGAAACATCTACTGGTTCAAATACTAACCTGATGATTCCATCGGTATCATCTACATAATATCCTTGAACTCCATCTGTATAGCCCCCCTGAGTAGTTGTTCCGACTATGCTTGTTTTCGTGGTAACTCCTAGATCATCTCCATCAGTCGATCCTTCTCCGCCTGTTGATTGATAGACAGTTACAAAGCCCAGTTCTCCTCCAGTGCTGGTAAATCGTACAGGAGCCTGTCCATCGTTGTTTTCAAGGATACGGGAAACGGCTGCATCTCCGGTATCAACATAGTCTTCATCAAGGCCAACTGGTTCTTCAAAGCTGGTGAATGCAATAAGAGAAAGACCTTCATTGCCTTCCAAATCTATAACTTGATCAATTGCTCCTGCAGAAGATAAAGTAATTGTACCCGTTTTCAGACCGTCAAGTCCAGAAGTTGGAGCAAAACGAATAAATACATTTATTGGATTCCCAGCATTCAGTATCGCTAAATCCAAATCAGCCGAAGTAGAAAAATCAATATCATCAAGAGAAAGCTCAAAAGGTCCAGTTGTAGATACTGCTACATTTTCTGTAAAACGATATCCAGAAACCTCTACAACTTGGGAGGATGTAACACCTCCTGCTGCAGTTCCTCCAAGGTTTAGAGGTGTACCATCTACTAGTATTGTTGGGGGTTGTTCTGTACTTGTTCCTGATAATGTTACAGAACTTGAAATTGCATCAGTACTCTCAAGTACTATAGAACCTGCAATCGTTCCTAATGAATCAAAACCAGGAGAAAACCTGGCGTATACCAAAGTATCTTGATTATTGATATCATCTGGAGAAAGAGTCACAGACGAAGAAAAATCGGTATCGTTCAATGATACTTCAAAATTATTTGGTGCTGTAATCACCAAACCTGCCTCCAAACCAAATGCTCCAACAGTAAAATTTTGACTTGCAGAATTTTCGAGTTCGAGTGTAGAAGCAAAATTGTCCAAATCTGACGTAACAAATACTTCTGGTCTATTTACAACAGTAATTGTTGTCTCTGTCTTTGTATTAAATGCTACTCCTCCTGTTGCGTCTACAGATACATTAAATTCAACGTCCTCTTCTACGGTACCTGATTTAAAAACAGGAATAAATTCAATCTTTAATTCTTCATCTCCAGCTGAGACGGGAATGGAGAGACCTTCAGCAGAACCTTGAGGATTCGTGGTAAAGTCTATTCCATAGACACCATTTCCAGAAAAAGAAATAACAATGGTACCTGATGATTTTGCAGGCTCTACAAAAGTGACCTCAAGTGAAATGGTTTCGTCTTCAAAAATTGTGGCATCTACATCTTGTAAAGACACGATACTTTGATCAGAAACATTCACCTCTAACGAATCTTTATCTACACAGCCGATCATGATCATCATGATAAGCATACTGAATAATGATCTCAAGAATGTCTTATTTATTATTTTGATTTTCATAATAATGCGTTTTATAGTATCCCTCTTATGATAATATTGTCGAAATAAACTTCTTCAGCTCCTGAATCTGTCTCCACACTTAAAACCAGCTTAATTGGACCTTGGCCTACCACATCTGTTAAGTCAGCATTTAACTCATACCAAATCCGAGGACCTTCGCGATCTAAATCTTCATCATCTATATCATCTCCAGTTATTAGAAGAAGATTAAATAATGACTCATCCTCAAATTCAATATCAACAGATATCTTGTCTTCAGTTTCCCAATTAGAATCATTGAAGAGGTAACTTAGAATTAGTTCTGGTGATTGGACATCAGCAGAAAGATCGATTTCATCAAAAACCACCCGTATTATTCCATCAGTATCATCCACATAATACCCCTGTACACCATCAACATACCCCCCTTCAGCGCTTCCATTTACGATACTGGTCTTCGTTGTGACACCTAAGTCGTCTCCGTCAGTGGCTCCTTCTCCGCCAGTAGACACATAGAAAGTCTTAAAACCCATCTCTCCACCGGTACTTTCAAACTGTACAGGTGCTTGTCCTGGATTATTTGGTAATTCTCTGCTGACAGAAGCGCTACCAACATCCTCGTAATCAACATCCAAGCCTTCTGGTTCTTCAAAACTTGTAAATCCAAATATGGTGAAATCATCTTCCAGAATTACAACCTCAATACTCGATTTGGTCCCGCTTTCGCCAGGAAATCCTGCCTCAAAACCACTAACATCTTGTAGCGTTATTGTCAGAGAGCGATTTCCCACTGGTTCATCATTATTAATCACCCCAGCTAACAACTCAACCGTAGCACTGTTTTTACCAGCTGGTATGGTCACTTCATTGGAAGTAATAGTGGTATAGTCCGTACCTTCAACCAAGCTTTCACTTTCAATAGTAAAAGGAATAATTACGTCTGTTGATTGTGGTATTGCTGAAAGAAGCACTGTGGTAGTTAATGCTCCAGAAGCGTCTTCGTCAAATCGTAATGTGGTACTCTCAAAATAAACCCACTGTTGACCACTAGGGATTTCGCCTTCGTACTCTTCAAAACATCCAGTAAAGAGAATGGAAGAGGTTAGTATTAATATATATATAAATTTCTTCATGATTATGCTGTTTATCAATAGCCTTCTTGCAGGATATTGGGATTAACTGCTGTTTCTTCTATCGGTATCGGATATGCGAAAAATTTATCGCCATACAATACCACACAATTCTCCGTCAGAGAACAATCATTCCTTACTATATCTTGTTGAAGGCGTTTTAAATCAAAGTAGCGATGACCCTCGAAAGCCAACTCACGTCTTCTTTCCTCAAGAATGTCTGCTAGTAATGTCTGCCCAGATGAAGCAATATCAGATACATTCGCTCTTTGCCGAATAGCATTTATTGCAGTTCTAGCCTCCACTTCATCATTTAGACGAGCTTCACACTCGGCTTTTATTAAATACATCTCTGTTAGTCGGATAGCTGGAGATGTATACTGAAGAGGTACATCTCCTTGTCCCGGATATTTATTCACATGCCATATACCAGCATCCTGCACGTACCAATTATTACGAACATCATTTGCTTCATACAGGTTGACTATATCCAGATTAGGGCCAAAAACGGCATTTCCTGCTCCTTTTTGATAATATCCTGCCAGACCTGCTAAGCCAGGATACCCATCATCATTTCGATCTACCTCAAATTCAAGGATAGCTTCTGATGTAGGGCTTGGATCGCTCCATCCATTAATTTGAGCTAAGTCAAAACCGCCACTTCCATCATCTACTAAATAGTCTACTAGGGAATACTTTCCACTATTGATTATCTGATCTGCATTATCCAAAGCTGAATCGTAATTGCTTTGATACAAGAAAACACGAGCTTTTAAAGCAATTGCAGCTTCACTATTAGCTAAAAAAGATACATTGATATTGGATAATCGATCATTGTCCCTCAGTAAACTTGCCGACTCTCTTAGCTCATCCAAAATAAATTCATATACCTCTGCAATAGTGTTTCTAGCAGGTGTTCCAACTTCTGTAGAGGTTATAATAGGTACTCCTAGATTTGTGTTGTCCGTCGTAAAGTTGTAATCCTGAGCAAAAATACGTGTTAGATCAAAATGAGATATTGCTCTTATGAATAGTGCCTCACCCCTGATCCTATCTATGGATGCTTGCGGAAATCCAGCTCCATCAAGTTGCTCTAATACGTTATTCACTCTATTGATCGCCTGATATGCTTCATCCCAAAAACCTATGGCAGAGATTGCCGGGCTTAGGTTTAGTTGATAAAACTGAGGTGATCTGGATGTCTCAGCATCAGCTGGGATAATTCCATTGTCTGAGCTTGCATCCGCTATGATCATAAAATCACCACCATAATAGTCTTGCTGTTGTAAACTGTTGTATGCGCCATTTAAAGCAATGAAGAAATCATTTTCAGATTCAAATACAACATCTGAAGAAAGTTCATCTACTGGCTCAACATCTAAGAAGTCGTCACAGGACGTAATAATTACTAGCATCATTACACTGCATATTTTTAATATTCTTTTCATGATTCTAGTTTTTAAAATTCAATGTCAATTCCGAAAAGGACCTTTCTTGGATTCGGATACTCTCCAAAATCTCTACTACCAGATCCTGTCTCTGGATCCATTCCCCTGAAGTTTGTCCATGTTCTCAGGTTTAATCCTTGAGCATAGAGTCTCACTCGCGATAATTTCCACTTAGAAATAAGACCTGATGGTAACTCATATGCCACCGTCACATTACGTAGTTTGATAAATGAGCCGTCTTCTAAATACCTCGTTGAATGATTATTACCACCATCAGCATTCCCCTTGGATATTCGTGGTACATCAGTAATATCTCCTGGTTTTTGCCACCTATTCAGCTGGAGTCGATCTTGGTTTCTTCCAAATCGAGATCCATCTGAGCTCAAGAAACGTTGGACTTCACGGTACACTTGATTTCCATAACTGTAATAAAAGTTTGCAGTTAGGCTTATGCCTTTATAAGAGAAGGTATTTGAAAAGGATCCAAAAAAATCAGGAAGTTGCTGACCAACAATTGCAAAATTGGCATTGCCATAACTATCTGTGATGTTATCATTTTCATCAAACCAAAGAGGTTTTCCTGTGGCTGGGTCTACCCCCGCCCACCTGGGCATGTACCATGCATCTGCACGGCTACCCTCTCGAACTGTCTCTTGATCGTCCGGATCTGCACGCTCTCCTGATTCATCTCCAATATTTACAACCTCATTAAAGTTTCTTGAATACTGAAAGTTGGTTGTCCAGGTAAAATCTCCAGCCTTTAGGTTAACAGACGTAATAGAGAATTCATATCCGTAATTTCTCAACTCTCCATCATTGACTATCTGCGTATTAAACCCAGTAGTTCTTGATAGTGGCCGATTATCCAATAAGCTTGTTATATCCTTATTGTAATAGGTTGCTTCTAAATTAAATCGATTGAGTAATGAAACATCTATTCCTACGTCGGTTGTGAATTGACTCTCCCATCTGATATTAGGATTTCCTATATCATCTGGTCGAGACCCTGCACCTGAGACTCCATTGAAACTTAAGCCACCACCAAAATTATATGAACGCAACCAGTTGAAATTACCGATAGAATTATTACCCTGAGTTCCTACTCCTGCTCTTATCTTCAAAAAATCAATGGCTCCAATATTTTGCATAAATGGCTCTTCAGATATTACATATCCTCCGCCTACTGCCCAGAAAGCCCCCCATCTATCATTCGGTCCAAATCGAGATGATCCATCTGCTCGTCCAGATACATTTAAGAAGTACTTATCCTTAAAACTGTAGTTAACTTTTCCAAAGAAAGACGCTAATGTCCATGAAGTAAAATCAGTATCAATCTGCTGATTCTCTGGTAACGCTGAGTTATTTGTTTTTAACTTATCAATTACGAGGAGGCCAAAAGTTCTATTTCGGTCTGTAACCGACTTGAACAGTTCATTACCTGCTAACGCACTAATTGAATGATCGCTATTTAAATCCTTATCAAAATTGATGGTATTGGTAAATGTCCAATCAATTTCCCTAATGTTATGAGCGATACTGCTACCATCTACATCTGACCCTCCAGATCTTCCAAGTTCATATCTAAAAGAAACAAATTCATCTTCTTTTACGTCTGCTCTGTCAAAGCCGAAGGATGATTTAACTTGAATCTCTGGAGTAATATCAAAGGTTGCATAAATGTTACCAATCGATCTAAATGTCTGTACTTCGTTTGTGTTCAATTGATTCGAAGCGATGGTATTATGTCCTGCAAACCCTGGTGTATTGAAGTTAAAACCAGTCCCATAATCTTCTCCATTCGCAATCTGTTCAGAGTTTGCAAAAATTGGATATAGAGGAGAAAGAAAGAAAGAACCATAAATAGGGTCTCTAAAAGTAGTCCCAGCTCCCTGACGGTTAGTTTGTGTAGTCTCCGAAACAGAAAAATTAATACCTACAGCAGCTCTTTCACTGATATTATGATTGAGGTTAAATCTGGCACTCAATCTTTGAAAGTTTGTATTCGTAACTATTCCTTCCTCATCATAGTATCCAAGGGATGTGAAAAACTGTGCTTTATCCGTGCCTCCTGAAGCACTTACATCATATCTTCGAATCTTTGCTTGGCGAATAGCGTTCCCGGCCCAGTCTGTACTAATTGTATCTCCCAAAGGGAAGTAATCCGGATTGAGATCTGCACCTGCGTTGATGAATTGTTGATTAGGATTTCCTCCCCCATTAACTACGGCTTCACGCATGTACCCAATGAATTCCTGTGAATTCATCACTCCAAAATTGTTAGGATTCTCAAATTCTGAAAAACCATATTGTGCACTGAGTTTAACCTTTGTTTTTCCACTTCTTCCCTTTTTCGTTGTTATTAATACAACTCCATTGGTAGCTCTAGAACCATATAAGGAGGTGGCAGAAGCATCTTTTAGAATAGTGATATTCTCAATATCCGCCGGATTGATGCTTGCAAATCCATTGCCCGTTTGTGCATCTTCTGTAAGGTTTCCCTGATTAACCGCCACCCCATCAATGATATATAGAGGATTTAGTCCGCCTGTTATTGAGCTTATACCTCTTATTCTCACGTTTACTCCACTACCAGGTTGCCCTCCTGCAGCTGCTACCTGAACACCTGGCGCAGCTCCTTGCAAGATGTTGTCAAAACTGGCCAACGGCACGGATTCAATATCTTTAGCATCTACTATGGCAATTGACTCAGTAAGTCTCTTCCTTTCTGTCTCACCATACGCCAAAACAACGACCTCACTTAAGGCTGTAATATCTGGTAGCATGGTTACATCCAGTACGGTCTGCCCATTTATCGCAATTTCCTCAGACTCAAATCCCAGATAAGAGAAAACCAGAATGGCATCATCAGCGACGGATACTTTGAATCTTCCGTCAATGTCTGTAATAACACCATTTGTTGTGCCCTTTTCTTGTACAGTAACACCGGGAAGTCCTTCTCCAGTATCATCTCTTACCACACCGGAAACATCGACATCTTTCAATAGTACCTCTATTGAATTATCGTTTCTTCTCCTCTTTTTGGCAACTGCTATGCTGTTATTGATTTGCCTGAATTTTAAATCAGATTTCTTAGAAATCTGCAGTAGTACATCTCCAACTGAGATTTCAGAAGAACGTAAAGTCATCTTCACCTCATCGGTTAAGTCGTTTGAATAGTAATGAAAATTGTACTCGGAAACATTTTCAATGTAATCGAGCACGCTTTTAATCGAACTCTCTTGAAGGTTTATGGTAATATTTACTTCATGTACACTTTTGGATTGCCCTTTTGTTTCAGTAGCTAAAAGAGAAGTAAAAAAGAAAGCCTTTAGAACAATTAGATAAATGGATAGTTTTCCTGACATTACTAATACTCGTAAATGTAGGTTTTTCATATTTTTGTATCGTTTAATGGATTTTTAAATCTATTAGGCTATTTATCTGCTCTTAGAATTTGGCGATTCAGCAGATAAGAATTGGACCACATATGTCTTTACATATGTGGTTTTTTAAATTGGATGCATCTTAAAAGTCATAGGTTATTTATTTAGTTGAAAGTTATTTTTACTGATTTCTTATTGATTTCAAATTCGAATCCGGAAGAATAGGATAAGGTCTTAAGTACAGCCTCTAGGCTTTCATTGTCAAAAGACCCCTCATACCTTTCAAATTCCGGGACTTGTCCCTCAAGTCTTATCTCTACACCATACCATTTTTGAAGTTTTTGTAGTACCTCTTGAAAATCCCCACTGTTAAGTTTAAGAATACCTTTAGACCATGCTGTAATTCTTTCTAAATCAACTTTGGTGATTTTGATTTCTTCCAAAGAGTTTGCTTTGGCCATCTCTCCAGGCTCTAAGAATATTAAGCGATCTTTTTTGTCTTCGACACTCACTTTCCCTTCAATTAGAGAAATACTGTGTGTGCCTTCATCGTAGGAATCAACATTGAAAGATGTACCTAATGCAGTTACAGACATCTGGCTCGTTTGTACTATAAATGGTCTCGAAATGTCTTTGACTACTTCAAAAATGGCTTCCCCACTTAGCTGAACACTCCTTGAAGATCCATCAAAACCATCTTGATAGGTGATAGAACTTCCCACATTTAGTTTCACGTTGGTTCCATCCGGTAACCGAATTGTCAATTTCTCTCCGTTGGCGGTTGATTTCGTTATATATGAAATCAGAGTACCTGATTCCTCTGCTACATCATTATCAAAGTCAAGTAAAAACCATCCCGATAAAATTGTCAAGACAATAACCGCTGCAAATTGATACGCCCTCCAAGGTTTTTTACTGATAGATCTTTCACGGCCGCCACCAGACTCTTCAATTCTATCATATAATTGAAGTAATTCACTGTTACTTACCGAATGTTGATTTTTGTATTCGATTGATTGAATAATCAAAGAAGCTTCTCTTACTATCGAGATCTTATCTGGATGTTCTTCCATCCATCTAGACCAGAATTCATTGATTTGATCTTCTTTTCCAAGTACCCATTGAACAAAGAGTTCATCTCTAAGAAAATCATCAACATGGTAGTCTGTGTATTTCTTGCCCATAACTTAATAGTAAGAGCAGAGAATGACTCAAATGACCCCAAAAAAAGTCTACATGCAAAAAAGTTGAATAATAGTTGATTTTGAATCTTTAGAGCGTAATCTATCCAAGGCACGGTAGATTAGTTTTCTAGCTGATTTAGCATTTTTTAATAGAAGAACTTCAGCCACTTCGTCGTAACTCATCCCTTCGTAATAGAATAAGAGTACTGCCTTTTTCTGCTGTGTGGTAAGTAGGGTCATCCTCTCTTTCAGGTCTTCAAGACGATATTTCATCTCTTGATCTTCAATAATCTTATCCTCTATCGAAAGGACTATGAACTCGAACGCATCAATATCAGGTAGTTTGTTTTTCTTCTTCTTCTTTATCCACTCCGTATAGGCGCATCGGAATAGATAGGACTTTATTGATCTTATCTTCGTTTTGGAACCTGAGATTCTTAAGCTCAAAAAGACATCATGTATTATATCTTCGGATATTTCCTTATCTCTGGAAAATTGGAAACAGAAATTATAAAGATGAGAGATGTGCTTATTGTAAATGATGGTAAAAGCCATTTTATCTCCACTTTTAAACTTTTCCCACAGTTTGACATCATCTTCAGAGTGAAACGCAACTTTTACTTCATGATCACTTGGAATGTCATTGGTTTTATCTAGAGAAAAGTGATTAGAATGGATCATCTAACATCTACGCTATTATTACAATAATATGAATTTATCAGGAATCACGATTATCAAATCTCAGAATAAATCTATTGAAAATTATCAATATCATAAAATAAATAGCATGAACCATTATGGTTAATGTTTCCGTAAAGAATTACCTAACATTCTAAAAAAGAGAGCTTTAAGTCAACCAATTAAATACAATTCAAATATTTTTTTCGCGGTAGTGTAACAATTTTTACTCATTTGGATCAAAGGAGAAATTTTGAAACAAACACATCATGAAAAAGACACTATTCATTCTTAGCCTAGTCCTCCTATCTAAACTCTCATTCTCCCAACCTCCCATTCAGATTGAAAAAAATGGAGATGGAAATCCGATCATCTTCCTACCAGGATTTACCTCACCAGGATCTGTTTGGGATGAAACAATAGCAAACCTTAGCATTACCTATGAAACACATGTAGTTTCCTATGCTGGCTTCAATGGATTGGAACCAATCGGAACGCCCTGGTATGAGCCTATAAAGACGAAGTTGATTAATTATATCAAGGAAGAAAATCTTTCTAACCTCACCATTATTGGGCATAGTATGGGTGGCAATTTAGCTATTGAGCTTGCAGCTGCTTTTGATGAAGAAATCAGTGGGTTAATACTGATAGAGTCTCTTCCATGTATGCGTGATTTGATGATGCCTGGTGTTCCAGCTAGTTCATTACAGTATGACAGTCCTTACAATAATCAGATGCTCAACATGCCGGAAGATGCTTTCAACAATGTTGCATTGTCTATGGCTCGAAATATGACAAATAAAGAAGATAAGGTAGAAATACTTGCAGGATGGTCTGTGGTGGCAGATCGTAAGACATACGTTTATGGATATACCGACTTATTAAAACTGGACTTGCGTCCTCAGCTCAATGATATCCAAACGAAAACACTCATACTGGGGGCGACTTTTCCTTCCAGAGAGATGTCTCAGCAAACTTTCGATAAACAGTATGGAAATCTGAAAAATAAAACCATCGAATTAGCTGATAATAGTAAACACTTTATCATGTTCGATCGGCCGGAGTGGTTATACTCGCAAATCAATAATTACCTCGTTAAGGATGTCGAACAAAACTGAGCTTTTTGAATCCCTACACACTGATTACTATGGCATGGTCCATCAGATGTGTATAGGATTTATGAAAGGTGACGGAGACCTTGCCAAGGATCTCACTCAGGAAACATTTATCAATACATGGAGTGCTCTTGAAAAATTCAAGGGTACTTCCAGCTACAAAACATGGATATATCGCATCACAGTCAATACATGTTTAAAATACATCCGTGATTCAAAAGTCAAGAATCAAGTTTCTATAGATTCTGAACTTCAATTGCCTGATGCTATGGACACAGTGGCTGAAGAAATGCATCAAAATCTTTACACGGCTATTGGGCAATTGAGTGAATTGGATCGCTTGATCATTATGATGGTTCTCGAAGAACTTGAATACAATGAAATAGCGGAAGTTGTGGGAATAAATGAAGGGAATCTACGTGTTAAAATCCACCGAATTAAGAAGAACCTCAAAAAAATATTAGCAAATGAATGATCCATTTGAAGGCTTAAAAAAGCAATGGAAGGATGCTAAAACACAAGGCAAACAACCATCAGTATCCTCTAAAGAATTAATCGAAAAATCGACTGAAAAATTGAAGAGTTCCAGAAATATGCACCGAGGTAATATTGCTATATTATTGATCACCCTGATCGGGATATCAGCATTTTTTATGTATGTAGCTCCACTTCAAGAGATTCTTAGCCTGGTTGGAATAAGCCTGATGCTTGGAGGGTTGTCGCTTCGAATTTTGATTGAAATCCAAAGTGCCTATAGATCTACCAAAATCGACATGAGCGAAACAGCTACAGAAGTCAATGAAGAATTCATCCGATATTATACATACCGAAAGCAGATACATGGATCTATCACTATATCAATTCTTCTTGCCTACACAATAGGATTCTATCTTTTGACTCCTGAGTTTAGTCAATATTTTACCACAAATCAGGTAATCCTTATGGATGTATCATATTTAGGTGCAGCTGCCATTTTTGGATTCTCTATTCGAAAAGCAATTCGAAGCGAGATGAAAATGTTAAATGAAGTACTAAAACTTAGAGATGAGGTAGGTAAGGTAGAATAACAAGCAACCATATGACATGATTAGTCATCTACCAACAAACTAAAACTATACCTAATCATGCCAGAACTATCGCTCACCAAAGATTCAACTTCAAAGATCAGACTCTACTTCATGAGAGGACTTTTTGCATTGAATTTTCTCAGCCTATTCTTTGATAATTGGAATCAGATACTTTTTCCAAAAGAACAACTGGATGTATTAACTGGAGTAACTATCAGTTTCTGGGCGGCATTTTCCTTGCTCAATCTTATCGGAATTCGCTTTCCCTTAAAAATGATTCCAGTGCTTCTAATCCAATTTATCTATAAACTAGCCTGGATTATTGGAGTATACAGACCTGCCTACCAGAATGATGTTATTGATGAATATCTACAGTCGTTCCTTTGGGTATGCGTAGCAGGAGTGGTGCTCAATCTATTGATTATACCGTGGAAAATGGTATACAATTCTTACTTCAAAGGTTTTTTCAAATTCAAGTAAAGAAAAGAGGGTGTCTCAAAAGTCCACAAGAACGTTATCGCGAGCATGCCTTTGCAGGCGGGCTCGCGGTGATGGATTTTGAAACACCCTCAATCATTATCCTTTTTCACATATTTCCTTGATTGCTTCTTGTGTGCTATCCTTTCCCCAACTTGGAGCAAATGGATTATCAGACTGGCCTTTTTTATCAAACAATACCAGTGCTTTAAACAAACTCCCGCATGCTTCCTCGCTTCCTCCTCCCATAAATTGTGCAGTACCATGTTGCATTCTTCCTAGCAAGAAATGAGCTCTTGGGTTTTCAGGACTTAGCTTAATGGCTTTTTGAAAAGAAGTGAAAGCCAACCCGCTATACATCATTCCTCTACTTGCTGGATCTACTGTGAGCTTGATCATATTAACATAACCACGCATCGATTCAAGCTCAGAGTTGAGTTCGCTGATGGCCTCTCCCTTCTCTACTTCTTTCATTGCTAAATCTAAATACTTGTCTTTATCGTCAGCGGACTCATACATTCCACTCATTCGGAGGTATCCAAAAGCAGCATAGTAGTAAGGTTCCCATCTGTCACCTTCAGCCTCTCCAATCCGAGAAAACTGATTGATTACAGCCTGCAATGATTCAGGATCATTTGATGAAAACATTGCTGGTATATTCTTGCCCATTGCTTTTTCAAACTGTCCGTTAGCTTGTACAAACGTTACACAAAAAGCTGTTAATAGAATGAATAGGTTCTTTTTCATAATTGATAAGATTTATTGATTTAAAGATTTGGCAATTGATTAATGCCTTTATTTTTTGAAAGTGTTATAAAAATTCCAAGAAAGATGAATCGCTTAGCAGGTGGAGTAATAGCTCTGCTTGCATAAACTCCGTTACCATCTGGCTGACTTGCAAATTCATATCCGTAGATATTGTTAATACCCAGCACATTATTGACCATGGCGTGTACAATAACCTGGCTGTTATACAGGTAGCTGATATTGAAACTCAAATCATGGTATGCAGGCGTTTTACCAGCCAGATATTTTTCGCTATTTAGATCATTGAAAGGTCTTCCACTAGCAAAAGAGTAGGTTAAGCCTATTTGACTTTTGATTTCATCGATAAACTTTTTACCTACAATTGATACGTTATGAGTAGACGCAAATGAAGGAGTGAATGACCCAGGGTATTCGCGATGATTCCGTTCTGTTTGCAGGTAGGAATAGCTAACCCAATAGTCCATCTCCTTGAATGTCTTATTGTCTCTCCAGAACAGGTCAACTCCTCGTGCAAATCCATCTCCATTGAAACGGAAGGAACTAGCTTCAAAGACACTCTGATACTTAGTCAAATTATCATATTGCTTCTCATAAGCTTCCACCCGGAAGCTTTGCCCTTCTCTTGCCCACTGATAGTTACCAATGAAGTGAGTAGACTTTTCAAACTGCGACTCAGGATTTGTTAATATGACTTGTGTCTGTGGAGCTTGATTAAACTGCCCGTATGCAACAGATACCTGACTGTGTTCTCCAGTCTTGTAAGCCGCAGAAATACGAGGTGCTAGTATTATTTCATCATTTAGATTGCTGTGCGCCATTCTTGCTCCAATCTTGAATGCTAGTGCAGCAGACGCAAAAAGTTCGGTCTCTACAAAGGATGCTTTTACGACTTCATCAAAGTTCTGATTGAATGAACCGGTTTCATCCATGAGTTCCTGCTCTACTTTTCTTCCTAACACTTCACTCCCAAAAAGGATCGCTACTCGATCTGAATGCTGGTAATCGGCTACCAGTTTCGTATGATAGCCTCTCAGTTTTTGTTCTCTACTATCTGAATCTAGCGATGCTAAGTCATTGCTCTTTGTATAAGAAATGCCACTTCTTACTCCCCATTTCTCACTGATTAGTTCTCGATATGACGTATTAAAATGGGCATAATCGTTTGATACTTTTACTGGTAGCTCAACTTCAGGGTTCGCAATGTCAGTCTGGAATAAGCTCAGGTTTGAAGTACTCAGATTTGAATAGAACTTGAGCATTCCCGTTTTACTCGTCTTTAATCGGTAGGCAAAATTTCCATTGATTTCTTCTGGAGCTTTATCCCAGCTAAGATTCTGCGGCGCTAACTCAAAATAAGGCGTTAGATTGGTGTACTGAACCTTCCCTGCAATTGAGCTTTTTCCGAATGATCGTGTAGTCGATAAGTCTGCCCCAACAGACATTAATGAAATATCACTGCGATTATTATCAGCAAGATCTTTTGATTGGAGAATCAATGCTGAAGACAGAGCTTGACCGTACTCTGCTGAGTAACCTCCGGTAGAGAAACTCATACCCTTGAACATGAAAGGGGAAAATCGACTTCTACTTGGAGTGTTGGGTGCCGCAGGACCATATTCATTATGTACCAGCATTCCATCGATAAAAGTCTTGGTCTCTCTGCCATCCCCTCCACGAACAAAAAGTCGTCCGGTTTCTCCCACTGTCTGAGTCCCGGGTAGTGTATTCAATGCTCCAGGTATATCAGCAGTTGCGCCTGCTGTGGTGACAATGTCAAGAGGTTTTAATACCTCCCTTTTCTGCTCATCAGAAGCATTAAAAGAGCCGGCAGTAATCACAACAGCATTCAACTGAGTAATCTTTTCCTTAAGTGATATATTTAGTTTTCGACTTTCAGGTTTTAATGGAATCTCCACCTCATGAAACCCAATGAAAGAAACTATCAGAATTAAACTATCCGTTTCTAACGTTTCAAAAGAGAAAGCACCATCCAACCCTGAAGTTGCTCCATCATATGTGCCCTTTAGATAGACATTCACACCTAATAATGCTTCTCCTGCCTTATCCGTTACGACTCCTGAAATGTTCGATTGTGCATGAAGTATTAAAGACAACCCTATTAATAAGGAAAAGGTAAGTGCTCGCATATTTTTGACTTTTAGCATGAGTCAAAAGTGAATATGTGCGCACTGCTTAACTAAAAAGTTTTACCGAACTGTAGAATTATGAGGATGAATTGTAACTAGTCCTTAGAAAAGATCGATTTAGCCATCTCTTCTGCCACATCAATCGTCGACGGAGCTCTAAAAGGCTGTTTGAATTCCTTGATCCAGCGAATTAGATCATCAGGACGCTCATGATCAACAAAGTGAGTAGTAGGAAAAACGCATAGATTGGCTTGGGGAAGCGATTTAAATATCTCAAGGGTATGCTCTATTCTTACAGCATCTCTATCACCAACTATCAGCATCACAGGAACATTTATTTTCTTGATGCTATCCATTGGAATCTCTTTTTGATCCATCATTAGCTTCACATATTTTCTCATCATCGGATCTGATATTTGTTCATAATTAGACATGATTTCAGTAAGTCTCGGCTCCAGTCCTGTCAATTTTGAGTTCGCTCCCGATATGATCATTCGATCAATTTTATCCGTGTGTTGATATCCAAGAATTAAACCTAAAATTCCTCCATCACTATGTCCCCAAATCATGTATTTTTTATGACCTAATGCATCCATAAGGCTGTATACATCTTCGGCTAAGCTGAAATAATCTAAATCTCCATTTGGGCACTCACTTTTGCCATGACACCTATTGTCCATTGCAATTACTTTGAAGTCCTTCACCAACTCAGGAAACAAATGATGTTTACCTTTTGTGGATCCGCTATTCCCATGCAAAATCAATAAGGGATCTCCTTCTCCAAAAACTTCATAATGAAGCTTGCCCCAACTTGTTTCCAAGTAAAAGCTCTCGCCTTTTAATCCTTCGCTCAGAATCACTTGTTGAGCATATGTCCAAAATGAAATGAGTGTAGCTATGGTTAATAATATGAGTTTATCATCAGAGTATTTGATTTCAATTAGTTTGTGTTATTCAATGATCTCATTAGACTAGTTATGAACAAAAAACCGCTTACCAGGAATGTCAATCGTGATAGATTTATCTGAGAATAACCCACTTCCTATCAATGCTTCATAAATAAGTCCTTCTCTGAATAGAACCGATTTTTTTTGATATTCAGAGCCGGTTCCGCAGATACCTAACTTTTGCTCCGAGCTATAATCTGTCAATTTTTTTTGACTAATGGGAGTTGTGTAAATACTTGAAGTGAGTTTTGATGAGTCAATTCCTAAATCATTCATAAAGTATGGATTTATCAGGAAAAGCTCATGACCACTACCTGTATCAAATTCAGCATCTACAGTAAATTCACCATTCACACATATTGGAATACTAATGTCTAACGATACATCACTCTTTTGATTAAGGCTAAGAGGAACTGAAGGACTATTCGCTGCAATACTTTTCAGCTCATCATCACTAAGAAGTCTGATTTTCTGATTTTGATAATCTATTGTAAAAGCCTTGTCCTTAAAAAAGGTCATTGAAAGAAGACCATCAATTCCATAATTGTCGAGTGGTGGATAAACACCACCAACGATATCATTTCTAACATAGCCACCCAGGTCAATAGATTTCACTGAAAAGAGCTCACCATCCAATCGATCCCCATCATGCCTAAAACCGGTAAAAAAACCTTCTGGGGGAGAATTTTCAGAGATTTTGTTGAAAAATTTTGAGGACATAACGGTAATACCAGCACCAGTGTCTAAAATAAAGTTCGCAGGAATTGAATCGTTCACTTTCAATGACACAAGAATATGCCCCTCTTCTAAGATGGTTATGGGGTGTACTTGAGCACTTATCTGAATAAAAAACATAGTCGCTAATGTCACAGTAATCATTCTTATCATCATGATTCAATTTTATTTCGTTAGGCAACTTGCTTCAAGCAAATTGCATCAATAGTCTAATGGTAAAAGTATTTCTCTGTCATACCTTTAAATTGTAAAAAACAGACAGTTTGAGACTAATTGAAGAATACCCTAGAGATCCGGTAGTCAGTTGTTTTATTGATAGGTACCAGTTTTACGATATAGAGCGAACTGCTTTTCTAAAATCAGTACCCAATGGGAAGATAGAATCATGGATTATCGGCAATGGATCATGCCAGTTATGGAATGGTGACCAAGAAGTATTTGACCCTAACAAACAGAGTGGTTTCTATCCTGCAAGCAATTCTTCAGCATATTTCAAAATCGCCGGTGGATTCAAATGCCTTAATATTAAATGGAATCTCGATGCGCTCGGACTTCCCTTTTTTAAACGCTTTCTAAAGGATTGGTCAGATTTTTCGTTAGAAGAATTTGTAGGCACTGCAGCCTTTTTAGAATTAAGTCAATTTAATCTCGATTCATCAGGTACACTAAATGTTCAGCGTCTGGATAAAATCTTTGAGAAATCAATTTCCAGGTATAAGGTTGATAAGAAAGTAGTTGAGATGGTTTTTCTTATTCAGAATTATTTCCCGCATGGTTTTAGAATTCCTGAGTTGGCAGAGCTAATGTGTGTGTCAACAAAAACGCTGGAAAGGCAAATCAAAAATCAACTGGGCCTTTTCCCCAAGGAGCTTTCAAACATACTCCGTTTTTCCAGTACAACTCAGTACCACCTCAATCAAAACAGATCTCCACTTTTTACTGAGTCAATCAAATTTGGATATTATGATCAGTCTCATTTCATAAAGGAGTGTAAAAAAGTGACTGGCTACTCTCCTACAGAATTTTTCTCTAAATTGAAATTTTCTACAAATGATCTAATTCTTGAAAATGATAACCTTACCAAAGTAATATGAAAAGAGTATTAATAGCCCTAGTTACATTATCCACTTTATTCTCGCTTTCAGCTCAAAAATTTGACAAACAAATCGAGAAGCTAGTAGCGCAAACAGAGAAAGATGTCATTGAATGGCGTCACTGGTTTCATGAAAATGCAGAACTCAGCAATCGTGAGTTTGAAACTGGCAAAAAAATCACGGAGATTTTGAAAGAAATAGGCTATGAACCACAAACTGGAGTAGCAAAAACTGGAGTAGTTGCCATACTAAAAGGAGGAAAGCCTGGACCGGTGGTCGGCTTACGTGCAGATATTGACGGCTTGCCTGTGAAGGAGCGAGTAGAACTACCATGGGCATCCAAGCAAATGGCAGAATACAATGGCGAGATGGTGCCAGTCATGCATGCCTGTGGTCATGATACCCACATCAGTATTTTGCTTGGCGTTGCTAAAATGCTTTGGGAAATAAAAGATCAGGTTCCCGGTACAGTTAAATTCATCTTCCAGCCGGCAGAAGAGGGAGCACCAAAAGGTGAAGAAGGTGGTGCTAAGCTTATGGTAAAAGAAGGCGTATTGAAGAATCCTGATGTCGACGCTATTTTCGGGCTACATATCAATGCTCAAACACCAGTAGGAACTCTCAAAGTTCGCTCGGAAGGTATCATGGCAGCAGTAAACTCCATGCGAATAGATATCAAAGGAAAGCAGGCACATGGTTCTGCCCCATGGGACGGGATTGACCCAGTAGTGACTGCAGCGCAAATGATCAATAATTTTCAATCCATCATCAGTCGAAATATGCAACTAACCGAAGCACCTGCAGTATTAACCATAGGTGCCATTCATGGAGGTGTGCGATACAATATCATCCCAGAAGACTTGTACATGTTAGGTACTATCCGAACACTTGATGCAGACATGAAAACTCAAATTCTTCAAAGGATTAGAGAAGTTGCTCTTGCTACCGGGAAAGCTAACAATGCCGAAGTAGAAGTATGGATTGATGAGGGTTATCCTGTGACTTACAATGAGCCCACCCTTTACGACCAAATGCTCCCAAGCTTAAAAAGAGCCGCTGGTGAAGGTAATGTCGAAATCATCAAGCCAATCACTGGAGCTGAGGACTTTTCCTTTTTCCAGGAGCAAGTACCCGGCTTATACTTCTTTGTAGGTGGTTGCCCTCCTGATCGCAATGCAGATGAAGTAGCGGGCCACCATACTCCTGACTTCTATGTAGATGACTCAGGAATGAAACTGGGAATGAAATCCATGATGGGATTAACTCTAGACTACATGAGTAAAAAATAGATGTTAAACCTCTATCAAAAACGGTAGAGGTTTAATTTTTATTATTAAAACTGCGATTAGGAAAAAAAATATATAAACTGCAAATAGGAAATTAATAAAATCTACTATTACATTGCCTATATAAAGTTCAAAACTCAACATGGAATGATCATGGGACAATAGCTTCAAATGAAGTGAAATTGTCTTAGGTAAATTTCATGGTATGAAAACTATTCATACATATGAAAAAGACTCAATTAGGAGAATTTGAAGAGATCGTACTATTGACCATTGCAGTACTCAATGAAGAGGCTTATGGTATAGCCATTAAAAAGGAGATCGAAGATCGTATCAATCGAGGAGTAAGTATCGGAGCACTTCAAACCGCATTTAAGCGTATGGAAGACAAAGGTTTCGTCAGCTCTATTTTAGGAGAACCTACTCAGAAACGTGGCGGAAAAAGAAAGCGCTACTATTCTATTACATCCTATGGACTGAAAACACTCGATGAAATTCGTGACATCAGGGCGCAGCTTTGGTCTGCTATCCCTCAAACCATCTTGGATTATCGCAAATGAATATTCCTAAGTGGCCTTTTAACTGGATGCGCAAAGTCCTCAACCCTCAACTTGCAGAACACATTGAGGGTGATTTATCTGAGTTGTACGAAGATTATATGGAGTACTACCCCAAATGGCGGGTCAGGCTTCTACATATTCGTGACTGCTTGCAAATGCTACATCCTCTCCTATTGAAGTCGTATGTTTCAAACTCAATCATTACAAACATGCTACTTAACAATTTCAAACTAGGTTATAGAAACCTACTCAAGTACAAAAACAACACAGCCATTAATTTAGTTGGCTTAGTCTTGGGGCTTTGCACAAGTATCACACTTTACCGTGTAGTACAATATGAATACTCATTTGATCGATTTCACACTGAGTCTGAAAACATTTATCGTGTAGCTGAATATCACGAAAAATACGGGGTTTACTATCAAACTCGGACACCTGCAGCTGAAAAAATCAAAGAAAGCCTTCCAGAGGCGCTGGCGGCAACAAGGTTAATTTCACCTTCATCTCTCTGGCTAACATATGATTCCAAAACGCTGAAAAAAGGAATTACCTATGTAGATCCTGATTTTGCAACAATGTTTTCATTCCAAGTCATTGAAGGGGATCTACAACAGACATTGGATTCAAAAGAACAAATTGCAATCTCTCTGGATGTGGCAAAAGCTTACTTTGGCTATGAAAATGCTGTAGGTAAAACATTGGTTTCCGCAGATGGAAAAAGTCAATACACTGTAGGAGCTGTTCTGGAAAATGCACCAGTTAATTCAAGCATAGACTATGAATTGATTCTTTCGTGGAAAGCGATCCCAGATTGGCTAAAAGATGCCGGTGATTGGCACAATACATTCATGAGTTCTTATGTCCAAATGAAACCTGGAGTCAATCCAAAAAGCCTTGACAACAAACTCTTACAAATTGCAAAAAGTAATTTTCTTCCAGAAGGGATGGGTTCAGTATTCAATCTTGTAGGTCTTGAAGACTTTCATTCAGAAAATACTGGAAACAAAGCAACTGTTCAGCTTTTAATCATAATCTCTGGCATCATAAGCTTTATTGCTTTCATCAACTTTGTGAACCTCTCAACTGCTCAATCACTCAATAGGATCAGGGAAGTAGGAATCAGGAAAGTAATGGGTTCTGGCAAGGCAGAATTTATTGCTCAATTTGCCATTGAATCAATCATTCTGTGTGTAATATCTGGGTTTATTGCTATTGGAATTTCCCTGTTACTCACCTCTCAACTGAACATCTATTTTTCTTTGGTACTCCCCATAAATCTCAATATTGCTTATCAAATCACATTTGGAACTTTATTCATTGCAATCACTATGGGAATAATTGCAGGTATATATCCTTCTCTATATCTCGCAGGAAAAGACATTATCCAGTCACTCAAAGGAGATGTGAAAAAGGGTTCACAAAAATTATTTTTTCAAAAAATACTCATCGTAATTCAATACACAGCCTCCATAATTCTGATTGCTGCTACATTTATTATTTGGAATCAGGTGAGCTTCATGAAGAATCAAAATCTGGAATTAGATCATAAAAGAGTAATCGTTATTCATCTAGATTATACTTCTTTCACAGATCTTGAAAAAGCTGCAAAGGATGTCAGGCGGTTTCGAGAAGTAACAGAAAATCAGCCCTTTGTTGAATCTATCGCTTTTGCTTCAAATACTCCAGGAAATTATGATCAGAACTACAATAATTTTGATGATGTGAATGGCAACAGTCGTGATATTCACCTACGTCAGACAAACTTCAGTGCTGGAGTAGTTCCTACTTTAGGACTGGATATTATTAAAGGAAGAAACTTTGACGAGAAGCTTAAAGGAGAAAAAGATGTAGTCCTCATTAATGAATCTGCATTTGATGCATTTGGCTGGGAAGATCTGGAAAACAAAGAAATCAGAGCAAGTGGTGATCAAGATACCTATCAGGTGATTGGAGTCGTGAAAGACTTCCATTATCAATCTCTGGCAGAACAAATAGAACCCATGATTTATTGGTATATGGGTCCTGATCCTGTCGGGTCAAAAATCATGTTGCAGTATCAAAAAGGATCAATAGAAGAAACCATTGACTACCTCAAAGACAATTGGGTTATAACAGGCTCCATGTCAACCCTTAATTATGATTTTCTAGACACTACATTTAATGAGTTGTATGAATCAGAAGAACGCACAGGTTTAATCATCACCCTATTTTCAATTGTTGGTATTTTTCTGGCCTCACTCGGTTTAGTTGCCTTGGCCTCATTCATGATAAGGCAGAAAACGAAAGAAATAGGTATCCGTAAGGTGATGGGTGCATCTAGTATTCAAGTAGCTCAAATGCTATCAAAACGTTTTATTTTATTAGTTGCCATAGCAATTATAATCTCGTGTCCTTTGATATGGTATGCTGGAAATGAGTTTCTAAATAACTTCTCCTATCGGGTAGATATTGGTCCACTAATTTTTATTATTTCATCATTCATTTCAATAGCAATTGGAGTAGTGAGTGTTGGGTATCGATCGTATAAAGCTGCATTAAACGATCCGGTAGATTCCCTGAGATCAGAGTAATTACCCTCAAAAAAATAGTCATAATGACTACTTCTAATTATAGCACAATACCTATAAGGAATTGAATTTTTTTAATTCAAATTTGATATGGAAACTAAAAATCATTAAGCGAAAACTATAAATCATTAAGCTATGGGTTATTTATTCAATTTCTTTGCGAAAAAAGACGCAATCAAACTTTCAAAATCTGATTCTGGAGAATGGATGGTGAAGAAAAACTTCAGCATCTTATATATCGGATCAAAGGAAAAATGCCAGACTTATATGCAGCGACTAAAAGTTGCTTGACAGAGTATGATCTTTTTTATAACTAACAGGTAGACCCCACATTGATGGGGTTTATTTTTTTAATCCTTATCCGCCCAGAAGCCAAACAACCAATTACCCGGAACACGCTCATCACTTGATCGAAAGAATTCATCAACGGCACGCATCAATTCTTTTTTGGTAATAAAATCATCTCCATCTCTATCCAATTTTATAAATGCTTTAGCTGAGTGTTTGATAGGAATATGGTAACACATGAACATATCTGAATACTCATCTACAGAGATCACTCCATCATTATTAACATCAAATGAGTCAAAAATGGAACTAATCATGTGCACCACCCAACTTTTATACAATGGCTCATTTCCTTCCTTTAATATATCTTCAAAGAATTCCAGAAAATGCTCTTCATTAGCCTCTCCTCCTTGTCTTTGGAAATATTTTTGAAACATCCCCCAGCTCTTCACACTTCTATCAAGAATTGTCTTGTATTCTGGCGTATCTGGTTTGAGCATCCACAACAGACATAACGATTCTCCAATTTCTCGAAAATCAACTTCCTCAAGAACGCCATTGCGGTCTTGATCTAAAACAACTCTGAAATAATGAGATATCTTTTCCTTTTGTAAATCTGAAAGCATAAAAACAATAGTGGTTTGGCTTCAATATACATAAAGATATAACGTACCTGAACAAATATCGACGAACTATTGAAGTACGAAGACCTTTCAGAAGGTATTGCAGTCTAGTGAATAGATTTTAACGATCGTAGATGCATCTAGCATGATCAACTCTTACCTCAATTTTTCTGTAATCTTCAACCTAAGCATTCACGGAAACTCAAGTGACCGTCGACCTTTAACTGATTGAAGAAAGATTGAATTTTTTATTCAGGACACATCATCATGATAACTCTCACTATCAAATGGAGCTTCAGCCCTTTGGAGCATACTATAATCTCTTATTGCTTGTGCAACTACCAGACGATAGTTTTTGAAAATGTACTCTCTTCCTTTTTGTTGAGAAGCTCTATGTATCTCTGTAATTCTCCATTCTCTCACTGACTCTTCGCTTTCCCAGAATGAAAGTGATAAAATTTTATCAGGATTTTCAAAACTTTGAAAACGCTCAATTGAAATAAAGCCCAAGTTTTTTTTAAGCTCAGGTTTCAGTTTAGCAGCTATTTCAAGGTACTCAAGTTTATTCTCCGCGTTTGGCAAGACTTCAAATATCACAGCAATCATTTCCTTTATTTTTTAAACTTAAAACTCAAAAATTCTTCTACCTCTCTATACAACTCGTACCTATTTTTTTCTAGGTGAGCAACATGTGTCGACTTTTTAAGGATGATGTATTTTATAGATGCCACATTTTTGAGTTCATCAATTAAATAATCGGCATCTTTTGAATTCAATACCGTATCCCACTCACCTCTTATGACCAACGTGTGAGTTTTGATTTTTTTCGGATCAAAAAAGCATGATCCATTCCAGCAGTTGTACAAATCAAGTTTCCAGCCGGCAGGATAGCGAACAGCACGCGGCAATCTTTTCTTCGAGGTTAAATCACTTTGCAGCCATTTAGCACCCCATTCCAAATGTATATTCTCATGGAGGGTTGTTTCTCCTTGTGGAATTGCTTTTGAAAATTGCTTTATACGTTTCTCAGGAGTAAGATCAATGTATCGATAATCTGGTCTCTCCCATTCTAAAGGCCCATCTCGTCTTACAAATGGAGCAAACAGAACCAGCTTGTCTACCGTTTTCGGATAGAGACTGGTGTAGTAACCTGAAACAGAGGCTCCCCACGAATGACCGATTAAATTTATTTTATCAAAATTCTCATTCTGCGCGAGAATGTATTTAACTGCTTGATGAATGTCATATGCTACTTCCTCTCCCATACCCAATGGATCACCATCAGCGTCATCATTCATCTTGCTATATCGATCAGAGCATCCGTATCCTAAAAAATCTAGGGCGTAAACATCATGCCCTTGTTTAGATATAAATTCAATCCAGGAAAGTCCATCCATCTCAAAACCTGACGCCAGGTTAGTAGGAAAAGATGCACCATGAATGAGTAAAACTGGAGGTTTATCAGCAACATCATTCACTGACAAATGTGTTAAGCACAATTTCAAGCCAGTGATTCTACTTTCTATTTCAATCTGCTCTGACATCTTTTGAGCATTGCATGCCAGTAATCCTAAAACCAAAAATAAGGAAGCTATTGTCTTCATTCGTAATTTCTTTGAGATCAAAGAGAATACTTTCCGTATATTAATACTTCATTTTAAAATGAAGTATGAAATTCGTAGTGAGCTATACCTAAATAAATGGAAACATCTAAGGATTTTGCTAAAATCACCTCATTGATTGCTGAACCTGCAAGGGCTACCATTCTATGGTGCCTTCTAGATGGTAGAGCATACACTGCTACTGAGCTAGCATTATTCGCTAATCTATCACCTCAAGCTGGGAGCAATCACTTAAACAAATTAAGAGAGCATGGACTTATCAGTACTGAAAAACAAGGAAGACATAAGTATTACAGAATCTCCAACTCCGAAGTAGCTTATGCTATAGAGGCTATTGCTGCTATCATCCCCAAAAGAGAGTCAAGAGAATCAGGAAAAGAAAAACTACCAACATCCGGCATAAAGCATGCAAGAACATGTTACGATCACCTGGCTGGCTACATGGGGGTTAAAATCCACGAAAAGTTGATCGCAAGAAAATTATTATCAGAAGATGATAGTCAATATTTACCGACATCTGAGGGTGAGAATTGGTTCGCTTCACTTGGGATTGACTGTCAAAAACTGAGTAAGACCAAACGGAAGTTCGCATACAAATGCCTGGACTGGTCTGAAAGAAAGCATCACCTTGGAGGTGCTCTAGGAGCTGCGTTGTTAGAAGCAATGATTGAAAGAGATTGGATAAGAAAAATTGAGCATTCAAGAGAAGTTGTAATTACATTCTCAGGAAGTAAAAACCTGCATGAAGTGTTATTCTAAGGTTCGTTTTACTTTGATGTATTCTTTTCCAAAGACTATTTTGAATGACATGCCCGAAGTGATAAGCTGAATACTTTCATAATTCTATTTTTTACTTTGCTCTCTGCCTCTCATAATTGTATTGATTTCCCATTTTGCAGAATGACGCAATTGACACCCATTGCTTCTGACCTTCTTTTGAATAATTGGTCATCTGCAGGGTTGTAGTTCTTCTTAAACATGGCCCCACAGTTGTAGTGAACCGGGATGACCATTTTAGGCTTCATAACTTGTACTGCTTTCAAGGCTTCTTCTTCATCCATGGTGTTGCCAGCAATCTTGCCTCCAATGGGAATCATCAGCACATCGGGAGATGATACCTTTTCCCATTCGTCCTCGAACAACATCGTATCTCCCAGATTGACGATAGCTCTATCCTTATATTTTATATGAAACCCCATTTCGCCATAGCCAAACCGCTCTTCAGGACCTTCATGCAAGGTTTTAGAAAATGGACCTACTTTCAAGATTAAAGGACCATGTGTCCCTTTGACCCCAGTGATTTCCAGGTCATCAACTACAATTGTTTCATCTACTGCAACGGTATAGAGATTCTTTATTGGAGTGTTGAACACCAGTCCTTTACTTCTTGGTCCTAAAATCAACCTTTCACCTTTGATTGTTCGAACCATTTTCTCATTGCAGATCACTTTGGCACCAGAAATTTTGGCAACCCTATCCGTATGCCAATGGTGATCAGGGTCACCATGTGTGACAAATATGTGTGTGATATCACGCCATTCAGTTTTAGGGATTAAGGTTTTGAAAAAATCAGGTATGTAAAAACTTCCTCCGGGATCAATAGCGATCTTATTGCTTCCCCAATCAATCAGAAAGGTGTTGTACCCATAGAATGTGACTTTCATTTCGTTGCATGTTTATGCCATCGCCCTCCAAGCAAACTCTCCTTTTGGCGTAGTAGTTAATTAGTTGCTTCACGACAACAAGCTAAAAGTAGGTGCGAACCCCATGCAATGAGCGTAATCATAAAGAACAATGAACCAAATCATATTGGTGGATTGAACTGGCTTGGACAGAGTCAAGTTAAAATACTTCGTGCCAATTTACCATACCATTTAAGAGTTCAAGCTTTATAACCACTTATAAGAATACTTACCCTTTTTCCTTTTTCAGCTTTTCGACTTCCTTTTCAACAGAGAAAAGATTAATAGAGTTGTAAGCACCTATATAATGGAAGAAAATCGCGATTCCCCAGCCGCCTGTTGGCCAAACAGGCCACATATATCCACTTCCTGTAATTACCCAAATAGCCCACAAAAACATATTAACCAATACATAAATTAAAAAGTGGTATTTGAAATCAATGCGCTTTTTTGCATTTTCCTTTATTTGTTCTTCAGTAATATTACTCATGACGTTACAATATTTTTTATTCGTGAATATTGAGTTCCTTTTGAAATGTTTTTAAATCGTGTATGGTTGAATCTGCAAGGTTTATTCATTTAAAAGGATCCAAACTTGAATACCAATCCTATGCTAAATCCTGATAGATCTCTATTATTCAAATTATCCAAAGAACTACCCAAAAATTGCCTATAAGAAAGTTTAAGCCTGTAATAAAAGCCTTAGTTAAATTGAACTCCAGATTCACACCTGGCTCGATAATGAAGGCACGGGAAGATTCAGCTTCCACCTCATTATCGTTAATGGAAACTCCTCCTGCCATTAGGTTAATGGGCACAGAAAAATGAATGGAATTGCTAAGGTTGGAAATGTACTCGGCAAAAATTCCTCCTGCACCATAGCTAACATCTAAAGTTGCATTCGTATTCCCACTTAAGTTATCTCCTATAAAATTATAATCACTGGCTGTTCCCATTCCAATTCCACCAAAAGCGAATTTTCGATTGATTATGACACCACCTTTACCTCCTATTGAAATACCCCAATTTCCATTTAATTGTGCTGCATGAACAAAAGGTCCTCCATAAGCACCAGTAGAAGTTCCATTAGAATTTTCTTTTGAATTTGAAAATATTGTATTCATTTCTTGAGAGAAAATTGATGTTGAAATACACACAAGCATTATTGCTAGTATCGTTTTATTTTCTATCACCGTTATCATACCGTACTATTACTTATTTAATAAATCGATGCTCACCCCATGGCGTTGCTTTCGTTTTCCACTTGGCATTTGTCAAGACCAATGATCCAAAGGCCATTACAATGATTGTGATTGCTACGAACCCTGCATTAAGAGTCAAAAAGATAGGCTTGAGTGCTAGAAAACTCAGTAGAGCAACAAGCAGAATCTGCCACTTACCCCAGTTCTTATCATAGCGGACTTTGATACCACTAGCAATATTTGGATGTGATTCATTCATATTGGGAATAATCTAGAGATATGGTGCAGCCACTTCAATGATCCGCCTCAATTACTTTTCTGATCGGCATCAAGTATTAATTCTGAATGCAATCACCTTCCGCAGGCGGCAAAAGGGAAAAACTCCCTTGAAGGACACATCTGTCTATGATACGCTGGAAGAGCTTGAACATAAGTTTAGAGAAAGCCCAGATTTTCAGGAAGCATTTGAAAAGCTTATACCTAAAATCTTTGAAGGTAAAGGATGGAATGAGCGGTAAGCTTGCAAAGAGACTTCAGCTACACTTTTTTTTGGGTTTTAGTCAGTAGGGTTTTTATTCTAGTTTTATCAAACCAAATTTGACTACTATTAATTAATCGCACTTTTTTTAGAAACTCTATCATTCTTGCTAAGAGCCAATTATTAATCAATCACTATTGTAGCCTCAACAAACATCCCGGGTATTAAATTAATTTGTTCCCTATCCAATACATGTCCATGTACCATTATTGTTTTCTTTTTAGGATTAATAAATTCCCCAACTAAGTGAACTTCGCCCTGATAAACTTTATCACCAGTTTCAGGTATCTTGAATTGAATCGACTGACCTTTTTTCACTTGCAATGCATGCTTTTCATAAACATCTAGTTCCAAGTGAATATGATCTGTATTAATCAACTCAACTGCTACATTCTTGGGATCCGCAAATACACTCTTTGAAACGTTGACTGATATGATACTTCCATCAAAAGGAGCTCGGAGATTCAACGTATTGACCAATCTACCTGTCTCCAAAGTAGCTATCGATAAGCCCATGAGTTTTATCTGCTCTTTAAGCGACTGATACCTGGCCAACATTACCCGATAATCTGTTTCTGCTTTTTTGAAATTTTTTGTTGACGCTATTTGCTCATCCGCAAGTGTCTTTTGTCGATCATAATCTGTTTTCAAATAATCAACTTGTTCTTTAGACTCCAGGTATTCTTGTTGGATTTGAAGGTAAGCCGGGTTTTGAAGGGTTAATAGTATATCTCCTTTCTTCACTCTTTGTCCGGGAAGTATGTCTATATCCTTCACAAAACCACCATAATAAGGGCTAACAGCGGCTCTATTCCCAGGTGGCACATCTAGGTATCCGGTGACAGAAATGGTATTTTCAGATAGTGTCACCGCCATCGACCCATTCAGATTTTCCTGATTCGTTTCATCCCTTTTTGATGCAAGGGATTCTACTGCTTCTGTTGCGGCGGGATTTGATTCATCTAATTTCTTTTCACACGTCATAAATGCAATTAAAAGACTGAAAATGTATGCTGATTTTTTCATTTTATTTTGAATTGATAGTTCTGATCTTTCAATTTCCGGTTAGGATCTAGTTCATCAAATAGTTAATTGAAAGTGCTATTTCATTGTACTTTCCCAGGCTTTCTAAATAACTCACACGAATACTTACTGCTCGATCCATTGTCTGGATGTATTGGAAGAAGTCTATCTCACCACTCTCAAACGAGCGAAATGCCGCATTAATCAAGGATTCCGACAACTGCTTTCCAGTTGAGTCATAATACTGCAGTGACTGGTCATGTCTTGCTAATTCCAGATTAAGCTTTTTCCAGCGTGCCACCAGTTGTCTTTGGTAATCCAAGCGATTGAACGACACCTGCTCCTGATTAAGTTTGCTCGCCTTTACTTTTGATTTTTGGGCCCCAAAAAGAAGAGGAATATCCAACCCTACCTGAAACCCAGAATAAGTCTGCGCATTGATAGCATCATTGGTACCTTGAAAGTACTCTAGCTGTATATCTGGCAGCCAGTCACTTTGTAGCATCTTAGTTGCTTCCACAGACCATTGTTTTTCCTGATCGAGGTAGCGTATCACTGGGTGATTCAGTGAATCAAATGGGAGGATGTTGACTCGGTCAAGTGATGGCGGAATAACTTTCACTGGTTCATTGGCTTGTATCCACTGCTGAAGTGAAGTATATGCCATGGACAACTCATTTTCTGTTTGATCCAGCTGCAATCGGATTTCGTTATGCTGGCTTTCTGAAGTAAGTCTTTCCAGCTCATTGGATTCGCCCAACCTGAACCGCCTTCCGGCTGCATTGGAAAACCTTGTATATATGCTATCTAAAAACTGATACTGATCCCTGAGATATAGTACATACAAGATATGATAAAAGGCTTTGGAGACCTTCTCTTCCAATATACGCTCTTCAATTGCGTATTGCCTCCTTTCCAATTCCTCTTTAGCTTGATTTAGCTTTTGTTTACTCGTGTAGGTCGTCGGAAAGCGCAAGTTTTGTTGGATACCCCATATTTTCAATGGGCTATCATTTGGTGCGATGTTGTTCTCATCATATTGGTAATAAACCTGAGTTTTGTCAAAGTCAAACGCAGTTCCCTGAAGCACTTTTTGCTTCTCCACGCTAACCTTCTGTGCCTGAAGTCGGGCATTGTTTTGTCTGGCAATTTGGATTGCTTCCCGAAGGGTAACTGCTCTGCTCTGCGAATACCCCAGAAAGGGCAAGAAGACAAACAAAAGAATAGCCATTTTTGGATTAGTTTGAAACCTACGTTTTTTCCCCTCCAGAAGATAATACAACGCTGGAAGCACAATCAGCGTCAATATTGTTGCTGTAACCAAGCCTCCTATCACCACCGTAGCTAAAGGTCTTTGTACTTCAGCTCCTGCGGAAGTAGAAATAGCCATTGGCAAAAAACCTGTAGCAGCTGCTGAGGCCGTGAGTAAAACGGGTCTCAGTCGGGATGAGGTTCCTTGTAGTACCAGGGTTCTTAAATCCATATTTTCATCTACTTTGAGTTCTTTATAATGTTCGACCAGCACAATCCCATTGAGCACAGCGATACCAAAAAGAGCAATAAATCCTACTCCTGCTGAAATGCTGAATGGCATATCACGAATCCAGAGAAAAAGCACTCCGCCCACAGCAGCTAGCGGAATAGCACTATAGATCATCAGAGCTTCTTTTGTGGATTGAAAAGCAAAACGAAGCATAACAAAAATCAATAAGAGAGCTAAAGGCACAGCATATGTGAGGCGTTCTTTTGCACTTTGAAGATTTTCAAACTGCCCACCATAGGCTACTGAGTAACCAGGGGGAAATGTGATATTGGCTGCTATCAACGATTCCACATCTTCTACTACAGACTCCAGGTCTCGATTACGAACATTTACACTCACCACTATTCTTCGTCTCGTATCATCGCGGGAAATCTTAGCTGGCCCCTTCGTATAAGAGATCTTAGCCAATTCTCTGAGTGGTATCTGCAAACCAGATGATGTGGCCACAAAAGCATTCTGTAGATTTTGGATATCCTTTCGATAATTTTCGTCGAATCGTATAACCAGATCAAATCTTCGCTCCCCATCGAATACACTTCCAGCTACCTTCCCTGCAAAGCCCATGCTAATGATATCATTGACACCCGAGATATTCAGTCCATAGCGAGCAATTTTTCCTCGATCATACTCAACGCTCATTTGAGGTAATCCTTCTACCTTCTCTACGGTAATATCAGAGGCGCCATCTACACGTTCGATTAGCTTCGCTATTTCCCCAGCTTTTGCAGCTAAAACCGAAAGGTCATCTCCAAATATTTTAATTGCCAAATCGGCCCTAACTCCCGTTATTAGCTCGTTGAAGCGCATTTCTATAGGCTGTGTAAATTCATAATCTACATGAGGAATAGTCTTTTGTAGAGCTTCTTTGATAGCGTTCGCTAATTCATCTTTTGTTCTCACTATTTGCCAGTCATGTTTCGGGTGCAGCTTAATGATCACATCTGTTTCTTCCATGGACATGGGATCTGTAGGGACTTCCGCGGCTCCAATGCGTGTCACCACTTGATCGACCTCCGAGAAACTGCCAATGACTTGCTCTATTTGTGTCGTTATTTTTACCGTTTTACTCAATGAGGTGCCGGTTTCAAGAACCGGTTGGATCACAAAATCCCCTTCGTCCAAGGTAGGAACAAACTCTCCACCTAGTGTGGAAAAAAGGGCCAAAGCACTGACTAGTAATCCTATAGCTAATATCATTACAGCCTTTGCATGGTTCAAGACGCCATTCAATATCGGCTGATACTGAGCCTTAAGCCAGGAGATGAATCGAAATGAAACATTTCGTTTTTCTGACTTTGGTGGTTTCAAACACATGCTCGAAATCACTGGGACATACGTAAAACAAAAAATCATTGCTCCCAGAAGGGCAAAGCAAAATGTGAGTGCCATGGGCCGAAACATTTTGCCTTCTACATTGATCAGAGACAAGATTGGAATGAATACAATCATGATGATCAATTGACCAAACACTGCTGAATGCATCATCTTATGTGTACTCTCGAAAGTAATGGCGTCAATGATAGATTTCCGTTCAGATAATGGTGCATTCAATATTTGCGCTTGCTCGGCAGCAATGCGAAAGGCAACAAATTCAACAATGATCACTGCCCCATCTATGATGATCCCAAAGTCGATGGCACCCAAACTCATCAGATTTGCGTCTACACCGAAGATATACATTAGAGAAATGGCAAAAAGTAAGCATAGTGGAATCACGGAAGCAACCACCAGGCCTGTACGCAAATTACCCAACAAGAGAACCACAACTAAGACCACAATCAGGCATCCAAGAATCAGGTTTTCGGCTACAGTTGCTGTGGTCTTACCAATCAGCTCACTTCGTTCTAAAAATGGATTAATTGAAATGCCTTCTGGTAAGGTATATTGAATTTCATCGACTCTGGCCTTCACTGCCTCAATGACTGCCTTAGGGTTAGCATCTTTCAACATCATGACTTGTCCCAATACTTTCTCTCCCTCGCCATTACCGGTTATCGCTCCGAACCGTGTAGCATGTCCATATTGTACTTTAGCTACATCTTTAACATAAACAGGAAGTCCATCCCGATTTTCCACTACAATGTTGGCTATTTCTTCAAGGCTTTTGGTTAATCCCTCTCCCCGAATGAAATACGCCTGATCTCCTTTCTCGATGTAGCCTCCACCAGCTATACTATTATTCATTTGCAATGCTCTGAATATGGAGGATACTGAGATATCCATCGCTCTTAATCGATTCGGGTTGATTGCTACTTCATATTGCTTGAGAAAGCCACCCCACGTATTCACTTCTACTACCCCAGGAATTCCTGAAAGCTGCCTTCTTACAATCCAATCCTGAATAGTACGTAGTTCCATTATCGAGTATTGATCTGCATAGGCAGGATCTACTTCAAGCACGTATTGGTAGATTTCCCCTAATCCTGTCGAGATTGGGCCCATCTCTGGTGAACCAAAACCTGAAGGTATATTTTCAGCAGCTGTTTTAATCTTCTCAGCGATGAGTTGACGCGGAAGATATGTGCCCATCTGGTCCTCAAAAACGATGGTTACGACTGATAATCCAAACTTAGAAACAGATCGGATTTCTTTCACACCAGGAAGATTAGCCATTTCCAGTTCTACAGGATAGGTAATAAACTGTTCTACATCTTGAGTAGAAAGATCTCGCGAGGTGGTAATTACTTGTACCTGATTGTTTGTTACATCTGGCACAGCCCCAATGGGGATATTCATCAACGCATACAAGCCAAATCCAACAATTGAGTAGGTGAATAACAAAACAATCAGCTTATTCTTTAAGCTGAACCCAATTATATATTGCAGCATAAAATTTTAGATTTGGAAGACTACAAATCTATGACTCAAATCTGCAAACTACCACTCTAAGATATAATGATCAGTTGCAGAGATTCATATGATCATCGTCAGAAAAGAACATGTTAAAAGTTAAATCGAAAGCCATCTTTCTCTTCCTGTGATATGATAAAAGTCATTCGTTCCAGCTTAAAAAAACGGGACCTTTGAGAAGATTAAATAAAACCAATGCAGCACTAACTATGGAATTCACTCTAAACTCAGAATCAGTAGCCAGAAGCGATGGATCAATCATTGTCAAGGAATCGATCATTAATTTCGGAACAACCGATGATACAGCAGATACCCTTCCAAGTCCTGCAGAGTTGTTCCTTGGGTCTTTCTCTTCTTGTATACTTAAAAATGTAGAACGATTTTCGAAAATGCTAAAGTTCGAATATCAAAAAGCAAGCATACAAGTAAGTGCCAAAAGGCTTGAAGATCCACCTCGTATGGGTGACATCACATACAAACTCTCTATTTATAGCACTGACAAGAATCTGAACACTCACTTACTAAAAAAGAACATTAAAAAATTCGGCACGATTTACAATACGGTAAAAACTTCCTGCAAAATTTCGGGGAATATACTTCAGGTTTGAGATGAAAACATTAGGAATGATAGGCGGCACCTCATGGTTCTCAACCATTGAGTATTATAAACTGATAAATGAGCAGGTCGGTGAAAAGATTGGTACCCAAGGCAATCCTCCACTAATTCTTCACAGTATCAATATTGAATTGATGCGGAGGCAGGACAAGGAAGAGATTAATGCAAAGTACCTGGATGTTTCACTCAAACTCCAGCAAGCAGGAGCGGAGGCTATTATTATTTGTGCCAACACGCCACATATGGTTTATCCATATGTTCAACCCAAAATTGATATTCCTATCCTACATATCGCAGAGGCCACTGGAAACGAAGCGGCTAAGAAAGGTCTTAAAAAGCTGGGCCTACTTGGAAATAGGCCTACCATGACTGGGAATTTTATTCCGTCCATTTTAAGTAAGCAATTCAAGATACAAACCATCATCCCTGACGAAGAGAACCTGGACCAGGCTCACGATTATGTATCCAGAGAATTAACTCAGGGAATCTTTTCAGACGAAGCGAGAGGCTTTTTTCTAGAGCAAATGCATCTTCTTCAGCAGAAAGAAGCTGAAGGAATCATACTAGGATGCACTGAATTGCCCCTTTTGGTCAATGAGACGGACTTCAATATTCCTTTATTGCCAACAACAGAATTGCATGTGAAAATGGCTGTAGATTTTATCCTGAGTTAAATGTGCTAATCCTACTTAATCAAAAGCAAACTACTATTTGCTATGGCTCTGACCTTATGCTTGAGCATAGGTTTAATGTTCACATAGTCTCCAAAAAACAATTTTTCAGAAATACCATTTTCATCCTCAAAGACCGCCTCACCTTCCAGGCAAATAAGCAAAGCTGGCACCTTACTTACATGTTCTTTTAATTCTTGCATTTCCCCTATTTGAAGTGCAATAGCAATCCCTCCATTTCCTTTGAAAAAAGAAACGGCTGAAACCTTTTTTTCACCTGAATGTAAGCTATGAATGTTCATATCAATTCTTATTGATCAAAATACTAGTTATGCACTTTACTCGGGAACCCCCAGTTTTTTGAGAATATTACTCATAAGACACCATTTGGTAAAAGAGGATTGCAACAAATTGGCACCTACAAATGCGGTGAACCACAACCAATTTTGATTCACATATATAGACAGTATCAGACTTACTAAAATAAAGCTTCCCGCTACTGCATGTACAATTCTATTTCTCATTTTTGCTTATTGTTTATTCGTTTTTTTAATATCAAGAACTGCAGCGTGAATTTTTGACGCTGTTTCTTGTCCGCTATTTAATTGGTCGATCCTCTCCAAAAACTCATCAATCAGTTCCTTCTGTACAAATGCATAGAAAAGTATAGATCTGTGTTCCCCAATATCAGAAGCAAACCAATTTGCTTCCATAGGCTGATCTGATAAATCCTTATAGCCTGTGACATCCATATATGAAAAGGACTTAACTCCTGATTTTTTCAGAAGATGTTTGATATCTTTTTCAAATTGGCTTACCGCCGTAATAATTATTAGTTCCATAATATTTTATTTAAGCTCCTGCTTATTCTCCCACTTTTTATTCTCCGTCATATAATAAATCAGTGGTACAACAATGAGTGTGAGGATGGTAGACACAATGGCACCTGCTACGAGGGATATGGCCAATCCCTGAAAAATCGGATCAAACAAAATGATCGATGCGCCAATGACCACCGCTCCTGTCGTAAGTAAAATCGGTGTTGTTCGTACAGCACCAGCATCAATTATCGCTTGCTTCATAGAAGCTCCTTCTTTTAGTCTTATCTCGATAAAGTCAATAAGGAGCACTGAATTCCTCACCATCACACCAGCCAGAGCAATCATCCCAATAAAGGATGTAGCAGTAAAATATGCTCCAAGCAACCAATGCCCAAGAACGATCCCTACCAGTGAAAGCGGAATGGCAATCATCATAACCAATGGTGTTTTAAAGTTCTGAAACCAGCCCACAATCAACATGTAGATGACAATGATTACCACAAGAAAGGCCGCTCCAAGGTCTCTAAATACTTCAAGTGTGATCTGCCATTCTCC